>JBJMTO010000050.1:0-102977 GCA_045811665.1 Bradyrhizobium sp.
TGAACGGCTCTCGGAGATATCATCGGCGATTGCAGCCGCGGTGGAAGAGCAGGGCGCCGCGACGAGAGAGATTTCCCGCAACGTCCAGCAGGCTGCGCAGGGCACTCAGCAGGTCTCCTCGCACATCACGGACGTGCAGCGTGGCGCGAGCGAAACCGGCTCGGCGTCGACCCAGGTGCTGTCCTCGGCGCAATCGCTATCGGCCGAAAGCGGCCGGCTCAAGCTGGAAATGGACAAATTCCTGGACACCATCCGGGCGGCCTGACTCTAGGGCCGGACGGTGCGACTTCCGCTCATTCTCCGTATTCATACGATTCTGAAAATTAAGCACAATTAAAATTGCGACAGGCTGCGCAGGGCACTCAGCAGGTCTCCTCGCACATTACGGATGTGCAGCAAGGTGCGAGCGAAACCGGCTCCGCCTCATCCCAGGTGCTGTCCTCGGCGCAATCGCTCTCAGTCGAAAGCAGCCGCCTCAAGCTGGAAATGGACAAGTTCCTCAGCACTGTCAGGGCGGCCTGACAGCTGGGCTCGCGGCGAGCGTTCGCCGTTGGCGGTTAGCTCGTTGGCCGGCGAGCACGTGACAGCATTGCGCTGTTCAGCTTAGGCGCTTGTGGTTGCGCGCATCAGTCCAGATCGATGCGAAACGGTCGGCCCTCGACTGTCATGCTACCCGGCCCCATTTCGTCGAGCGCGCGGAGCATCCGGCCTTCGCGTCCCATGGCTTTGTCGGCCAGGCTAACGATCAAACGGTTCGGCGACGCGATCGGGGACGCCGCCCGGATTTGCCTCGCGATCGAAATTTCATCGCGATGCGGATTGAGTAAGCAGGCGGCGGCAAAGGCGCTCGCGGTCGAGCGGCTGATCCCGGCATAGCAATGCACCACCAGGGGCGCGTTGCGGTCCCAGCCGCGCACAAAGTTGAGCACCTGCTCGATATGCATATCGCAAGGTGCGACAAACCCGTCGATCTGCTCGGTGATGTCGTCCATCTGCACTTTCAGATGATTGGCGGCCAGCACCGATTCCGGTCGCTGCACCTGATCGACATTGGCCATCACTGTGAGCACATGGCTGGCGCCTGTGGCTTTGACGGTCTCAGGAAGGGCGGCGAGCGAGCAAACGTGGATCATGGGATTCCTTCAGGCGCTTCGATTATAGCCGCTGTACCGAACCCTGAAAGCTCCTTCAAGCATCGCGTTTACGTGTGTAACCCGCTAAAACGCTCGAGGAACAGCTTCTCGGCCTTGGCAGCGGTCCAGGGCGTCAGGTAATGCTCTCGGGTCGCGTGCGGGAGGCCGGGATCCCTGCCGAAGAGCCGTCTCGCCTCGGCTTGACCGAACCCCGCCAGTTGCGTTGCTTCCAGGTAGGCCGCGCCGCGGTCGGCATCCTTGATTTGGCGTGCCACCGCGGGGTCTACGGCCGGCGGCAATCCGAAGCGGACGTGGATAGCCGAGAGAAGCCGCCTTTCGACGGCTTTGTAATCGCCGCCGAGCACCGCCTTGAATGGTGAAATCATGTCCCCAATGACATATTCCGGCGCATCGTGCAGTAGCGCTGCGAGCCGCACGCTGACATCGACGCGCGGCGCCTGCTCGCGCATAACCGCCTCTACCAAAAGCGTGTGCTGCGCCACCGAGAAGATGTGCGCCCCACTGGTCTGTCCATTCCAGCGCGCTACTCGCGCCAGGCCGTGGGCGATGTCGGCAATCTCAATGTCGAGCGGCGAGGGGTCGAGCAGGTCAAGCCGGCGGCCCGACAACATCCTCTGCCACACGCGGGTGGAGCTTGGCGAGGACAGCGGTTTTCGCGCGGTCATTTGATTTTGGGCGGCGGCGGACGATGCTTCAGCGCGCAGGTGTCATGGCAGAAGCAAGTGACCAGATGGTCGTTGACGAGGCCGGTGGCTTGCATGAACGCATAGACGATGGTCGGGCCGACGAACTTGAACCCGCGCGCGGCCAGTTCCTTTGAAACCTTGATCGACAGGGGGGTAGACGCCGGGACGCTGGCGGTAGTCTTGAACTTGTTGATCTTGGGCTTGCCGTCGACAAAGTCCCACAGCAGCGCCGAAAAGCCGGGACCTTCTTCCATGATCTTGAGATAGGCTTTGGCGCTATTGATGGCGCCTTCAATCTTGGCGCGGTTGCGGACGATTCCGGCATCGCTCATCAACGCGTGAATTTTTTTCGCATCGTAACGCGCTATCTTTTCGGGTTGGAAGTCGTCGAGTGCGCGGCGGAAATTTTCGCGCTTGCGCAAGATGGTAATCCAGGACAGCCCCGCCTGGAAACCGTCGAGAATCAACTTCTCGTACAACGCGCGATCGTCGTATTCCGGTACGCCCCATTCCGTGTCGTGATAGGCCATGTAGAACGGGTCTTCACCGGGCCATGGACACCGCGTCAGGCCATCGGCATGCAAGCGCGCGGATCGGCTCATGCCACGATCTGCTTCGCCGGTTTCAGGAGGTCACCCGGGTCCGCTAGCCGAACGGCAAGACCGCCCGCCAGCAACGGCAATCCGTCCCGCAGGGCGTCGGCCACCCGATCGATCCGGATCAAGGCAAGTCCGTTATGGCCGGCGGTCGAACCCATGGTGCCCACGGGCTTTTCTCCGGCGAGAAGGGTGGTCCCCGGCTCGGGAGCTGGCCCATCGATGACTACGCGAACCGTTCGCGTGCGTGCCGTACCGCGATGCTGCATCCGGGACACCACCTCCTGGCCGACATAACACCCCTTTTCGAAATCGACGCCGTGCAGATGATCCATGTTGGTCTCATGCGGAAACGCATCGCCGTACATGAAGTCGAGCCCACCGCGCGGAACGCCGGAGGCGATGCGGTGCGACTCGTAAGCAGCGTTGTCCACCAGCTCCGCACCGATCAGGTCGGCGACTTTTTGCGCGAGCTCCTCAGGTGCGAAAATCCGCCAGCCGAGCGATGAGCTTCGCGGATCGGGGAACGCCAAGTCGGGCTTGGTAGCGATATCACCCTGCCAGGCCGCAACCACGCCTAGGCTATCGGATAGATTTTCAATCGCGACCTTGGCGCGGAGCTTGTAAAAGCTCAGCTTGTCCGCAAGCATCGGTGCGAGCGCGCGCGGGCAGTCGATGAGGAAACCCCCTCCATGACCGCCGGGCGCTTCGGTGATCAGAAAGTCGGCGACGATCTTGCCTTGGGGCGTCAGCAACGCGCCGAACCGGGCCAGCCCGGGTTGCAGCAGCATGATGTCCGTGGTGACAAGGCCGTTCAGGAAGTCGCGCGCGGCTTCGCCGCTGACCTTGAGCACGCCCCGATCGGGGAGGAACGCTGCTTTCATGTAAAAATCTCTTGCGACATGGTGCAGCGGAACGTAAGCCGCCAAGGCATAAACGACAAGACCCGCGCGCGTGTGCGATGATCCCGGGGCGCGTCTGCAGAGCGCAGCTCGAAGCCGAGGAATGATGAGCCAGACATACGAGTTGCTTCTGAAGTCCGGCACCGTGGTCAATCAGGACGGCGTTGGGATCCGTGACATCGCCATCTCCAATGGCCGTATCGCCGCAATCGGCGAATTTGGGAAAGGTTCGGCCGCCGAGGTGATCGACTGCAAAGGCCTTCACATCCTGCCGGGCGTGATCGATACCCAGGTACATTTTCGGGAGCCCGGCCTTACCCACAAGGAGGACCTTGAAACCGGCTCGCGGAGTGCGGTTATGGGTGGCGTCACGGCGGTGTTCGAAATGCCGAACACGGACCCCCTGACCGTCTCCGAGCAGACTTTTGCGGACAAGGTGCGGCGCGGTCATCACCGCATGCACTGCGATTTCGCGTTCTTTATCGGTGGCACGCGAGACAATGTGCAGGATCTTGCCGAATTGGAACGCGCGCCCGGCTGCGCCGGCGTCAAGGTGTTCATCGGCTCGTCCACCGGAGCCTTGCTGGTGGAGGACGACGAAAGCTTGCGGCGGATCATGAAGGTCATCAGACGTCGGGCGGCATTTCACGCCGAGGATGAATACCGCCTCAATGAACGTAAGGGATTGCGAGTAGAGGGCGATCCGCGATCGCATCCGGTATGGCGCGACGAGCCTGCGGCGCTGATGGCTACCCAGCGCCTGGTTAAACTCGCTCGTGAAAGCGGCAAACGAATCCACGTGCTCCACATCTCGACGAAACAGGAAATCGCATTTTTGCGCGACCACAAGGATGTGGCGTCGTGCGAGGCAACGCCGCATCACCTCACGCTGACGGCTCCCGAGTGCTATGAGCGGCTCGGCAGCCGCGCGCAAATGAATCCGCCGGTACGCTCGGCCGATCATCGTGAGGGAATCTGGCGCGGCATCGAACAGGGTATTGTCGACGTGTTGGGCTCGGACCACGCGCCGCATACGCTCGAGGAAAAAGCTAGGACCTATCCAGCCTCGCCCTCGGGCATGACCGGTGTCCAGACGCTCGTGCCGCTGATGCTCGACCACGTCAATGCCGGCCGATTGTCGCTGGCCCGCTTTGTCGATCTCACCAGTGCGGGGCCCGCGCGGTTGTTCAACATCGCCTGTAAAGGCCGGATCGCGGCCGGTTACGATGCAGACTTTACGGTGGTCGATCTCAAGCGCAGCGAGACCATCACCAACGCGTGGGTCGCCTCGCGGGCGGGCTGGACCCCATACGATGGGATGCGAGTCACCGGATGGCCGGTCGGCACCGTCGTGCGTGGGAGACCGGTGATGTGGCAGGGCGAGTTGGTCACGCCGGCCACTGGTGAGCCGGTGCGCTTTCTGGAGACGCTGAACGGTTGAACTTACTGCCTCGGCAGCCCGGTCGAAAACTCGCCGTTGCGGACCCGCATCGGAAGCCCTTCGACGAACTTCGCCACAGCGTCTTCGCCGTAGGTCGCGACCAATTCGGCGAAGGCAGCAAACAGGCTCGCCTGCGCCAGACAGTCGCCGTCGACGCCATCGTGGCGCGCTTCGGCCCAAGCCTCGCTCAGATAACTGAGCGCTGCCTGTTTCTGTTCGTGATCAGGCATGGGGTCGCGGCGCGGGGCGAAAGACGCTGGATCGTTCATCAAACTCACACTCTGTACGCGATCCAGGGCGGAACGCTCCAACAAACGTGGTTTAGCATGTGATATCAGACCGCCTAGTGAGTTCTTTAGGAAAGGTTAACGGCTAACGACAACACCGATGTCAACCGGAACTGCCCCTCCAGAACGCCTAGTTCGCATAGCGGGCGGTCAGATCTCGTGAAATTTTGGAGCCCTCTTCGATATACCGGCGGATGGCCACAGACGCTGCCGGGGTGCAGGTCCGGTAGGTCTGCTGAAAGCCGTTGTAGCCCCTGTTGAAGCCCGCAATCATGCGCGCGCGGCGATCCCCGGAGGGAGTTTCTGCATCGATCAGGGCCTGCATCTGATTGCGCCATTTCGCGCCTTCATTGGTGCCGCAAATCCCTCTGAGGTAATGCAGCGTGCCAAGGATCTCGGCTAGCCGCTGGAGATCCCCATCGAACGGCGCTGCCGCGTCCTGGGCTCGCGCAGGCCCGGAGACGGAGATCGAGATGAGGATGAGAGCGGCTAACAAATGCTTCGACATGGACAGACCTGATATGCCTGTTCAAACCAGCGCAGGCAAGTCGCGGAGCTTTCAGGTGGCGAGCAGCCGGCATGCTGACTTGATCACCTCCGCCAGCCCCTCGGTCACCTGGAGCCCGCCGATGAGGTCGGGCCTAAGCCAGCTGAAGTCGTCGAGTTCCTCGTTTAACACCGGCTCGCCTGAAGCCCAACGTGCCGCGAACGACATGATGAGATAGTGCCCCGCGCGTGAGCTTGCCGGCACCACCTCGCGCCATCCGGCTAAGCCTATGATCTCGATCTTCAGCGCGGTTTCCTCATCCACCTCGCGATGCAAAGCCGCGTGCAGCGTTTCGCCGAATTCAACCCGGCCCCCCGGAAATGAATAAAGGCCTTTTGCAGGCGACCGCGCGCGCCGAACCAGAAGAATCTTGTCGTCGCGAAAGATCGCCGCACTGACAGCCAATTGGGGATGACGCGGCTGGGCGGACGCGATCACCGCCATCAATGAGTCATGATGTAATCGACGTCAGCCTCGGAGCCGCCATTGATGACGCCGCCCGCGAGAGCGACAAGCGGCTTTACCCAGCCGGTCGCCTGGTGGGCCAGGGTGGCCCGCGTTTTGTCCTGGCGGGCCTCACGCATGGCCTCACCGACAGAGGTCAGGATCGAAGTCATGGCTGTAATGATATTATCGAATTCAGCGCGGATGATGGCGTCCGCCGAATCGTAGGCTTCGATCGCGAGTTCGCGCGCCTTGAAATGAGACGCCATAAAATGCTCGCGGTAGGTCAGAGGGTGCCAGCCCAGGAAATCCTCCGCGCATTCCGGCATGTCCGGGATCATCTCGAGCAGCATGACGGCTTCGTTAAAATGGTTCAGATAATCGGTCGCAAGCCCCGTGCGGGGATTGATGTTGGCGGCGCGCAACTGGGCCACCCTTGCTTTGTCAGGGGCGGGATGGCGTGGTCTGTTGCGATCCGCTGGTTTTGACGCCCTTGATTTCATCTGATGCAGTCTTGACGGTCGGGGTTAAAAGGTACTGAACAGACCCTATCTGGATAGTGAAATGTGCGGACGCTTCGTAATCACCTCGGCCCCGGCGGCCTTACGGCAGATATTCGGCTATGTCGAGCAGCCTAATTTTCCGCCGAGGCACAATATTGCGCCCACGCAACCCGTACCGGTAGTCATTTTGGAGAACGGAACCAGGCATTTTCGCCTGATGCGATGGGGCCTGTTGCCGGCGTGGGTCAAGGACCCCAGGAACTTCAGCCTGCTCATCAACGCGCGCGCGGAGACGGTCGCCGAAAAACCGGCATTCAAGAACGCCATCAGGCGACGGCGCTGCCTGATCCCGGCCGATGGCTATTACGAGTGGCGGCTGGCTGAAAACCGCAAGCGGCCGTGCTTCATTCACCGCCGCGACGGTGCTGCGTTCGGACTAGCGGGGTTGGCGGAAACGTGGATTGGCCCCAATGGCGAGGAACTTGATACCGTGGCCATCGTCACGGCGCCGGCCAGCCCGGATCTCGCGCCATTGCACGATCGGGTGCCGGTCAGCATAGCACCCGGCGATTTCGACCACTGGCTGGACTGTGGCGCGGACGATGCCGGGACAGTGATGAGGCTGCTGCGCGCGCCTTCAGAAGGCGAATTTGTCTGGTACGAGGTATCGACGCGCGTCAATCGTGTGGCCAATGATGACGCGCAGCTGATCCTGCCTATCACGCCGGAGGAGAGTGCCGCCGAAGAAGCGAAAGCACCCGGCAGGGCAACCCGGCACCGCCCTGCGACGGTTGCCAGGGATGAGGGGCAGGGATCGTTGTTCTAGTTGAAGATGTTCAGCGCCGCATAGTAGAGGAGCATGATGGTCTTGGCATCCGCGATTTGGCCGTCACCGATCATCGCGAGCGCCTGATCGAATCCCAGTTCAAGCACCTCGATTTCCTCACCCTCGGCCGCGATGCCGCCGCCGGTTCCGATCATCATGTCCGGCTGGTATTCCGCGATGAAGAAGTGCAGCTTTTCGGTGAGCGAGCCGGGACTCATGAAAGCTTCGAACACCTTCCTGATTTCGCCGAGCCGATAGCCGATTTCCTCTTCGGCCTCGGCGCGAATCCGAGCTTCTGGAGATTGATCGTCCAACTTTCCGGCGGTGACTTCGATCAGCAGATCGTCGTGGCCCGTCACATACGCCGGGTAACGGAATTGCCGCACCAGCACGACGCTTCGGCGCGCCAAACTGTAGGGCAAAACCGCCGCCGCATTTCCGATGTCGTAGGTCTCACGTTGCTGCGTCTGCCAGTTGCCGTTGTCTCGCCGCCATTTGAAGGAGGTGGTCTTCAAGGTATAGTGTTCGTCCGAGAGCACACGGACATTGTTGATGCGGATGCGGTCGGAGACGCTCATGGATTGGCCTTGCTGTTTTGCCTACGGGGTCGGCTCGCGCCCATCGAGCCATTTCGCGAACACGACGCGCTCCTGGTCGTAGTAGCCGAGCGACCGGTAGAACGCGTGGACTCTCGCGTTGTCTCCCCGAACCATGAGCTGCAGCTTTTCGATGCCGCGCACGCGCAGCCAGTCTTCCGCTGCGTTCATGATCGCACGCCCGTAGCCGCTTAAGCGATGATCTGGATCGACTGTTAGGTAGTAGACCCATCCGCGATGGCCGTCATGGCCGACCAGTACCGAGCCGACGAGCGCGCCGTTACTCCGGGCCAACAGCACCGTTGCATTCGTCTCCTTCCGTGCCAGCGCGATATCGCCAGCAGGATCGTTCCACGGCCGCGTCAAACCGCACCGTTGCCAAAGCGAAACCACTTCGGCGATATCGTCGTCTTCAAGCGCCTTGATGCTCAACGCCCGGCTGGCGCTTCCAGCAATCACAACACCTTCCCCGGATTCATGATGCCGAGCGGATCGAGCATCGCCTTGATAGAGCGCATCAGCTCGATTGCGACCTTGTCCTTTACCTCGGGCAGTTCGTCGCGCTTGAGAACGCCGATGCCATGCTCGGCGGAGATCGAGCCGCCGAGCCGAAGTACGACCTCGAATACGGCAGCGTTGACGTCTTGCCAGCGTGCAAGGAAATCCGCTGGATCGCCTCCGATGGGCTGACTCACATTGTAATGGATGTTGCCGTCCCCGAGATGCCCAAATGGGACGGGCCGAGCGCCCGGGATAAGCTTTGAAACCGCCGCATCGGCCTGCTCGATAAAATCGGGCACCGCAACGACAGGCACCGAAATGTCGTGCTTGATCGAGCCGCCTTCCGGTTTCTGCGCTGCTGACATCTCGTCGCGCAGCTTCCAGAACGCGCTTCGCTGGGCCAAATTCGCAGCGATCACGGCGTCATCGACGATGCCGCTCTCAAGTCCCTGCGCCAGGATCGATTCAATGGCGGCTCGCGCATCTTGTCGCGGCGACGACAGTTCCATCAGCACGTACCATTGGTGCCTGCTATCCAGGGGATCACGGATGTCGATGCCGTGGCGGATGCTGAAATCGACCGCGACCTCAGAGAGAAGCTCAAAGCTTGTCAGGGTGCCGCCGGCCTCGTTCTGCGAGATCGAGAGCAACTTCAGCGCCGCCGCGGGCGTCTTGAGGCCAACGATGGCAGTTTCCAGTGCGCGCGGTTTCGGAAATAATTTCAAAGTCGCAGCCGTGATGATCCCGAGTGTGCCTTCGGAGCCGATGAAGAGGTTGCGCAGATCGTAGCCGGTGTTGTCCTTTTTCAGTTTGGATAGCACGTTCAAGATACGGCCGTCCGCGAGCACCACTTCCAGCCCCAGCGCCATTTCACGCGCTACGCCATAGGCGAGCGCGGTGGTGCCCCCGGCATTGGTCGAAAGATTGCCGCCGATTGTGCAGCTCCCCTCGGCGCCAAGTGAGAGCGGAAACAGCCGGTCGAGTTCGGAAGCGCGCTGCTGCGCGATCTGCAGCACCACGCCAGCCTCGCAAGTCATGGTGTTGGAGGCAATGTCGATGTCCCGGATCTTGTCCAGCCGCCGCAGTGAGACGACCACCTCGCCATTATGCGGGGTTTGCCCTCCGACCAGACCGGTGTTGCCGCCTTGCGGCACCAGCGCGACGCGATGCTCGCTGGCGAGCCTGCAGATCGCTGCCACTTCCGCAGTCGAGCCCGGTCGCAGCACCAACGGCGATCGGCCCTGAAACAGGTCTCGCTCCTCGGTGAGATAGGGCGCGATGTCGGCGGGATCGGTCATCGCAAATTTGTCGCCGACGATCTTGCGGAATTGGTCGATCAGCTCGGGAGTGAGCGGCGCGATTGCGGGCTGGCTAATATTCATGGTTGCTTCTGTGCGATTCCTCACGACCGTTCTACCGCCGCGCGACGTAGCCGATCATTGATGGCTTCGCCCAACCCGTGATACGGGACCGGCATCACCGCGATGACGCGCGCACCTTGGGTGTCGAGCGCGCGAAGATAGCTGAAAAAATTGGCGGCGGCCTCCGTCAGATCGCCACGCGGTGACAGATTCATTACCGCGCGTGCAGCCTCAATTCCGGTGACATCATCTGGCCCAAAGGCCAGCAGCGCCTCGCCTGGCTCGATACTGTTCGCATTCAGCCGCAGTCTTGTGTGTGGCGCGTAGTGAGAGGCCAGCATGCCCGGCGCCAGCGGCTGGCCTGTATCGCCCTCGGTGCCCTGAGGCGGTTCAGCCAACGTCCGCCCGAGCACGCGCTCGATCTCGTCCTTTGGTACGCCGCCCGGGCGCAGCAGCATCGGCACCTCGAAGCAACCGACGATGGTGGATTCAATGCCGACCTCGACCGGTCCTCCATCGATGATAAGATCGATGCGCCCCGCCAGGTCGTGCTGAACGTGGGCGGCCGTGGTCGGCGAGACGTGCCCGGACAAATTGGCTGATGGCGCCACTATGGGTCCGCCAAACGCGCGCAGGATTTCGCGCGTCACCTCGTTCGCAGGCACCCGAATGGCGACGGTTTCGAGGCCGGCGGTGGCTAGATCGGCGATCCTGCAGCTTTGACTCTTCGGCAATACCAAAGTGAGCGGCCCCGGCCAAAACGCCTCCGCAAGCGCCATCGAGTCCGGGTTGAACCGCGCAATCTGCCTGGCATCGTCGAGCTCGCGTACATGGACGATAAGCGGGTTGAAGGAGGGCCTGCCCTTGGCCTGATAAAGCCGTGCCACGGCACCGGCGTCTAGTGCGTCGGCGCCCAGGCCGTACACGGTCTCGGTCGGGAACGCGACCAAGCCACCTCCGGCAAGGCAGCGAGCCGCGGTGCCCGCGGTGGCGTCGGTTGCGGGCAGAATCGACGTTTTCAGGCCCACATCCATATCGTCCAGAGTCCTCGATCGGCTTCTTGCGGTGTGCGAAACCCAAGGCTATAAGCCGCGTTCTTGTCGGAGTGTGGCTCAGCCCGGTAGAGCACTGCGTTCGGGACGCAGGGGTCGCAGGTTCGAATCCTGCCACTCCGACCAGAAATCATTCGACTTTTTGTTCTGATCGGCGCGGGTTTCCGAGTCAACACCAGATTCAACACCAGAAACGTACCGGCTTTTGGCCGATTGCCGCTGCCGCCCCTCCGGGGAATGGGAAGATGGTGACCATAGGCAGGAGCTCGGGCGAGATGGCCAGAACCGGGCTGCCTCCTAGATCGCCACGCCGCGCCGCATCAGCAGGTTGCAGCCGTATGGCGCGGGTTATGGGGCGTGACTTGCCGGGCAGGGCCGCTAGGCGGGACGGCGCTCCTGAGGCCGTCTTGCCGACCATATTGGCTTGCTGTTGAACTCGACTTGCGCGGCCTCCATCCGGCGCAGGTGCGCACGCGGGCCCCGGCGAGATGGGCGGCGACGTCTGGCGCTTTCTTGAGCGCGCTTGCCGATCGGCTTGCGATAGAAAATGCCCCGATCAATAAACGAGCGGCCCGGCTGGGAAGCGGCGATGCCGCGGCGATCGCACCGTGCGAGCAAGCCTGCTCTGACGCTCTCAATGCCGATGCGCGGTCCAATACCCAAAGCATTGTGAACTTCCTGCGTGGCCGCTCCAGGTGCCACGGCCGGAGCTGGCACCCAGTCTGCCGGCACCTGCGGCATATTTGTCCTGGACCGTCACTGAAGCGCGAACCGAACCAGACTTTGCGACACGACCTCGAAACCTCACAAGGTTGGGATGCGTGACAATTCCGTTGGTAACGTTGACAGTAAAGTTGTAACTGGAATCGCAAGCTCCTCTTTGCGTGACGAAAAGCAGGTCCCAGGACCCATCATATGCCGAGCGCGCCTGTGCTGCGGGGGCACAAGCCATGAAACAGGTTGTTGCGGCGATCAGAATCGAATGCTTCGTCATGATAGTTCTCCTAGGTTGAAATTGGATGATGAGTTTATCGGTGCTCGAAGGGAGGCCATAACGCTGCGGCAACGACGAGCGATCTGCACCCGAACGTAGCCGACGCTTTCGTACTGCAGTGGGTAGGCTTGTTCGGACCAGCAGCTGCAGCGAGGCAGTCCGGCCTGAGATTGGCAAAGAACACCACAAAGCACAGCGCTCCGATCCCGAACAAGAAGACGCTCAGAACTTCTTTCACAATTAGCTCCTATGCATTTTCCAGTTCGCGATTGGCCGGCGCTTCGGCCGAATGATCTGCCTGCAACACGGGAGCAAGCGGATTCTCGTTATTGTTCGCTGTGGCGGGTTCCGGCTCCTTGATCCGGAACCAGGCCACGTACAGCGCCGGCAGGAACAAGAGCGTCAACACCGTGCCAACGATGATGCCGCCCATCATCGCGTAGGCCATGGGCCCCCAGAAAATCTCACGCGCGATCGGGATGAGCGCGAGACTTGCGGCGGCTGCCGTCAGCATGATCGGCCGCATGCGATGTTCAGTCGCTTCCACGACCGCATCCCATGCCGGTCGACCCGCTTTCCTCAGATCTTCGATCTGCACGATGAGGATGACCGAGTTGCGGATCAGGATGCCGATCAGCGCCAGCACACCAAGGATAGCAACGAAGCCAAGCGGCGCTCCGCTTGGCAGCAGGGCCAGGACGACGCCGATCAAAGCAAGCGGCGCTACCGCGAATACCAGAAACAGCCGATGAAAGCTTTGCAGCTGGATCATCAGGATCGTCGCCATGATGAAAAGCATGAGCGGAACGATGGCTGCGATCGGAGCCTGGCTCTTCGCGCTTTCCTCAATCGAGCCTCCGACTGTGACCGAGTAACCTGCGGGCAGGCGTTTTGAGAACTCGTTCACCTTCGGCGCGAGTTGATCGACCGCAGTCTTCGGCTGCGTGCTGTCGAGCATGCTTGCCTTAAGCGTTATCGTGGGAATCCGAGAGCGCCGCCAGATTGTTGGCTGCTCGATTTCGTAGCGCAGCGTAGCCACGGCTCCGAGCGGCACCGATTGACCGCCCAAGCCGATCAGCTGCAGGTCGCGCAGCGTATCGATGGATGCGCGCTCCGGTGCGGTCGCCCGGCCCGTCACACTGACCAGGTAAATGCTGTCGCGCACCTGCGTGATCGAGGACCCGGTGAGGACGCTGTTCAGTGTTGTGGCAATGTCCTCCGAGCTCACCCCAAGTTGGCGCGCCTTGTCCTGTAGTACATCGACCTTGACGACGCGCGCAGGCTCCATCCAGTCGAACACGACATGATCGAGGTGCGGATTGGTGCGCACGACGCCGGCGAGGTCCTGAGAAAGTTCTCTCACTTTGGCAATGTCGGGCCCGCTCAGCCGATACTGCACCGGACGCCCAACCGGCGGTCCTACCTCGAGCAGTTTGACAAACGTGTCCGTGCCCGGAAAAGTCTTTTTCAGATAGGCTTCGAATTGCGCCTTGACGTTATCTCGCGCGGCGATGCCCCCCTTTGTAACGACGATCATCTGGCCGAACCACGCGTTCGCCGTCTGCAAGTCGAACGAGAGCACAAATCGCGGAGCGCCGGTTCCCACATAAGCCGACCATTGATCGACAGCGGGATTGCCCTGCAGCTGTTCACGCTCAAACCGGGCGATCTGCGCGTTAGTCTCGCTGATGGAGGCGTTCTGAGGCAGGTTCCAGTCGATAACGAGTTCAGCACGGTCGGATGACGGAAAGAACTGCTGCTGCACGAAGTTCATGCCGAACAGAGCGACCGCGAAGGTCGCGACCGTCACCCCGACCGTGATCCAGCGATGACGCATGCATACAAGAAGCAAACGGGCGAACGTCCGCGCGAGCCAGCCTTTGGAGTCATGATGATTTTTGATCTTGGCCCGAAGGATCGTGACGCCAAGTAAGGGCGTGAACAGGACTGCCACAATCCAAGACACGATCAACGAGACAGCAATGACCACAAACAAAGTATAGGTGAATTCACCGGCGTTGCTGGTGTTGAGGCCGATCGGGATGAAGCCCGCGACGGTGACCAGCGTTCCCGTCAGCATCGGAAAGGCTGTAGACGTGTAAACGTGTGTGGCGGCCTTCTCTAGCCGATCGCCGAGTTCCAATCGCGCCACCATCATCTCAACCGCAATCATAGCGTCGTCGACTAGGAGACCGAGCGCGATGATCAGCGCGCCGAGCGAGATTCGCTGCAGGGAGATTCCGGCATAGGCCATGACGACAAATGTGATCGCCAGAACTAGGGGAATAGCGATGGCAACGACAAGGCCAGCGCGAAGCCCGAGGCTCAAGAAGCTGATCCCGAGCACGATCACCACCGCTTCGAACAGAGCCTCCGTGAAGCCGGACACAGCGTGCTCGACAACCACCGGCTGGTCGGCCACGAGATGAATTCCCAGGCCGATCGGCTGCTCGCCCTGGATCTTTGACATTTCCTCTTTCAGCGCCTCGCCGAACATCAGCAAGTTCCCGCCCGACTTCATTCCGATTGCGAGTGCGATGGCGGGCTCGCCGTTGTATCGAAACAGCGTTGTCGGAGGATCGGCGTAGCCGCGGGTGATGGTCGCCACGTCCGCCAGGGGGAAGAACCGATCGTTGACCCTGAGATTGATTGCTTTGAGGCTTTCCTCAGATGCGAATTGACCGTTCACCCGTACGCTGATGCGCTCAGGTCCCTCCTGGAATACGCCCGAGGCTGCGACGGCGTTTTGCGCTTGCAGTGAGGAGACGATGGAGCGTGTGTCAAGTCCGAGTGCCGCGATCTTTCGGGTCGAAAATTCCAGGAAAATCTTCTCATCCTGCGCGCCAATGATATCGACTTTGCCGACATTCGGGACAGTCAGGACTTTTGCACGAATGTCTTCGACGCGATCCCGCAATTGACGCTGCGTCAGACCGTCGCTGGTGAACGCGTAGATGTTGCCGAACACGTCACCGAAGCGGTCGTTGAAGCCCGGCCCGATCACACCTTGCGGAAAATCCCCCTTAATGTCGGCGATCATGTTGCGCACGCGCGCCCAGGTCGGCGAGACCTCGGCAGCTTTTGTCGTGTCGCGCAAATAGACGAAGACGGTTGTCTGGCCGGCAACAGTGACGCTCTTGGTGTAGTCGAGCGACTCCAGCTCTTCGAGCTTCTTCTCGATCCTGTCGGTAACCTGGCGCGTCATTTCCTCGGCAGAAGCGCCCGGCCACTGCGCCCCGATCACCATGGTCTTAATGGTAAAATCAGGATCTTCCTGGCGCCCGAGCTGCAGGTATGCAAACAGACCCGCCACCATGAAGGCGATCATGAAATACCAGACGAGCGAACGATGCGCGAGGGCCCAGTCGGAAAGGTTGAACGTTTTCATGGCGTGGCGTCCTGTTCGATGCGGACTTGCTGTCCTTGTTTGAGGCTGTGGATTCCGGCAGTCACAATGCGCGTCCCGATGGAGACACCGCTTGTGACGCGGATGCCTCCTTCGTCCTCGGAAACGTCGACTTTTTGCAGCGAAACCGTGCTGTTGGGAGGGTCGATCACCCAGAGGAAACTCTCGGTGCCTTGTTTGAGGACGGCAGATGCGGGCACTCGGAGAGCTGAGCTGTGAATATTGCTCGGCTTTGCCGTGATGGTGCTTCCGAGCCGCATACTGTCAGGCGGATTATTCAAGGCGATGCGTACGCGGCGCATGCGGGTCAGCTGATCGGCTTGCGGCGAGATTTCTCGAAGTCGAGCTTGGACTTCAACGGCTGGAAGCAGCTGCAGGCTGACGATGAAGGGCAGGCCGACAGTTAAGGGCACGGGGAAATCCGCGCCGATATCGACCACAGCCTCGCGGTCCTCCAGTCTGGCCAGGGTCACGATGCTTTGACCCGGCGATACAACTTGTCCTACCTCGGCGTTCACGGCCGTGACCACGCCTGAGAAATCGGCCTTGACCTGGGTATAACCCAGCTGTTCGTTAGCCTTTGCGAGGTTGGCACGGGCGCGAGCGGTGGACGCTTGTGTACCCGCGCGCACCTGCTCAGCGTCGTCCAGCGTCTGTTTTGTAGTAGCTTCCGTCCGTAACAGGATTCGTTTCCGCTCCTCGGTCCCAATTGCGTTTTCGAGGAGGGCCTCGGACTTAAACAGGTCCGCTTTCGCTGACCGCACCGCGAGCTCAACGGCGGTGGGATCGATTGCCGCAATCGTTTGACCCTCGGCAACCAGATCTCCGACCTCGACTGGACGCGCGGTGAGGCGTCCCATCAACCGGAATCCGAGGTTCGTCTCATAACGGGGTTGGATGGTTCCAACGGCCGCCGTGCTGGCGGATGCGGCCGGTTGAAGGACAACCGAGAGCACAGGCCGGGCAGGGTTGGGGGCCTTTACATCCTGCTCGCATCCGGCCAGCGCTAATGCCGAAATCACGCTGGCTACAGCGACCATAAATCGCATTTTCATGATTGATCCTCACCATATGTCACAGGTTGACCAGAGCTCAGCAGCTTGCCGCCGTCGATTACGACGCGGTCGCCGGGCTCAAGCCCTTGCTTGATCATCACCGCTCCGGCTTCGTATGCCCCAACGGTCACCGGCTTCAGCGACGCTGCCTTCGTGTTGGGGTCGACGATCCACACTGCCGTCTTTGATCCTGCTGCCGTTAGCGCGGTCCACGGCACGGTGATCTCGGTTGCTAGTTTGGTCTGGACAGTGCCAGTGATGGCGCCGCCAAGCGTCATCGCGGCAGGTGGAGTTTGGATCGCTACTTTGACGCGAACCGTGGAGCTCTTGGGATCAACGGCAGGCGATATCTCCCTGACGTACCCTGTTGCGGTCACGACGGGGTCCGAGACGAGGGCCAGCAACACGCGATCGTGCTCCACATCGCCGAAGAACATCGATTCAGGGACATCGAAGACTGCATCCCGTTCGCCGTCTTGCGCCAGCGAGAACACCGGTTGGGCCGCCTGGACGACTTGCCCGATTTCGAGCTTCCGGGAGGTAATCACACCGTCGGCGCGGGCGCGAAGTTCGGTATCGCCGAGCGCCTCGCTCGCTTTTCCCAACTCTGCTTTCGCCCATTCAAGCGTGCTTTGAGCTGTTCGTAACTGCTCCTGCGATTGATCGAGGGCAGTGCGGGTTGTGAAGCCGCTTAAGCGGAGATAGCTCTGCCGGTCAAAGGTCGCTTGCGCCACGCGTAACTGAGCCTCCGCCGCAGCTACCGCCGCGGTGGCTGCGGCAAAATCAGCCTGCTGCTCGGCTGGATCGACCCGGGCCAGTAAGTCACCGGCATGAACGTGGGCGCCTACATCTACCAAGCGCTCGAGCACGCGACCGTTCACACGGAAGGAGAGGTCGGCGCGGAAACGCGCCGCGACCTCGCCTGTCAAGGTGAGGGGAGTCTGTCGGTTCCGCGGCTGAACGAGCTCGGTGTGTACCAGAACGGCCCCCTCGCCAGAGGCGACAGCCGTCATTGCAGGCAGCAAGTGGCGTCACCAACAGCGCCACCGCGAGCGCGGCACGCAGGGGCCTCGGCATAGCCGACGCGGGCGGACGGTGTATGGAGCGGTGCACGGTGGATCTCCTGTTAATTCGTCTAAACTAAACCGTATAGTTTATTTATAAGGTCGTCAAGCCTGGAATTGGCCCTGGATTGGCGTTCGTCTAGATTTACTGCTGAACAGCGATCGGACTTGCCCGCTCGTCCGCGACTGGCGAAGGGAGCGAGAGGCGACGGCCGGTTCTGGAACGACGAGCGACAATCACGCGATTGGCGTGCTGCTCGCGCTGGGTCAGTGGGAAGTCAAAGGCCAACGAGGTCGATGTGGTACTGAAGGTGTGATCCATTTGGCCGCCCAAGCTTCTTGTCAGATCGCCGACGATCCGCAGGCCGCGACCGGGCTTGATCCCTCCCAGTCCAGATCCGTTGTCTGTCACCCGGCAGTTCACCCAGGACCCGGCACGCCTGAGCTTAATCTTGATCTCACCGTCCTGGCCATCAAAGCAGGCATGGCGGACCGCATTTGCCACCAGCTCGTAGACGACCAGCGCCAGGTGCCAGCACCGCTCGGATTCCAGCGGCAACGTGTCAACGGACAACACAAGGTGGATGTTCATGCGGTCCAGCTTGGAGCGGCTCATGGCAGATCCAAGCTTGCGAAGGTGTTCGCTTGCGTCAACGAGCGCGTCGCGATCCGGCATGGTCAATAGGCTGTGGAGCTCAACATGCTGCTGAAGCAGATCGACGACCTTGCTCAGCTCTTCCTTGGCATCGACGTTGTCTGTCCAGACCGCTTTGAAGGAAACAAGATTGATCATCGAGGCAAGCTCGGTCTTGATGCGATGGTTGAGCTCGTCAAGTAGCGTTAGTTGACCAATAGCGAGCGGATGGCAGGTGGAGTTGGGCACAGCAGTGTTCTCCTCATTGATTATAAACTATACCGTACAGTTTATTTTACTTGCACCCCGATTGACGACGTGTCAAGCATTGCATTCGCAGCGAGCTTGCGCGCTCGCACGATCGTGATCTCAGAGGTGAAATTGATGGCGAGCAAGCACAAAAATTTGAAACGACCTCAAGCGGCGCCCGTCGGCAGACCGCCCAAAGATCTGGCGGGCGACGTCAAGGCGCGCATTCTCGATGCGGCTCAGAAAGTGTTCCTCGAAAGAGGCTATCAAAGCGCGAGTGTCGATGAGATCGCGCACATGGCGCCGGCAAGCAAGCCGACGATCTATGCTCACTTTCCGGGGAAGGAGGCACTGTTCGAGGCGGTTGTGGCCCGCGTCGTCGATGGATTGACGAATTTTGAAGGCTTCGAACCCAAGGGGCGCACGGCGCAGGACAAGCTCGCGAGTTTGGGGGTCGAGCTCGTGGAACGCTTCATCCAGGAGACGCTCGGCATCACACGCGCTACAATTGCCGAGGCCGACAGATTCCCGGCCCTGAGCCGTCATGTCCATGAGGCCGGGCGAGATCAGGCAGCGGCTGCTGTTTCCCATATTCTGAACGAAGCAACCCAAGCGCGTTCGCGCGGCGCCAAGGGACCCTTCGGCCCCAAACGCACCCTAAACACTGCGCAGATTTTTATGGACCTTGTCCTGCTGCCGATGCTGATGCGGGCTCTGATGGGTGAGGGCGCGAAAAATCTGCGAAGCGAGTTGCCGGCTTTCGTGCGTGAACGCGTGAGTTTCTTCCTTGCAGCCTGCGAAGCGGATTGGGCAAAATAATGCCCTTGCGCATCGACGAGCCATTTCTTAGCAGGCTTTGGCGATCGATGAAGGGTCCCGCTCACTCCGGGCTGAGCAGAGCGGCCATGAGCCGGGTCTGAGGGCATACAGTTCACTTGGGCGAACGCACTGCAAGCTCGGCGCTCCAGGCAAAAGTATCGCTTGCAGCTATTGTTATTTCCGGGTCGACGGTTGCTTCATGTGCCAACCTCGAACGGGTCATGTCGAACTCCACGCGTTCGGGCCATTTATGATCCGTATGGATCCGGATTTTGATTTTCTGATTAAGCGGAACGTCAAAGCGCGACGCCTGTGCAATCGGGGTGGTGTAGCACCAGTTCACTGCAAAAAGCGCCACGAGAAGAACGCTTCCCACCCACCTGAAATACTGGAGCACTGGCATGATCAGGGAGCCTCAGCGCCTGTCGGCCGACTGCAACTCGCGGCGGCAAGCCTCGCTGAAATCGCGCAACGGATCCATCTCGTTGATCAACTCGGGCAGATCGACGAACGTCCTGTTTGGCGAAAGATAGGTTTCAAGGATCAACCGCCCCGCCTTCTCGGCGGCTTCGATAACCCTATCGCTCGACAGGATTTTCATTCGGGCGATGAGAGCGTACAGGTCGACGAGCTTCGACACCTCCGACTTGTCGTTCACAAGCGCATCGGCGTACAGCCGCGATGCTTCTTCGATGAAGCTTCTGTAGAGTTCTTCGCGCTGGGATGTGGCCCGTAGCGTGTGACGGATGCGGTCCTTGCGACGCTGGGTCACCCAGCCGGTGACAATCGAAGCCAGCGTTCCGGATGCGGATCCTGAAAATGATGCAATGGCAGGAATGTAGAACATATCCATCTCGTGATCTCCTTGCGGGTGGCTGCGCTCCTGCTGCGTAAGGATCCTGATTTTGAATTTGCGGACGCTCACAAAAAGCTGAACGGGGGGCTGAGTGGTTCTGCTTGACTCGTTTGCTGGTTCATGGTTTATCAAAACTATACGGTTTAGTTTAGTTATCCACCACGGAATGTCAATGATCTTTTTCTGCGAGCAGAACGCTCGTGCAGCGTGAGATCGACAATCCTGAGAATGGTCTGAACTCCTCAAGCAAAGGGCAATGCAATGAATTTTCAACCGCGGCTACAACTTACGACCCCAGACCGACGGCTCCCGTTCGAGTGCGTCGCCTTACTTTTGCAGGGCGGCGGTGCGCTGGGGGCATATCAAGGGGGCGTCTACGAGGCGTTGGCGGAAGCGGATATTCATCCCGACTGGATCGCCGGCATCTCGATCGGTGCGATCAATGCCGCGATCATTGCGGGCAACCCGCCGAATTCCCGGGTCGATCGGCTGCGCGAGTTCTGGACGAGGTGACTTCGAGCGCGCCCTGGCATTGGTCGGGCAATCCATTCATCGATCTCGCCCAAAGCGACGACACACGCAATCTGCTCAATCAAATGAGCGCCAATCTAGCCGCGGCATTCGGCGCCGAGGGATTCTTCTCTGCGCGACCGCTGACGCCGTGGTTTCAACCGGGCGGCACGCTGGCATCGACCAGCTTCTACGATACCAAGCAACTCAAGGACACGCTGGAGCGCCTGGTGGACTTTGATCGGCTCAACGCCGGGATGACCCGATTCAGCGCGGGCGCGGTCAATGTGAGGACCGGCAACTTCGTCTATTTCGATACCACCAATCACAAGATAGCCCCGGAGCATGTCATGGCGAGCGGGGCGCTGCCGCCTGGCTTTCCAGCCGTCGAGATCGATGGCGAGCACTACTGGGACGGCGGGCTGGTATCGAACACGCCATTGCAGTGGGTAATTGAGAGCGACCCCCGTCGCAAGGATACGCTCGCTTTCCAGGTTGACCTGTGGAGCGCGCAAGGCGCGCTTCCGCGCAATATGGCGGAAGTCACAACCCGTCAGAAGGAAATTCAGTTCTCGAGCCGGACGCGAGCGAGCACTGGCCAGTTCAAGAACGTGCACCGGGTACAGCGTGCACTCGATGCGTTGTTGCGCAGGTTGCCTGCCGATTTTGAGGAGAACGACGATTTGAGGATCCTGAAGTCGGTGGCAAGCGACAAGGTCCACAACATCATCCAACTGATCTACCGGGCTCGGAATTACGAAGGTCACTCGAAGGATTACGAGTTTTCCCGACTATCCATGCAAGACCACTGGCGCGCTGGATATCACGATGCCGTCCGTACGCTCCGCCATCCCGACGTTCTTGCTCGCCCGACAAGCCTGGACGGGGTCTTCACGTTCGATCTCGAACGCGACGGTCGCGAGTGAAGAAAGTCAATTCTAAGCACAAAAGGATCTGAAAATGCGAGAGAAGGAATTATTGGAGCGGGCATTTGCGATGCCGCTGACAAGCCCTGCCTACCCTCCGGGACCCTACCGGTTCGTCAATCGCGAATATCTCATTATTACATATCGCACCGATCCGGCGAAGCTGCGCGCCGTCGTGCCCGAGCCGCTCGAACTCGACGCGCGCGAAGCGCTGGTCAAATACGAATTCATCCGCATGCCGGATTCAAACGGTTTCGGTGATTACACCGAGAGCGGTCAGGTGATTCCGGTCTCCTTCCGTGGCCGGAGGGGCAGTTACACCCACTGTATGTTCCTGAACGACGAGGGGCCGATCGCCGGCGGCCGTGAACTCTGGGGCTTTCCGAAGAAACTGGCAGAGCCGACGCTGCGTACCGAGATCGATACGCTTGTCGGAACGCTAGATTATGGGCCGCTTCGCGTCGCCACCGGCACGATGGGCTACAAGCATCGCGAAGCTGATTTGTCGCAAGTCAAAACTTCGCTTGCGGCTCCAAACTTCCTCCTCAAGCTTATTCCGCATGTCGACGGCACGCCGCGGATTTGCGAGCTGGTCGAATACCATCTCGAGGATCTCAGGATCAGAGGCGCGTGGACGGGTCCCGCGGCGCTTGATCTCTCGCCGCACGCTTTGGCACCCGTCGCCGAGCTGCCGGTACTCGAGATCGTGTCCGCGATCCACATCGTCGCTGACCTCACGCTGGGGCTCGGCAAAGTCGTGCACGACTATCTGCAACAACCAATCCGACGCCCGGTCCGGGCTACTGAAATGACTTTGGTCTCCTAAAGAGACTTTAGATCCGCCTGCTAAAAACCAGCATAGGAAAACGAAATGGCTATTCTGAAAGGTAGAACGGCAGTTGTAACCGGCTCGACAAGCGGCATAGGTCTCGCCTGTGCGCGTGCATTTGCAGGCGCAGGAGCCGACATTTTGCTCAATGGCTTAGGCGCGCCGGCCGACATCGCCAAGGAACGATCTGCGATCGAGAATGAGTTCGGGGTGAAGGCGATCCACCAAGACCGTGGCGCTCGAGCTCGCGAAATCAAAGATTACCTGCAACTGCATCAGCCCTGGCTACGTCTGGACGCCGCTGGTGGAAAAGCAGATCCCGAACACCATGGCGGCGCGCAACATGAGCAAGGATCAGGTGATCAACGATGTCCTGCTCGCGGCTCAGCCGACAAAGGAATTCGTTACGGTCGAACAGGTATCGTCGCTCGCGCTCTTCCTCTGTAGCACGGACGCTGCGCAGATTACCGGTGCCAACCTAACGATGGACGGCGGCTGGACGGCGGAGTAGGTCCACGATGGTTGAGTTCATGCGCCGGGAACCAAATGAGCGCGCCGAAATCGCATGCGCATCTGACAGCGAATCCTTGCTATGGATCGGCTTGGGATGGGTCCTGGCAGCGAGCATCGTTCGGCGTTCATCCTTTAGCAACGCCCCTCGCGCTCGCCCGGTTTACGGTGAGCTCTCCGCGATCTTGACCGGGCCACGCACTTCGGACTTACCCAGCAGCCAGTTCACCAAGAGCATTCCTAGACAAAGCCGGGAAGGTCGAGGGGGCGTATTCCGGCAAACGTGTTCGTCAGAGAGCGCGCAATCGCAACAGCTGGATTGGCAAACGAAGTCGACGCCGTGAACCAATAGGCGGCCGTGATGTAGAGTCCACCGGCCACGGCACAGCGCCCCGCTGAAAACGGATACCGGCGAGGATTGTTGTGACCAGGCCGAAAGCGGCCACGAACTCAGCAAACCATTGCGCGCCGCCAGTTCGCGCCTTCATCGAGAAATCCACCAGAGGCGCCATAAACATGAAATGCGCAACCATGGTAACGATTATGCCACCCGAAACACTGTGCGATCACGTACAGCAGAGCTTCCTGGGGCGGCAGCTCGCGCTTGCCGGTGAACACACGGGTGTCACGGCCGGATTGAAGTGGGCTCCCAAGATGGGCCCCAGAACCGTGATCAGCACGACGAGGATTGCGCCTGTCGGCAAGGTGTTGCAGAGAAGAGCGAGCGCGACATCTTTGGTTAGAGCCTCGGCCATGATGCCGGAACCAACCACGGTGGTGACCAGAATTCCGGTCCCGAGCGCTTCCGCGGCTAAGCGCCGAGAGATCAAACGTGTCCACCAACTCGCCTTCGAATACGAGTTCGTGTGGCCGCCAAGTCGGCCGATTTCACGCATCGTGCCCAGTGGGAGCTTGCCCGCTTTCGAACCCCGCTCCTTATAGTTTGGACCGCCGCGAAGCTGGCGTGGCGTCCGAAAATGAAGGCCACGCCATATCAAGCAGCTATCAGCGGATCGCCACGGGATTGATCATGCTTTGCACGCCACCGCGAAAACGCGGCTGGCCTAGGACAAACAGGAACTCGTAGGCCTTGTCCTTGGCCAGTTCGGACGTGTCCATGTTCTCCAGAATGTAGGTCCCGTTCATCGGCAACAGAATCTGGTGGACCTCGAACACGTTTTTGGATTCGAACGGGATCACTTCGACGGCCCAAGTGTCAGCCCCGACAGCGACCACGCCCTTGCTGGTGAGGTACTTCGCGCCTTCGACGCCAAGACCGGGTTCACCGCCATTGTAACGCTTGTCATCCTTGCCGATCAGGCTGAGCCAGCCGGTATGGAAGATCACGACATCGCCTTGGCGGATTTCGACGCCCTGCTTCTTGGCGACCTCCTCAATCTCCTTCACGTTGAAGGCCGTCCCTTCCTTGACGATGTCGGTGCCGTAATGGGCGGCCATGTCGAGCAGCACTCCGCGAGTCACCATCGGAGGGACTTTTTCGATCCCGAGCTTTTTCAGGCCGGTCGGATCGGCAAATTCCAGCAGCTTGTTGCCGTTGTAGTAGACGTGCTCGACGCCGATATGGCCGAGACCATCGATCTGGCTGCCGACACCAACCCAGCCCTCGATAATATCGTCATTGTAGGTGGTCTTGGATGGTCCCAGTCCGGGGCTGCCGGCCTGGCCTGGCTGCACAACCGTGATCTTAAATCCGCGCGGCGGATAGGCCGGCGTCTTGGAGTCGACGGGAATGCCCAGCGCATAGGTCTTGCCGGTCTTGATCAATCCCGCCGCTTTCAGGACGAGTTCTGGCGTCATGTAGTTGGCAGCACCGATCTCGTCGTTCGGTCCCCATTTCGACTTGGTCCAGTCTTGAGCGCTTGCCGTTCCAGCCGTGCCCAAAAGGGCAACAGAACAGCACAACACGAATGCGTTGCGCCTCGCAGTTCCTCCCAAAGTTGACATTGTGGTTATGGTTCTTGGTAGCCTAGCGCCTCATACTAACGCGGCACCTTGCACCCATCCAAACGTTTTTCGGGGCGCGTCTCGCAACCGCTGAATGCCCTCGCGATACCCCGGTCAGGGCGCAAACCGGTGAAAGGCCCGCAACAGTGTCGGTAACCACCTGAGCCGCTTGGAACTTCAGCCGCCGCCATTGTCTGCAACGAGCCAGCCCGAACCGAACGCCGACGCGAGAGCTGACGGCGTCGTCGTCACATGACTGTCATGTAACCGCAATATCAGATGCATGCCGGACCTCTATAGAGGCCCGCTCGGGGGCTATCCAGCGATTTGAGCATCCCGCTTTCAATGGAGAAGACCAGTGCAGTTCATCAAATCTATCCTTGCTGCCGGCATCGTCGCGGCTTCGACATCCGCGCTGGCGGTCGACATAACCGGGGCGGGCGCGACTTTCCCGTTCCCGCTTTATTCGAAGTGGGCCGACGCCTACAAGAAGGAAACCGGAAACGGTCTGAACTACCAGTCGATCGGCTCCGGCGCCGGCATCAAGCAAATTCAGGCGAAGACCGTCACTTTCGGCGCCTCGGACATGCCGCTGAAAGCCGAACAGCTCGAAAAGGATGGGCTGTTGCAATGGCCGCAAGCCATCGGCGCGCTTGTGCCCGTGGTGAACCTCGAGGGCATCAAGCCAGGTGAACTGATTTTTTCCGGCGAAGTCCTGGGCGACATCTATCTTGGCAAGATCAAAAAGTGGGATGATCCGGCGATCACGAAGCTCAATCCCAAGCTGAAGCTGCCAGGCGAGGCGATCACGGTGGTCCGCCGCTCAGATGGTTCGGGAACGACATTTGTCTGGACAGATTATCTCTCGAAGGTGAATGCGGAATGGAAGTCCAAAGTAGGAGCTGGCACTGCAGTCGAATGGCCGACGGGTGTTGGCGCCAAAGGTAACGAAGGCGTCGCCGGCAACGTCGGGCAGACCAGAAACTCGATCGGTTACGTCGAGTACGCCTATGCCAAACAGACCAAGCTGACCTATGCCGGCGTTGTCAATAAAGCGGGCAAGGCGGTTCAGCCGACGGTCCAAAGCTTTCAGGCGGCGGCTGCGAACGCCGAGTGGGCGAAATCGCCGGGCTACTACGTGATCCTGACGGACCAGCCGGGCGAGACGTCCTGGCCGATTACGGGGGCGACCTTCATCCTGATGCACAAGGCGCCGGTGGACAAAGCAGCGTCGGCGGAGGCCATCAAGTTCTTCAAATGGGCTTTCGAGAAGGGCGACCGGATTGCCGAGGAACTGGATTACATTCCAATGCCTGACGCCGTGGTCAAGCTGATCGAGAAGACGTGGTCGGCCGATATCAAGAGCTGAGCGCAAGCCCCGGGGCAGGGCTGTGGTCTCCCCCCCGGGGCACTTCTGTCGAGTTGGCGAGTGCAGGCAAGCAAGTGGGGATTGGCGTGGCAGAAATGGCCGTGCAGAGCGAGGGAATGGAAGCAGCCGGACCTTACGACCGTGCAAGAGCCCTCAACGCTTTCAAGCTTGGTGACGTCACATTCTACTGGGCTACCCGGGCCTGTGCGATCTCGGTGCTGTTTGTTTTGGGCGGCATCATCATTTCCCTGATCGTCGGAGCATGGCCGGCGATCAGGGAATACGGGTTGTCATTCCTGTTCACCTCTCGCTGGGCGCCCTCAGCCGATCCTCCGGTGCTCGGTGCGCTCGGCCCGATCTATGGCACCTTGGTCACCTCCGTGATCGCGATGATGATTGCAATTCCGGTTGGTCTTGGCATTGCGATTTTCCTCACCGAGCTATGCCCGCAGCTGCTGCGCCGTCCGATCGGCATGGCGGTGGAGTTGCTCGCAGGCATTCCTTCCATCATTTACGGGATGTGGGGCTTCTTCGTGCTCGGGCCGTTTCTGGCGGACAGCTTTCAGCCTTTGGCCATCAGGCTGTTCGACGGCGTTCCGTTGTTGGGCACGATCTTCGCCGGCCCCCCATCCTACCTCAGCCTGTTCAACGCGGCGCTGATCCTGGCGATCATGGTGCTCCCTTTCATTACTGCGATCTCGGTCGACGTGTTCAAAACCGTGCCACCGGTGCTCAAGGAAGCCGCCTATGGCGTTGGCTGCACCACCTGGGAGGTCGTTCGCAATGTGGTGATCCCCTATACGCGCGTTGGAGTGATCGGCGGCATCATGCTGGCGCTGGGCCGCGCGCTCGGTGAAACGATGGCCGTGACTTTCATCATCGGCAATTCGTTCCATATCACCGGTTCGGTGTTCTCGCCCGGCACCACCATTTCCGCGGCGATCGCGAGCGAGTTCGCCGAAAGCGACGGGCTGCATCAGTCCGGTCTGATCCTGCTCGGTCTGCTGTTGTTCGCGCTGACCTTCTTCGTGCTTGGGGCGGCTCGACTGATGCTGTTGCGTCTGGACCACAAGGCGGGGAAATAGATGAATCCAATTTATCGCGCTCGCCGCCGCAAGGACGCGATCATCAAGTTGCTGTGCCTGAGTGCGACGCTCTTCGGCGTCAGTTGGCTGGCATTGATTCTGTTCACGCTGTTTTACAATGGGTTGGCAGGCATCAACCTGCAGATCTTTACCCAGAACACCCCGCCGCCGGGTTCGACCGAAGGCGGCCTGCAGAATGCGATCATCGGCTCCATCATCATGACCGCGATCGGCGTCGGCATCGGCGCGCCGCTAGGGCTGTTTGCCGGAACATATCTTGCCGAATACGGCAGGAATGATCGACTCACCGTGGTTATCCGCTTTATCAACGATATCTTGTTGAGCGCGCCATCGATCATCATCGGTTTGTTCATCTATGGCGCCGTGGTGGTGCCGATGGGCCGATTCTCTGCGCTGGCCGGCGCACTGGCGCTGGCCGTGATCGTCATCCCGGTCGTGGTCCGCACCACCGAAGACATGCTGCTGCTGGTACCCAATCCGCTGCGCGAGGCCGCATCGTCGCTGGGCCTGCCACGCTCGCTCGTGATCAAGCGCATCGCGTATCGCGCCGCGCGTTCGGGACTGATCACCGGCGTGTTGCTGGCGACCGCGAGGGTAGCCGGCGAAACCGCGCCGCTGTTGTTCACGGCATTGAGCAACCAGTTCTTGAGTCTCGATCTGACCAAGACCATGGCCAACCTGCCGGTGACCATCAACAATTTCGTGCAGAGCCCTTACGCATATTGGAAGCAACTGGCATGGAGCGGCGCCCTGCTGATCACCCTGACCGTGCTTGCCCTGAATATTGGCGCGCGCATTCTTGCCGCCGAGAGGAGCGCAAAATGAACAACCTTTCAGTATCATTGAGCAGCGCGAGGGGACCCGTACACCACCTCAAAATGCCAGAGCCGCCTGCCAAGGTCACCGCACGAGGCCTGAACTTTTACTATGGCGAGCATCATGCGCTGAAAGACGTAAACGTGACGCTCGGCGTGAACCGCGTTACGGCTTTCATTGGCCCATCCGGCTGCGGCAAGTCGACTTTGTTGCGGATTTTCAACCGTATGTACGACCTCTATCCGGGCCAGCGCGCCACCGGTGAGGTGATGCTGGATCGTACCGATGTCCTCGATCCCAAGCTTGATCTGAATCTGCTGCGCGCGCGTGTAGGCATGGTGTTCCAGAAGCCGACGCCGTTCCCGATGACAATCTATGAGAACATCGCGTTCGGCATCCGGCTCTATGAGAAGATTCCGAAGTCAGAGATGGATGGCCGGGTCGAACGGGCGCTGCGCGGCGGCGCACTCTGGAACGAGGTCAAGGACAAGCTCAACGCGAGCGGACTCAGCCTGTCCGGCGGCCAGCAGCAGCGGCTTTGCATCGCGCGCACGGTGGCAGTGCGTCCGGAGGTGATCCTGTTCGACGAGCCATGCTCCGCACTGGACCCGATCTCGACGGCCAGGATCGAGGAATTGATCCAGGAGCTGGCGGAGGATTACACGATTGCGATCGTCACCCACAATATGCAGCAGGCAGCGCGTGTCTCCGACAGGACCGCCTTCATGTACCTCGGCGAACTCATTGAGTTCGACGAGACCAACAAGATTTTCACCTCGCCGGTCGATCGACGCACCCAGGACTACATTACCGGCCGGTTCGGTTAACGGAGAACGACCATGGGTTCCGAGCATACCGCTAAGGCGTTCGACGGTGATCTGCACGAGTTGACCAGGCTGGTCGCGGAAATGGGCGGACTTGCCGAGCGCATGATCGTCGAGTCCGTGGATGCGCTGATCCGCCGGGACGTCGTATTGGGTCAGCGCGTGGTCGGCTCTGACTCCGAGATCGACGCACTGCAGCGCGTGATTGAAGAGCGCGCGGTGCTGACCATTGCCCGGCGTCAGCCGATGGCGGTGGACCTGCGCGAAATCATCGCGGCCATGCGGGTCGCAACCGATTTGGAGCGGATCGGCGACCTCGCGAAGAACATGGGAAAGCGGGTAGTGGCGCTTGAGAGTGACTTCCAGCCCTTGAAGCTGATCCGCGGCCTCGAACACATGACCGACCTTGTGCAGTCGCAAGTCAAATCAGTGCTCGACGCCTATGCGGCGCACGACTTACCCGCCGCGATGGCAGTCTGGAAGGGTGATGAGGAAGTCGACGCCATCTGTACTTCGCTGTTCCGCGAGCTCCTCACCTATATGCTGGAGGACCCGCGCCATATCAGTTTCTGCATTCATCTGATGTTCTGCGCCAAGAACATCGAACGGATCGGGGATCACGCCACCAACATCGCGGAAACCGTGTTCTACATGATCGAAGGCCAGCAGATTCTCGACAAGCGACCGAAGGGTGACCTGACGAGCTTTGCGACCACACTACCCGGTGACAATGTCCTGTGAGCCATGAAAACCGCATCGAAACGCGACGGAGGGCTTAGGAAGATGAGTGCGCGCATTCTGGTGGTGGAAGACGAGGAGGCGCTGACCACCCTGTTACATTACAACCTCGACGCCGAGGGTTACGAAGTCGAAACGGTAGCGCGCGGCGACGTTGCCGAGACCAGCCTGAAGGAGCGCTTGCCGGACCTGATCGTGCTCGACTGGATGTTGCCGGGACTATCCGGCCTCGAACTCTGCCGCCGTTTGCGGGCGCGACCCGAAACGAAGCTGCTGCCGATCATCATGCTGACCGCGCGAGGTGAGGAAAGCGAGCGGGTCAGGGGTCTTGCGACCGGCGCCGACGATTACATCGTCAAGCCGTTCTCGGTGCCGGAACTGCTGGCGCGGGTAAAGGGCCTGTTGCGCCGCGCCAGCCCCCAGCGGCTCGCCAATGTGCTCACTTATGGGGAGCTCGAACTCGACAGGGAGAAACGCCGCGTCGTCCGCTCAGGCCAGCCCATCGATCTTGGGCCTACCGAGTACCGTCTGCTGCAATATTTCCTGGAGCATCCGGGCCGTGTATTCAGCCGCGAGCAGTTGCTCGATGCTGTGTGGGGCAGGGAGGTCTACATCGACGAGCGGACCGTGGACGTTCATATCGGGCGCTTGCGCAAGATGCTGAATGCTGGGCGCGAAGCTGATCCGATCCGTACCGTGCGCGGCGCGGGATACGCGCTCGACGATCGTTTCGCCAAGCCGACGGAATAGTACGGTCCGAGGACGTTATGGCTGGACTTGCACACACGTTGGAACGCGAGGTGCCTGCTGGGATCGAGAGACAATCCCGAGCTCCTGTTTCCTGACGCTCATCCTTGATGTATGTTCGTGCCGCTTCACGCGCTGCAGGTGTGCGTCCGTGATCATGCCGTTCTCAAAAGAGATTGATGCGCCGTAAAGCCGCCACTTCCTTGGCCGCCGTTTTGACGAGCGGTTTGACGGCCACATCCTCCCGCCCAAGGACTACGCCGGAAGCGAAAGCACGGGCGCGACGGTTCTGGGCAGGAGCGTTCAGCGCAACATCGGCCGCCATCCTTTGGTGCGCGATGAAGTCGTTGAGTGAGCCTAGAGCGTCCTGAACGTTTTTCAGATGATCGAACAGCCGCGTGAGTTGCTTCCGATCGTGTTTGCCCGGGAAAAGGCTTTCGAAGAACTCCACGGCGTACCGGGCTTTTTTGATCTTGATCCTGAATTTGTGTCTTTCACGCCCGGAAAGATTCTTTAGAGCGCGGCCGGTCTTGCCCACCTTCTTAAGGCGGCGGTGCAGTTCCTTCCGAGCGAACTTTACCGTTTTGATACGTGCACCACGGTCAGGAGCATCCTGGCTCAGTTCGATCCATTGCAGCAAAGTGATGAGGAGCGTCCGGTACCGCTCCGAGCTGACGGCATTCCTAGCGTGCTCAATCGCTGCGTTACCTCTTGCAGCAAACTCCTCTTCCAGTGCCTTAGTCCCTTCGAGCGGAACGACCTTCAGTGCCCGGCGACCGATCTTCTGCTTGAACACGTCTATCTCTCGCGCCGGTGCGAGTTCGCTGGTCAGCCATTTCAGCTCATTCTTAATCTCCTCGGTGCGTTCGGGCACGAGGCCTGAGAACAGCGAAATCGCCGCTCGCAACCGGCGCAATCCCACTCTCATTTGATGAATCCCTTCCGGGTCAAAATTGTGCACAGCGTCCGCATTCGCGGCAAAGTGCCGAACTGTCGAATGGGCTATGGTCCTGAACGCGTCGCTAGGCTCCATGTCCTTTGTCAGCTTAATCGGCTCCGCATGGACGGCGCCCGCACCCGTCACAAGCGCATAGCCCCGCTCGGACTTCGATCTTAGATACAATTCAGCGCTTGTTTCCCTCTCAATCGCTTTTGCATAGCTGAATAAATTTTCGAGCTTGCCCTTCTTCAGTTCCAGTTCGAATTCTTCGATCGGACTCGAGCGAGAGCCCGCGACGATCTTCCCACGGTCAACCACCAGCTCAATGTCGCTGTTCTCGCAACAAACAGGTAAAGAAGTGCGGTGGACTCGTGTCTCGAAAACCGGACGCAGCTTCTTGCTAAATTTCCTTGACGCCAGGCGTTCGAGTGGCGAGCCACTCGCCTTTCCGAGATCGGGCGTGTCACCTTCGATTTCAGATTCCCACTCCCCACGACCAAATTGCCCATTGATAGTACTCTTGATCGTTTGGACGCGCTTGTCACCGATGTGCCGGACTCGGAGTGAAAGGCCATGCCGTCTCAGTTTGTGCTTCGGAGTGTCGAAGTAGATCGAGACCAGCTCATGTTCTACGTGCTTCCCATCCCGCTGTATTTGCCCCTGAATCAGTTTCTGCAACTCACATGCTGCCGCCCGGAATTTTAATTCGACCTCTACGCTCATCGTTCCGCTGCAAAAAAGGAGTAAAAAGGTAATTCAAGAGATGCGACCGTTTGCCGGCCAACGTCCCTCAATGGGGGCCAATGTAAAACCCGTTTTGACAATCATGCAACGGGATGTACCCTCACGAATGAGCCGCCACATGAATGTCCCACCCCAAAGCTGCAGACGTTCGAGCCGTCAGCGATGTTGCCGAAGAACTCTTCAGGACGCATGATAACGATCCCTGATGGACTACGTTCACATCATGTCAGCTACGTCGCGGCATCGTGCGATCAACAGTGGCTAAGTGAAACTTCGTTTGCCTTATGGCTGAATACACCACAGCCCAGCCCTGTAACAGTTTTTGCCGAGCACTCCGCAACTAAGTTGAGTGGAGCTGCCGCCGAACCGCCTTGGTCCGTTCCGCCCTATATGAGTTTATGTTGCGCCACCCAGCACGTTCCCGTTTTTGACAGAACAGCTCATACCGTTCGCCGTCACTGATTTGATCTCTATGTATTTATGGATTATGGGGCTTAAGGAGATGCTCGTCTTCCCTGGTTGGAAGGCGAGAGCAACTCGCGCGGTGCAGCTTGCGAAGCTAGCATCGAACTCGATGACTGTTCGGTAGGCACCGCCTTTGGTTTCGCCGATGAGTGTCATGGTTTGCCCACCAAACATCGCCGAGCGCGTTGGATGGGCTCCGCCGCCATCGCGAGGTGCGTGTTCGATGGCTGCCGACCCTGCACGCGTCGACATCGTTCGGCGGCTAAACACCCGGCCGGCCGTACTGACATAGGCGCTAAGACCATGCCAACCATTGATCGTATGGAAATTCGGGTCTCCCACCACCCGTTGCTGTCTTGTTTCCGTCCACGCCAGGACGATCGTTTTTCCTTTGAGAGCCTCTGGCGGGCCCGCTGCATGAGCCTGCTGAGTTGTCAGCAACAGTAGATGGAGGGCTATGAGGCGAGCCAACGTTATCATTGGCGTCTCTCCATTCAGACGAATGCAGCTTTATTCGCAGTAAGTCTTTCCATTGAACGCAAAACACTTTCCATTAGGTGACGGAGCCGCCCTGCGTTGAGCCGTCGGTTCGCGTTGCGTCACGGCGCGTCCTTTTGGCGCGGGTTCAGGTCTTTTCTCGCATGATCCGCCGGAGTTCAGAAAAAAGCCTAAGCCGCAAGCCGTTTGAATACAACGATCACCTTCCGCTCGTTGTCCTTTGGCACAAACTAGCGGACACACGCGGTCGGTCTTGCCGCGGACAGCATCAAGAGCATCCAGGCTCGCCAGCTTGATATCAAATTTGGTTTGGGCGTTTCTGTTAAAAAGCTCAAGCGCCTTCTTCGAGCCGTCATCCCAATTTCCATCCGCCGCGCCCGGATTGCACCCCACCCGCCTCAAGTGAGCTTGAAGCAATCGTGCGATATCGGATCCATCGATCTGCGGAGATGGCGGGACGGGTTGTTGGAAAACCGGCTGGTTGGGCGATACAGATGCAAGCTTCTCGGCATTCTCCTTCGCTGCGCGCTTGGCCTGCTCCACTTGAATTTGGGCATCGGCAATAGCCAGGCGTTTGGCTTCCTCGACTTGCTTGCGTGCGACCTCCGCTTGCTGTTGAGCAAGTTCGACCTGGTGTCTCGCGTCGTCCAGTTCCTTCTTCGCCTGTTCGGCCAGTTGACGCCGGGTCTCCTCCAGTTCCTTTTTCGATTGTTCGGTTAGCTTCTGCTTGGCCTCGGCTGTCTGACGATTACTTTGTTCTTCGAGCTGCTTGCGAAGGTCGACGGCCTTCTGAGCCGCTTGCTCCTCCGCGTCCCGGCGTGCTTCGTCCGCCCTTGCGCGGGTCTGCTGCGCCGCTGCTAACTTGCCGTTCTGCGCGCGCGCGAGATTCGCGTACAACCCCGTAGCGTGACTTGCGAGGAACGAATCCCAAGCCTCCCTTGTGCCGACCTGAGCTGCCAGTTCATAGTCGATGCGCGCCTGCTGTTCTGGATCCCCGGTCGTCGCTGTCTGTGGAACAAGCGCCATGGTCTGCCCACCGAGTGATCCGTAAACGAAAGGCTCCTGTCGGTTTGCAGTGCTTCTCAGTACGTCGTCCCGTACCCGACCGAAAGCAAGGCGGAGATCGAGCCCAGGTTCGGTGATGTATTTGACCAGCGCTGTCGCGAACGGACTGTTTTGTCCGTCGCCATCGCTGGCTACTGCCCCGGCTTTCGCCGCGAAGGCGATCAGGGTGTCCGACATCGTAGGCTCGATCTGAGCGAGCCCGCGTCCGATTGAGCGGCTAACGATGTTTCGCTTCATTGTCTTCGCGAAGGGATTGTCCCGGCAAGCGTCCAATATGACCAGCTTAAGGCGCTTGACCGGCTCAAGTGCCTTAAGAACGCGATCGAGCGAAATGGTTTCATCTTCGATATCAAAGTCGCTCAATAGTTTTGCGTCAGCAGGAATCAGATAATTCGTCCCATCGACCTCAATGCCGTGACCCGCGTAATAAACGACTGAAATATCTGCGCTGCGCGAAGTGTCGGCAAATTCGCGAAGGACGCGGCGCAGCTCTGAGATGCCGAGGTCGCGTTGGCTCTCCACCACATTGAAGCCGGCCTTCCTGAACAGCGAAGACATCGCCTCGGCGTCGCGGACCGGGTTACTCAGCCGCGGAACCTCCTTGTATTTGGAGATGCCGATCACTAGGGCAACGCGCTTTTCAGCCAATGCCGGGTCAGCGGAAAGGCAGAACAAAAAGCTTGAAATAAGCAGCAGTGTGGACCGCATTAAAGGCCCTCGGCTTGCGCAATTTCTAAAACATAACCGAATGCAAGCCTTGGGTCACAATCTTTCTGAGTGCCTACTCGGTCTCGGGCTGGTAGCAACACCTGGTGCGCCTGGCATCATAGGCCATGACATTCAGGCCCGAAGTAGAAGATGAGGCAGAACGCTTGCCTCAGTTAGGAGCTACCGAAAGCATAAGATTCACAGCAGCCGGCCGGCCATCGGAGTCCCTCAACTCGACACGGATGGCGTGTTGACCCGGCGGCACTTCGGCTTCAGGGATGTCTATCCCGGTCCGCTGAACGAATGGTCTCACCCGTTCCGTAAGGTCGATGTTTGAGGCACGAAGGTAGGTCACGGCCAAGCTGTCGACGTCGATTGTCGCTCCACCAAACGCCCGAAACGTTAGCTTGAAGCGAAGTGGCGAATGCACCTGACCGTTATCGAAATGTGAGACGTCAATCCGGGGACCGCGCGTGATAGCTCGGTTAGCCGTCATCTGCGTAGGCCCGGGAAGTTTTGCCTCTTCAGCAGTAATCAAAATGATACCCGCGTCAGCTTTGGAGGTCTGGGCAAGCGTTAACGCCGCGAGCAGGCCGACCCAGATCGATGTACATTTCAAAAGGGTCACGGTGGCTTACCAATCAGTTCGCAAAGTACGCTTTCACCTCGAAGTCTCTTTGGCCGAACACCTTGAGCCCGGTGCACAGCAGCATCCCGAAACGATGTCAGTCTTCATTGTGAATGCTGCAGGTCAGGTTAGACACCGCGGTCTCTTTGTAATAGCCGAACACGTGTCTTGATAGCATGGGCGTTTTGAATTCAGAAAATCCAGGTTTGAGCTTATTGGCCACACGGTAAGTGCAGCCGTTTGTTCCGTTGGTCGTGACTGTCGACGTACTCGTGCTCTGGGGCCAATCTGTGATTCGGATAAGCTCGTTCGGGCGGGCGAACTTCCAGCCGCTACCGGCCCGGCTTTCATAAGACCACGAAGCGCGGTGCTTCCCTGCCATATTACTATGCCTGATGGAGATTTGGTTTTGACCAGATAGCACTAGCTGAGTTTTGAGTGTGCCGCGAATATTCGGATCATAAGTTGGCCGGAGCCGAACTTGTGCATAGTCGTAGGAAAGATTGATGACAGTTTTACCGCCAGATCCCGCAGTCGCTTGATCGCACGCCGTCAAGGCGAATAACGCGCCGAGAAGGCAGCCGATCCTTTCGGAAACCGCCGATGGCCAAATTGATTTCCCGTCTCGCCTCACGAGTACATAGGATCGCGGCGTACGCGGAAACACAACCCAAATGTGACATGGCCGGAGTCGAAGGCGGCCATCATTGCGGCAACGCTTCCCCCGCCGGCATCGGCCGCATAGCGAGATCCGAGCATGTTTGGTATCGAGCTCGTGGTGGCCGGCTGAGATTCGGGCATAGCAGCGGCTCGCGACAGCGTTCTAACGCACGGTGCGAGCCCGCGCCGGGCGCTTCGGCCCGGCAGATTTGGACAGGCCGCGCCGGGGCGCTGCTTTGGCAGGGTGCTCGGCGGCAATGCTGCGCCGAAGTGCCTCCATGAGGTTGACGACGTTCTCGCGCGAGGGCTTGACCGGCGCGGCATGATGGGCGCGACCCTTCGACTTCTTCTTTCGCAAAATGCGCACGAGCGCGTCTCGATAGTGATCCTCCAGCATGGACGAATCGAATTCCGCCGATTTGGTCCATATGATGTGTTGCGCGAGCTTCATCATCTCGGGTGGAAGCTTCATCTCCGGAATGTCATCAAAGTAATCGTTCGCGCTGCGTACCTCGTGCGCGAAGCGCAACGTTACACCGCGAAGGCCGTGGCCCATTGGCTCCAAAAGAAATGGACGCTCGCGCGAGGACAGGACGATGCGCGCAAGTCCGATGACGTCCTCGCGGGTCATCGCATCGCGGATCACCGCAAACGATTCCTGCCCGATCTCCTCTCGCGGCACGATGTAGTATGGCTTCTCGAAATATCGCGCGTCTATCTGTCCCGCAGGCAGGAAACGCTCGATCTCGATCGTGCGCGTGTTCTGCGGACGGGGAGCCGTGTTCTCCTGGTCTTCGTCTTCTTCATCGTTGGCATTGTCAGCGACTTGTTCCTCAACCTGCTCGTGCAGACCCGCGGGCACCGTAGGCGGGCTTTCGCGGCGGGGCGCTTCCACTAGCGGGAGCGCGCCCAGCGGCGGGCGCTCGCTGCGCGCTTGCTCAAGGTCTCGGTCCTCGACCAGCAGAAACTCGTTCTCCCCGACCTCGTAGCCTCGGGCCTTGTTTGAGGAATCCACGGCTTCGCCAGTTACGGAATCGACGAGCTTGTGCTTGAGACGATGGCCGGTGCGCCGATTGACCTGCCGGAACGAGAGCCGCTCCGCAGCCGAAGTCGCCGGGTAAAGCGCGATCGGACACGAGACAAAGGACAGCTTCAGATAACCCTTCCAGTAGGCGCGGGGAGCAGGCACTCGGTACCTCCAACTCAAAATTCGCGATGCAGGCGGGGATTCAACGGGCTGAAGCAGCTAGGGTTTCAACCTTTCGCGGTGCGTTTGGGGACGGGGCCTCGACACCGGGTACGAGCTGCCCTGGATCCCGCCGAACGACCGCACCCCGCCGATCGAAGCCGCCCCGCCAACAAAATCACCGAGATCTCACAGGAAGCGACATCGTGCCGTCAATTGCGCGAACTTTTTCAGAATACGGCCGTACAAGGGTGAACTGCTCGACATTTTCTGAAGAACACTGGAATGCGCTGGTTGATAAGCATGAGATTGGTTAGCGCGCCGAGAAAACATTCTTCAACTGCACCAACAACGTCGCTAGCCACGCGCAAGCATACACGCCAGCGAGACCAAGACCTGTTCTGCGGTCGATCAAAGACAGACTTGTCCACCACCATACCCGGTAAAGCCACATCCCCGTGGTGGCTATGCCAAGTAAGCAGACCAGTAGCTTGAGAAAGGATGAGTTCGCGACGCCTAAAGCGCCGAACAAGAGCGTTGCTGGAATTAGAAACATCGTGCAGGCGGATATCAAAGTTTCGTTCATGGCTCCTCAAACTGTGTCGAATCGCTGGCCTGTTTTTCAGCTTGCAATAATGACCCCCTTCTAGGGAGTATCGAGGGGCGACGCATAGCTTGATTTGGCCCGAAGAAGGGCCGAGACAGAAAATTGCACCGAGCGGAATTGCGCGCGCCGACTGTTAAGCAAACTGACAGTCGTTTCGAGTGAGGTACTCAAGTTTTTTGCGCCCGGCTATGCAATTTCCAGCAAATGGAACTTCTGAGGCCGCTTCGCGGAGCGACACGGATGCCTTCCAAACAGGTCCGGGGTAAGCGGCCGCGAGACAGTCTCAACATGAACGGACCTAGCATAGCCAAGATGCAAGAGAGCAGTTGGCCGCCGAAATCGTTGCGTACGGTGACCGATCCATCTCCGCTGAGCATGTCGCGGTGGCTTGCCATAAGCTTGCCGCGAAAACGCGAAGGGGAACGGAGTTCGCCCGACGCGCAGCAGCAACGTTGTTACTAATCACTCCAGAACGGCTTTGGAAGGGATGTGGGGCAGGGGCCTTTGGAACACATCGGGGTTCCTGATTTACAGACAGTCTCACTGCTTACGGCAGGCTGGAAGAAATTAGAGTCGCAGTTGCTGGAGCTGCCGCTGTTCGCTTATCTGATTTACTGACCCGAGTCGTGGCCGTTGCCAAGCTGCCGCTTTACTTCGGGCTTGAGGTCGCCAGTCAACCAACCCTCGAACGGATCAGGAGCAACAACCTGCTCGACGTCATCGTGATCGGTTTCAGGGGACTCGAACGAGCGTACCTCATAGTCCCGGCCAACCGGGGAGATTCGAGCGAGCATTGTGCGAATGGCGCTTATGGCTGCCGACAGGAAACTCATCAGGCTTATGCTATATCACTCGCGGGCCTCCCTGCATGTTCCGTTTTCGGACCACGCCGTTCTGCAGATGGGACGCTCGCATCCCGTTCAGCGCGCCAGAAAGACCGGCTTAGGGCTTGCTGCAACCGAACACCGTGCATTGTCAGCCTTTGAGCCGCGGCCGACGTCTACCTCTGCGGCCCCGAGAGGTTCACCTCGCGTTCAGCTCGAAAAACGTTGCCGTGTAGGTTCGCGATCCATTGGCGACCCCTGGAGGTCACGTTGAGATAGCGAATCGCAAGCTGGATCTGTGGCGCGACGTTCGTAAAATAGAACTGCGGGAACTTGTAAATTATGTCGGCAGGCGTTGCGTAACCTAGTTTCTCGTTGAGTCCGGTCTCCTCAAATTCGTGGAACAAGGCATTCGACTTCCTCATGTAATTCGGATCACCAAGTTGCCCGATCAAATCCGCTGCGCGCAAAAGCAATCCTTCCTCTTCGTTCAGGTCGTCGTTCTCAGCCGTCGGGGCAGCGTAGGGGAAACGCGTATACTCGATGGCTCGAGCAATTCGCGCGGCCTCGACCTCTTCGACCGAATCAAGACGTTCGATGACGTAAAGTTTTGAGCGATCGACGTGGTAGGGCGCGAGAGCGGCGTCCGATGATCCCACGGGCAATGAAATCTTCCGGCCGGTAAGGTCTGCAACGTAGGTGCCGTCTTCGTCGCCTTGGATTATACCGCGGACATATCCTATGTCGTGGGTAAGACAGGCCATAATGAAATTCCCGTAATCCAATGCAGTAGTGGTCCGCTGGAGCGCCCGTCCGATCAGGATGTCGTGCCCGACCAATGTCACGAGCATCGTGTGTTCGATATTGTGATACAGGGCATCACTATTGCCGATGCACTCCATTGCGAGTTTGGCGGCAAAGGGCAGCAGTTTCGTCAGTTCAAATTGCGACGAGCCGAACCGGCCTTCGGCTTCCTGCGATAGAAACGACGCAAGGGCTTGCGCGGTCAGTTGAGGAATCGTGATCATCTCACCACCCTCTCAGCCCGAAGAGCGCCCATGAAAATGCAGCCGAGCGCGAAGGCCACCGCAACTATATTCATCCGACTCTCCACTAAAGCAATCAATTATTCTATTCGGGATCCCCTGCGATCGATTGACCTAACTCAACCAAGCTTCGCTCGACAGCCAGGAAGGCGCATCGTCATCGACAATGAGCACGCATCCCTTCAAGGACCTTTCGTTTGCCTTGCGTCCATGTACTGTTGAAAGACTCCATCGCACGACGGGCATCGGGACACTGTACCTACGGACATTGTGTTGGGACACCGGTCGGGATTATAGAGCTGCAGAACGGCCTAGCGGCCCCCAAGTGTTACAGCCCCCGGCCTGAAGTGGGATAGGACGGGGCCGTTACATCTTTGAAGCCCGCGCTGACCGGCTGCCCGCATAACGGCCCCATTCCAAAATGACCGACGTCATCTCAGCGGGACTGGCGGCATCTGTGTGGTCTAAGCAGGATTGACCCAGATCAATCGTTCGGCGCTGCTGACGAGCACGGTGAGCGGCAGACCCGGCTTCGACGAGGCTACTTTGCTGCCCCCTTCTCCTCCGGCGGCAGGTGACCCCATGCGGCTGGCTTGCTGCGGTTTGGCTCCAACCAGAATACCGCGACGGCACCACTCCCGCCCAACCACCGGCGGCGACACGCTGTAGACTGGAGTGCGATGATTTTTCCATGGTCGCCTGCATGGATGCGATGAGGCATTGCTCAAGGTGAGTGAGCGGGGAGAGATTCTGGTCAAACTAATTGCGCCAAGCGGAGGCCGCATGGCTCCATCGCAAACCTCATGGCTGAACACGCTCGTTTTTATTTGCATGGTCGTTGCCGTTCTTGCGCTCTCCATTCGCCAGACCGCCGCTGAGGAGAGGTCCGGCAACGCGGCCGCTCAGCCGAAGACAGTTCTACTTCTTCATTCGTTCGGCACCGATTTCCCCCAGGGGTCCGCGTGGACGACGGAGATTCAGAATGAACTGAACCGGCAATCACCTTGGCCGTTGAACATTCAGCAGCAATACCTCCTGACGACTCGAGATCGGGACGATGCTGCTGAGACCAAACTTGCTGACTACCTCAAGACGCTTTACGCGGGGCGGCCGCCCGATTTGATCGTCGCTACGAATGCGGCCGCGGCTCGATTCGTTCAGCAACATAGAGCAAACCTTTATCCGACAACCCCAATGCTGCTCGCAGCCATCGAACCCCGCCGGATTGAGCCATCCATGTTGACCAAGCAAGACGCCGTCGTTGCGTTGCGGTTTGATGAAATCTCTCTTGTCCGAAATATCCTTCGGTTGCTGCCAAAAACCAAGTCCATCTCGGTAATACTCGGAAACTCACCGAACGAGCGATTTTGGGCTGCTGAGGCCCAACGGACGCTCGGTCCGCTGCTGCGGGCGAACAAGGTTCAAATGATCTTTTCCAACGAGCGGTCATTCGAGGAGATATTGACGCAGGTTGCGAATTTGCCGCTGTACAGTGCAGTTCTCTTCCTTCGGCTATCGGTCGACGGCACAGGTGCTGTCTTTGGAGACAAGGAGCCACTCAAGCGTATTTCTGAGGCCGCCAACGCGCCCGTGTTTTCACACGATCAGGTCTATTTCAGCGGTGAGATCGTCGGCGGTCCAATGTTTTCGGCCGGTGAGGGTGCCCTACCGATTGCTGCCGTTGCTACGCGAATGTTGAGAGGAGAGAAGGCAGCTGGGATTGAGGTTCCTCCGGTTGAATTCTCGCCACCCAAATACGATTGGCGACAACTTCAGCGTTGGCACATCAGCGAAGGCAGGCTGCCACGGGGAAGTGAAATTTACTTCCGACAAGCAAGTCTGTGGCAGCGAAATTCGTTGCAAATCGGTTTGGTCACCGCCGTCGCCGCGCAAGTGGTCCTCATCTTAGCCCTGCTGAATGCAAATCGTCGCCGTCAGTTTGCCGAAGTGCAGTCCCGGCAGCGCCTGGCAGAACTGGCCCGGGTCGTACGCTTCTCCACCGCTGGCGAACTGACCGCTTCCATCGCCCACGAAATCAACCAGCCGCTCGCCGCTATTCTCACCAACGCCGAGACCGCAGACCTCATCCTGCAATCGTCGAAGCCTGACATCGCTGAACTCAAGGAAATCGTGCGAGATATTTGGCGAGATGATCTGCGAGCCAGTGAAATCATGCGTAGGATGAATACTCTCCTGAAAAAAACACGGTTCGAGCTGAAGAACCTCGACCTCAACGACCTCGTTCAGGACACCATCGAACTCCTTGCAACGGTGGCTAAAGCTCGAAACGTCCCATTGGTAAGCGTGACCAAATCAGATGCGCTCCCGATCCTCGGCGACCACGTCCAACTTCAACAAGTCATTCTCAGTCTGGTCGTCAACGGCATTGAGGCGATGCGAGACACGCCTATGGAAAAACGCATCGTTACCATCCGGACCTCGCGCCTGGAAAAATTTACGGAACTATCCGTCTCCGACCGTGGCTCGGGCATCCCCGAACACAAGTTGAAGGAGGTCTTTGAGCCGTTTTACACCAGCAGGGCGGGAGGTATGGGCATGGGGCTGTCGATCGCACGCACCATCGTCGAGGCGCACGACGGGATGATATGGGCTCAAAATCGTGGGCACGGTGGGGCGTCATTTCGGATCAAGCTGCCCCTCAGCTGAATTGTGCCGCTCTGAGGCGCATGGCTATAACTCTCGTCACCCCAGGTAGATGACGGACAAGGCAATTCAATCAAAGATGCTTACCTATTGATCTGCATCATCACCCCTTGGTGGCAGTAGAGTTGTTTGACGGCTCGTACTCCAAGCGGCTCCCCGGAGGACATTGTCGTGCCGATGTGCCAGTCACCCAAGATCGCCGACGTCCTGCTTCGAGCAGGCGGCCTTCCCGCGAATGACAATTATGTTGCGCTCATAAGGCCGACAAATTCGGGACGGGCAAAACGAACCTTCAATGCGGCTTGGCAGGCGTTCGCGATTGTTCTCTGCATTATGATCCTGCAGTTGCATTGAATAGCCGGGCGAGAACGGTGCGGTAGCGCAATCCCGGCGTGGAGGCAATTCGTCGAAGGCGCCGCCGCCCGTCCGACACAAGCACGCGAGGCGTTCTTATAAGCCGACCTCATCCAGGAGGCCACTCGCTTGAACCAACTCTCGCAAAAAGCTTGAGGCGTGATTCGCCGCGCCAGTCGCACGCCTGATAAGCCTCGATTGCTTCCCAAGTCTTGGGTGCCCTTAGATCCGGCATACTTTTCCACATCTGTCCCAAGGGACAATATCAAATGCATGCGGGAGAAAGCTAACTACGCGCATCGCTCATAGGGGAATAACAGATTTGCGAAACGTTGTTTTTGTCGTGGATGATGATCCTGGAACGTTGCGTGCGATGGGGCGACTGATGCGCCAGCACGGCTATGCGACCATGCTTTTTCCGTCTGCTGAGGCTTTCGAGAGTCACCGGGACTTCCGGTCAGCGCTTTGCGTCATCTTCGACATCCACCTGAACAACGGTAGGATGGGCACTGAGCTAAGGCATTGCGTGAAAGATGAGGAGCTCGTTCCGGTGATCTACATCACCGGGAACGAGACGCCTGCCGTTCGGGAGGCGGCACTAGAGTCCGGATGCCTCGCTTATCTTCTCAAGCCGGTCTCCGCGAGATCGTTGATCGAGCTTGTGGAAAGAGCATCGCATGACCGGGTGAACTGCCCAATCGGGCAATAGAACTGCCCCGGGCGCGTCTCCATGCTGCGAGGAACAGCACTCCGGGATAGGTCAGTGATTTGCGAGCGCTCGTGCTTTCTATCCACGGCCAACGTGATTTCGCAAATTCAGAAGTGCGCAATGTGGGTGGTTGTAGGTCGTGCAATCGCGCAGAGGCTGCGCGTCCATGCCACTAGAATGATGCAACTCCCTCAGTACATATAGGGAGTTTGATCCGGAACGATGCACCGCCGTGATCTTGATTATTTGCCCATATCAAGCCGCGGTGAGCCTCAATAATGGTCCGCGCAATCGACAGTCCCATGCCCATTCCGTCCGTCTTACTGGTGAAAAACGGTTGGAACACCTGTTTCAGCTTGTCATCCGGAATGCCGGAGCCGCGGTCAGACACGGCTAGTTGGGCAAAGTTATCAACGCGCGAGGTCTGGATGCTGATGATGCGATTTCCGCTTGGGGTGTCCCTCATCGCATCGATCCCGTTGACGACAAGGTTCAGAATGACTTGCTGGAGTTGGATGCCGTCGCCGACGATCGGAAGTGCTTCTGATGCGGGTGCGCTGACAAGTTCGACCTTTCGATCGACAGCCAGGGCGGTAAGAAGCTCGACCGTTTCTCGAACCAGGTCCCTGAGGTCTAGGCTCTTCAGTTCGAACGGCGTTTTTGTCAGGAGGCTCTTCATGCGGCGGATGATTTCGCCAGCTCGCAAGTCATCATGCAGTATATCTCTCACGATTTCCTTGAGTTCAGTGACGTCAGGATTCGACGATTGCAGGATGGCCTCTGCGACTTCGGCGTTGGTCCGAATTGCGCCGAGTGGCTGGTTGATCTCATGGGCAATTGAGGCGCTCAGCTCGCCAGCCGTGGAGAAGCGGACCACACGGGCCAGTTCTGTGAGTCGCTCCCGGGACTGCACTTCGGCTAGTTGACGCCGATGATGCTCTCTTAAGAGAGTCGCGATAAGCCCGGCTTGCACGATAATAACAACGACGATTAGCGCGATTTGCGTCGGATAACGCTGCCAGAGCCCCAAGTCCCGAGACCAGATTTCACTGCCTGCTGGTAGACGAGCTTCGCTGATCTTCCATCGCTGCAGTGCAGGCCATTCAAAGATGAGTTGCGAAGGCACTTTCTCAACTGGGATACTCGATGCGCTTTCGCCAGCAAGGATACGCAACGCCATGTGCCCCGCTTGTTGTCCAATGGGGTTTGATTGAACGATGTAGCCGCCAACGGCACCCTTATTAAGGTAGGAGGAGACGTTGACGACGACCGGCCGATTAGCCCAACCAGCAATTTGGCTGACTAACTCGGCAGGAACATAGGAAATGCCCTCGCTAGTGAAATAAATTCCGGTGTAGAGAACGGCCGAATTCTCCGGAAGGACTGCAAGTCGTTTGGCGAGTTCGGCCAACGGAAGGTCCGTCAGATCAATAATTTCGAACTGTGCCGCAACGACCGTCATTTCGTCGATGAAATGACGGTAAAATGTCTGACGTTCCAGCGGATCGCCCACCAGGGCCACTGCTTTGAGATCGGGTACCACAATGCGCGCAACCTTCATCATGTCATGCAACGTCAATTGCATGGTCGCGCCCGTCACATTGTTTGGCAGTGTTCTGCGCGACATGATCGCTTCGTCGATGGCAGCGAAAACAATCGGCACCGATGGCCAAAGTTGTTCTCGTCGGCGCACAACGAAATCAAGTGCCGATATGCCGAACACGATCACGACATCGATTTGTCTGTCGCGGTATTTGGCTTTGAGGAACCGGACGTACTCATCTTCGTACTCGGCGCCGAAAAAACGATTGGCGTCGAGATGCTCGGAGTAGAATGAAGTCGGCGACTTGCTGCCCGCGTTAATGGTCGATCTGATTGCGCCTGCCACCGCCGCATTGAACGGCAAGCCCGCTGATGATTGATCGAGCACCAAAACCGCCCGCTCTGCCGCCTTGGCAGCGGCCGGCATTGGCAGCAACAATGCGATGACCAGCGCGGCGGGAAAGGTCCACGCGCAAGAGGACCACCGTCGCAAGGCAGCCAGCCCGAAACCCATCGCGTCCTACTCCGGGATTAGGCTACGTAGATCAACCGTAACTCCTGAATGTGTCAATGAACAGCCAAAACAGGTGGCGGCCGGTTGTGCTCGCCTTGCGTCACACGCAGAGCTCAGACCGCATGTTTATGTCAGCTCTCCCCTCAAGAGCGAACTATTTGCGCCGGCCCGATGATCTCGCCTGCTTGATCGGGCCCATACATAGCTGTTCCGTCGTTTCGTGAGGTGAACAGGCGCGAATGCCACGGCATCCGGCGGAAGCGGCTGAGTGGGAGCTAGCGCTGGTTATGCGGCGCTTGCATTCCCTCGAAATCATCGGCCCGCCATCAACGTTGCCGAGGGCGGGCCGGCGTGGGCTGCCGTCTCAGCCAGAACGCCGTTCTCGGCGAATTCGCTGATCGAGCCGCTCGAAAGAGCCAACGGCGGATATGAGAGGAACAGCACCGCGCGCGGATTTGGTCATCATCAGCGACATCCACAGTCTCCGCTGGTGATCGCTGCCCAACCCAAGTCACGATCTACTGCTTGCCGGAATGAGCTGGCAAACTGATTTCGAAATTGCAGCCTTTTGAGATTGGTTGGGTGAGTTGAAGCTTGCCACCGTGCTCTTCGATGATCCTCTGAGAAATGGAAAGGCCAAGTCCCATCCCAGAAGACTTAGTCGTAAAAAAGGGGTCGAATATTTGGCTTTTGTCACCGGGCATGATGCCGGGCCCGGTGTCGTGGACATTGATCGAGATGACCGATTTGCCGTCATAGCTGGTTATCAGTCGAAGAGCCTTTTCCGTTGTGGCGCCAATTGCGATGGCGTCCATCGCGTTCTTGACCAAATTCAGGATGACTTGCTGTAGCTGGATCGGGTCAGCTGCTAATTGCGGAATACCTTCCTGAAATTCCGTCGAAACAGATATACCGTGAGCATGCAGCTCATTCTCAACCATCCTCAAAACTTCCCGAGTGAGGCGATTGACATCAACCATCGTTCTTTGAGGAGCGCCCGTTTTAAACAGTGAGCGAACACCTTCAACTATTTCATTCGCCCGGCTGTTACTGGTCTTTATATCCAATAGACAGGAGCGTAGTTCTTCGACGTCAACGGGCGTTCCATTGAGGCCTTCCAGCGCCGCCTCGCAGTTTAGTGACATCGCAGCCAGCGGCTGCTTGATTTCATGGGCGATTGCGGCTGTCGCTGCTTCCACCGTTAAGCGCCGGTTGGTGCGTTCGCGTCGTTGTAGAATGATCGAGCTGGCTAGGCGTGAATAGAGCAGCATCGTTTCGATGAGCAACACACTAAGCAACATGCAACTGCCGACCAGAACAAAGCATCTAGCTGCGTACCAACCGACGGTAAATCGTATCGAGCTGCCAATCATCGCCACCAAGAAGCTGGGCATATAGGCAAGCAATGTCACCATCAACCACACATCGAGGATCGTGCGCCCACGAAATAGCAGCACCGTTAGTGCGATAGCAGCCCATAGCCAGAGCGCAAAGTTGACCTGATTTCCAAATAGCGTCTGCAACCTGATGTCGTCAGTGAAGAAGCTTGGGAGATATTCGGTTTTCGTGGTTACGACCCAAGTCAGCACAGCAATGGTCGCAAGGACGCCCGCGATAGTGACTATGATGGCGGCCATTGTCGATCTGACTGGCAGCTTGCCGTCGCCAGTCGTGTCTTTCGAGAACGCATAGACAAGGACCGCTCCCGTAAAGGTAGTGTGCCAAAGCACATAGATCCAAGCTGGACTGTTAGGTCCATCACCGATCAGGCCAGCGGGGGCGTACCCGCCCGGAAACGCTAGCGTCTGCAGGAAAGCGAACGAGCCACTGAATATGTAAGCGCCTGCGAGCGCAAGAAGGGCGCGCTGAGGCTGGATCGAAAACTGCGCAAACAGAAGGGTTGCGGTGATCAGATCGGCGACGGACAACACGGTTTGCAAGACCGGGATGAAGGCGTCAATTCGGCGGACCTGGATGCTCGCGAACGGTGCCATAAAGGCAGCCGCCACGATCAAAATGGTGACAACGCCGGCCGCAATCGCCCGTTGCCGTTCGGTCGCGGGCAGGGTGGCGATGACCAGTGGGAAGTCTTGTGCTTGTTCTTTCACGCTGCCGGTCCGCCAGCACTGTTACTATCGGTCAGGCTGCCCGACTCCATCGGTCCGGGCAAGTCCTTGAATAGCCGATACGCTCTTGGGCCATGTTCTTATCGCGACCAACCGGAGTTGCGCATGTCACTCGCGACCAACTGGAGGGCGCCTTGCGCTGTCCCCGTAAGATGCTGCTGCCCAGCGCAAGGGGGTACGTAAGCACCTTCCATGTGAGACCGGAGTTCCGCTCCAATGTTACTTCGATGGAGAGAACTGCTGGTTCTGCAACAGCAAGGGCCCGCTGGTTTCACCGGGCTGGATTAAACGATTGCTTAGCACATCTCGCCGCGACGTGCCGGGGCTCAGGTGACTCGCTGTTGTCTTCTGGACACAAACACCGCAAGGCCGCGCAAGGTGCAGCAAGTGTTATCGCCCGACTCGCTTATGTCCGGTAGCCTTGGCCCAGGGCTCCGGTTGGAGCCCACTGATGGGAAAGTTCGGCGACACTTATCGGTTCATCACCGCGACTTCGGCAAGAGCCGCCTGCAAGGCGGCTTCCTTAGTATGGTCAAGCGAAGTTTTAAGCACCTTGCCGCCTTCGCCTTTCAACCGGTCAAGAACTTTGTCTGCTGTGACTTTACGGACCAGCACGAAGAGAGCCGCGGTTCCAGGCTGGATGGCGGCAGCGGTCTCCTTCATCCATTTGTCCTCGATGCCGATATCCGTCAAATATCCGCTGAGTGTACCGGAGGCGGCACCAAGCGCAGCGCCAGCGAGCGGCATCAAAAAAATCAGCCCGATCAGCGAGCCCCAGAAAGCTCCAGAAACCGCACCTGCCGCCGTCATGTTGATCATTTGATTTAGTTTCACGTTTCCATCGCTGTCCTTCACGGCAACCACGGCATCGCCTAGCTCGACTAGATACTCCTTCTGCATGGCCAGCAATTTTTGTCGAATTTCCTCCGCTTTCGCCTCTGTTGGAAATGCAATCACGATAAGATCACTCAATGCTTTGCTCCTTTAATGCGCTAGAAAGGTCCGCTTAAGAGAAACGATGGCTAATTCCCTACCGGTTCCCTGAGAGTATGGTTGTAAAAGGCTCTTGATCTCTTCGGACTCAGGCTTGCCCGGCCAGCAGCGGAAATCGGAGAGACCCTTTGAGTTGATAATATCATCCATTCCGATGCGCATTTTAGTGATGCTTGTACCACTGTATGTAGCCCCGCGCGGTTGACGTTGATTTAGGTCAACGCAGCTGCCCGCTCTGCTGCAACGATCAGACGATTGAATGAGTGACGGGGAGGTGCCGTAAGCCGGGAGGTCGGCTGATCTTACGCGATCACCTTTTCGGCGCCGGCAACCGATGCGGCCAATGAAGCCTCGCGAACAAGCCCGCCAACCCGATCTAATGAAGGTTGCGGACATCCACTCGAATGCGCCTCATGTTTTAAATCAACAAAGTCATAATTGCATGCGGACTTTTATTCACAACATCCACGGAATTAGTTTGGTCGGAGCGAGATGAAATCTGAAGCTATCAGCGAATTGCGCCGCTTGAGCGACGAACGAATTGACTGGCTGCTCTCGGCGTTGACCGGAGTGCTCATACTGCTGATATTTGTCCTCGCTCCGTTCCACGCGCTCGGCGTCTCCGCGGTTCATCTGTTTGCGATCGGTCCGTTGATTGCGATCATCGTCGGAATGGTGATCATTTCCAGAAGCCCGACCTGTCTCGTGTTGATGTCGATTGCCCTTGCTGCCAATACCGCCGTGTTTTTCCTACGGCTCTATTACCCGGTGCCTTTCCATCTTCACATATTGGCCGGCGCCTGGTTGATCATCGCCGGCACGCTGGGGATGGTGGTCACCCAGGCGGTATTCAGGGCAGGCCGAGTCACATATCACAGGATCATCGGAGCGATCCTTCTGTACCTGTTAATTGCAGTGGCGTTTGCGACACTCTTTCTTTTTGTCGGCCTGTTGGACCGGGGCGCGATCAAGGGAATATCATTTGACGACGATCAGTCGCTGGCCAGCGCGCTGTTCTATTTGAGTTTTGTCACGCTGACGTCGACCGGCTATGGCGACATCATCCCGGTGCATCCGTTTGCGCGAAGCCTGTGCAACATCGAAAGCATTGTCGGTCAACTGTATCCGGCGACGCTTTTGGCAAGGCTGGTTACGCTGGAAATGAAAGATCCGGGCCGCTAATTATCTCGGCGGCTATCGATCCCTCAAGGACCGTGGCGACTGGTGAGTTCGGATTTGTCCATGCTCCTTTCAAATTGTCTTGCAGTCCCTGAGAGCTCCCCCGGTGTCGTTCTCGGCGATGGCCTTGCCGGTTCATGCTGACAAGTCGCAGGCCTTACCCCTTTTCAACCAGCACTGAACGTCGGAAGCTCACCAAGAACGGTCTACGACGGGAGACTCCGGCATGGCGGATATTTTGCTGCCGATATCAATAGCGTTTGGGGCCACAGTCATCGTCGTTGTCTTCCTCCTGACGAGGGGTTTTCTTCGGCAAAGAAGTCCACCGATAGACCCTGAAGCACTGATCCGCGCAGCTACGGCACCGGTCCCGAGTTCGCGTGAACAGAATGATGGGCAAATCCCAGTGCAGCGGCCACCTACTGAAGCGGCGCCTCACGACGCCAGCAAGCCACAATAGCCTGCCACGGACCACGACGACGGGAATGCCGGAGCACATGGGCTCCGTTGATTTAAGTCTACCTTCCGGGCCGCAATCTCCAGTGGCTCAAAGGGAGGTTCAGTCATGCTCCGCTGTATTCTTGCTGCGCTTGCAGCATTCGTTCTGCTCACTGCCAGTTTGATCCCGGACGACGCTTATGCGCGCGGTCGCGCAGGCTATCGGGGCGGTGGCGGAGTTCACGGCGGCGTCTACCGCGGTGGCGCTGTGGCCGTTCGGGGAGTTCGGGGCGGCGCTGTTGCAGTGCGCGGCGGCGAGTAGCCGGAGGGTATCGGGGTTACGGCTGTCGGCGCTACGGTGTCGGCGCGGCCGCTGTCGTGCGGCCGCTGTCGGCGCTGCTGCGGCTGGCGCCTACCGCCGCGGCTGCGGCTACGACGCCTATGGCAACTGGATTTGCTCAGGTTACTAACGATATTGAGCGGCGCGGTTGCGTTGCGTGACGCAGACGGCGCGGGCCTGTATCGGTTGAAGCAGACCAAGGAAGCCCGCTTTCGTCAAAGTGTCCTGGTCCCGGACGCCCTCTCGAGATGGTTAGCCTGACGTTCGGCGCGAGCGACGGCTTGGCTTACCGTCACGCGCCGCGCAGTAGTAGCGTTCCGAAACCTGCTCGAATGCTAGTGCAAGGATTGAAAGGCCCCTGATCGGGGCAACCACGGAGGATTCGCAAGTAGCGGCGCGAGTAGGTCTGGATTTTGCGATGTCCGTTCGACGTCCGTTTGCATAGTAACAGCCGCATATCGGCAAGGGAAACTTGACCAGCTCTTTACAGATTACCGCCCCAATCCGCTTTATCGTTCGCTACGCATGTAGGGGCTCCGCTCGGTCGCGAGTTTTAGGTCCGGATCCGCACCCAAATGGGACGAATGCTTTTGCACAACGGCTGTTTGCCTGTCCCCAGCTGCGAATAGGAGAATCGGCACTGTAAGCGCTGCGATCAAGGCCGCATAGGCTAGAACGGACAGCCTCATTCTCGCGCGCTCCTTTGTCTTTTCAGGAAAGACAATGCGGGTAAGTGCCAACCGTTCCGCTGGGGCCGGTGGCGACGAGCATACGTTTGCGCATTCGGATCGATTCCACGTAGCGTGGCTTTTTCGGGCTACACTTGGGCCCTCCCGGACGTACGCCGCTAGACACAAGGCCGGTGTTGATAAAGTCACCGTCCGTCAGCACCATTCCGAAATTTCGAGCTTGCTTGTTTCGCTGCGACGCTGCCGGCGTTCACTGCAGATCAAACCTCACCCACTGCTTGGCTCTCACTTGTTTGGCCCGCGTCTGATCGATATACGGGCCTATGAGCTTGTTCAGCGCCCTGATGACCTGGTCATACTCGTCGGCACAACCCTCGGCTCTTTCGCTGGGTAGATATTGTTTCTCTACTACATCGGCGAATAACTTAGAATCTGCCCCGTACGCCATGCAGAGTACGTTGTAGAAGCGCTGCGCCGGAAGGCCGTGTTCGTCGGCGAAAGGGTTCTTCTTGGTACTCGGTTTCGCTGCATCAATGTTATAGGAGTAAGCTACTCCATAGATTAATCTCCGCGCGTCGCTTTCGGCGAACTGCAGAAGCACGTATGCCGCAAACTGATCTGCTGCGTCTTCCTCGCGTCCCAAAACCGGCACGGAGAGATAATCAATCACCGCGTGGCCGACCTCATGCAGGAACACTTCAAGTGTCGGCCCGACTATAGCGTCCGATCGGGTGACGCCCGCCGACGTTGTTTCTTTGGGAGCGTTCCGCAGGATGTCTTCAAGGTACTCGTAGCAAACAGTGACGGTGTCATCTGCATACCACGCGTTGGATTCTCCGTCGCATCCCTCAACCTTCAATAGGAGCGCACGCGGTAGACGCAATGCGCTCAAAAGGCCTTTAAACTTTTCGAGAACCCGCCGTTCCTTCAGCAGTTGAAATACAGCTTCATGGGCTGAATTCTTCGGTGGCACATAAGAAATTTTAATCCGATCGGTCCGCAAAACAAACGGCTTTTCGGCGGCGGCACACTCCGGATTAAGGTTCGCGCCAATCAGGATCAAGAATGCGACAAACGCCTTCATCGGAATTTCGATCCCTCAAAAGGGATGTGCGGCGACCGTTCCCGGCATGAAAGTGTGCTCAAGCGGAACGCGCGGATATTTACTGCCCAACGGGCCACCCTTGGTGACCCGTCAAGAGCTCCGGCGATTTCTTCGCAGGGTTGCGGCTACTTTGGTGCGTCGGGCGTTTCTGGCCCTGCTTTCTTTTTTTTCTTCTTGTAGCGCCGGTCGGCACGCCGAGCCACGCCAGCAACACTGACGGGAGAGAGTGGCCGACCTACGCGGGCCTCAGCATTCATTGCGGTCATCAGCGTGACCGGCACAGCGAGGCTCGACGCAATTCCAAGCCCGAGCAGCGAAACAATCCTTCGACGCGAAATCACTTCCGACTTGATCTTTTCAGTCATCACAGCCTCCTGTTGGGGGTTGAGCCTAACTGACGCGTTCGCTGCCACCTTGACCTAAATCAAGCGAAACCCCCAGCTTCGGAGCCGTTCTGGGCTACCATAACCGGATACGAATCTCCTGCGTTTGGGCGGGAGGATGCGGTGACGCACGTTGTGGTTGGGATCCCGCTCAGAGCTGTCCTGCTTCGCGTATAGCTGAGCCCGGCGCGATCTCTCTGCGTCACGACGCATCGTCAAAGCCGAGGTCGCCGGCGAGCGTGACCGTCTGCATATGTTGCGGGATACCGTTGATTTAGATCAATCGCTACCTTTGGAATCGATGTGACGTGGTGATAGGGCAGCAAACGGGAGCCTGAAATGGATCAACGTTCGGAACCGAAGCGGGTCAGTCGTCGAAAAGCTTTTGCCCTTTTTGGCTACGCGGCTGCGTTCGCAGTTGTGGCCTCGCCTGCAATTCTGATGGTGTCACCTGCTGAAGCCCAGACCAGCACCACGCCCGCAACGCCGGCCACCGAGGCGCCAAAGTCTGGAACGGAACGACGTCAGGAGCGGCGCACGGGACGCGCAGAACGGCGTCAGGAGCGGCGCACGGGACGCGCAGAACGACGTGAGGAGCGGCGCACGGGACGCGAAGAGCGACGGGACGCGCGTGCCGGTACCACCGAGCAGAAAAAGTAGTCGTCAGCCAGAGCGGCAAACGGTCGGCAGGTGTCAGGCGCGAGATCGCCGGAACGCCTGCGCCACCGCACGGCAAGCCCGTTCAAGCGTTGGGACCATCGGTTGATCCGGTGGTCTTTATCATTTCGGGGATCTCGCCCCCAGACCGTGACTCTAGAGAACTAGGCGAGACATCCATCATCCGCGACGTCGCCCGGCGTGCAACGCCAACCCTCGGTTCGGCACAATCCTCGACCCTCGCAGCGACAGATTAGTGATCCCAGGTCGTAGTGGTTGGAGGTTGCCGCTTTGGTTGGGGCTTAAGATCTCCAGTCAACCAACCCTCGAACGGATCAGGAGCAACCTGCTCGACGTTATCGTGGGACTCGTGGCGACGAACCCTATTCGACTCAGTTTCCGCCCTTTCCAGGCCCGCGGGGAACCCAGAGCGGCGCGACTAAGTACCGCCCCTAGCCGTCACCGGGCTTCTTAGCTCGCTCCAGCGCTTCCCTTCTTGTTCGCTTCTTTTTCTGCTCGATGAACCACAGCCAGACAAAACCAACGGTGAAGATCACCATGACGAAAAAAATGGCGTACTCGATCATCGGACTGCCCTAAGTCAATTTGGATCGACCAATATTGGATTTGCTTCTCTCCGGGTTGATCCACATCAACGGGTGAGTATTCAGATGATCGACCTGTTTGTATTTCCGAGCGTTACAAAAGGTCCTCACGTCTTGCTTTGATCTATGCAAGGGATGCATGAAGAGGGAATACGTGGCCTGCAATACGTACAATCCTGTCAGCGAACATTTACTCAGCCGCTCGCGTGTAAGCTGGTGCTAGCGTGTTGGATAAGCTGCCAGGGCACGATCTTCCGAGCGTTGCAGGAGCATTTGTCCCCCAAAGAACAGGCGGGAGCCGACGAACTCCCGCTAGCGGGATGTCGTGACAGCCCGACCACCTGTCACCTACCGACGCTTGTGTGAAGTGTTCCGCGCGAGGGCCCCAGACCCGCACCAAAAAGGTGGCGGTGGTCCGGGGCGCACGTGCTGATCTGCGCTAACCTACGGCATCGCGTCGCTCAGTACCCATAGTACCCGTTCTGGCAGACCCAGTTCCCATAGGAGTCGTAGCCGCAGCCGCCGCGATTGTACGCACCGTAGGCAGCCGCACCGAGTGCAGCCGCCCCCACCGCGGCACCAGCTCCATATCGGTACCCGCGATAGGCCCCTCCACGGTAGCCACCCCGGTAACCATAGCCTCCAGCCACACGCCCGCCGCGCACACCGACGGCGCCGCCGCGCACACCGACCGCGCCACCGTGGAAACCTCCGCCGCGCACGCCGGCGCCCCGGCGGGCGAACGCGTCGTCGGAATGGAACGCCGTGACAAGCAGCAGAGCTGCCGCTGCCGAACCAATGAGAACTCGACGCAACATTATCGTCCTCCTTTTTAGAGTGGAACCGCGGACACCGCGCATAGTGCGAACCACGGATGAACCGGAAGAACAGCACGCAAGAGCTTTGCGGGCATGACCTAAATCAAACATCGCTGTTAAAAGAAACGCCGGGACCTGGGGAGCCCGCCAGTTCGCTCCGCGCATTTCACCAGCCGCAAAAGCTGCACGTTGCTGGTTCAGCGAAGGCTTTGACAGGCGCGAAGCCTGTTTTCGCATCCATTCTCGCCTGACCGGCAAAGGCCGTTATGTGACGAAAGTTCCGTAACGTCGTCACCGTTCATCGCACGTAAATGTAAGTCATCCGAGGCTCGGCTCACCATCCGCATTCATGGTGGATAGAGCATTGCGGAACCTTGTTTTTGTGGTCGATGACGATGCTGCAATGTCGCAGGCGGTAGGGCGACTGCTGCGCCAGCAGGGATATGCCTCTGTGCTGTTTCCATCTGCGGAGGCTTTCGAGAGTGGTGTCGACTTCCGAAGAGCGTTTGCGTCATCTTCGACATCAACTTGAACAAGGGCAGGTCGGGGATCGAGCTAAGGCATCTTCTAAGAGATGTATTTGCGGCCCGTGAAAACTGCCGCCGGTGTTGCGGCTGAGCCCCTACTGGTACTCATCAGTCTAGCTCAAACGCTGGTCAGGACGACAATGTACCTTAGGGCAATGTACTTCAGGACAACTTTCGCCGACTTATTTTGTGCGCTTAGATAGCTCGGTACTCCTCCTCTCAGTACATCAAGCCCCGCGGCCTCAGTCTCTCAGACTGGGGCCGTACTTTTTTGATCCCAAACGGGGCAGCGCACACATGCTCGGAAGTCGGGCGTTGCACCGACTTGGTTGAGACCGCTGAGCCCAGCGCGATCGCGCTCCGATGCCTAGGATCGCGGCGATCCGCGTGGTCCCTAAATCGAGACCAGCCAGGCGCCGCACCTGGCAACTGTCGTTGTCCTATCGGGCCGTTCAAACGGTCATTGTTAGGTGAACCAGACGCCGATACTCTCTTCAATTTGCTCGATCAGCGATCTCGCCGAAACAGGGTTGATGAGACAAGCGACGCATCCGGACTTCCGTGCCGCCTCCCGCACGGCGGGGCTGTCGTTCCCAGTCATGTAGATGACGGGCACCGCATCTCCCCCCAGCAAGAGTATACTACGCGGTCCCGCTTTTTCTTTGGCGAGCTGCAACAACTTGTTGGCTCGTGAATACAATTATCGGCAGTCGATGGCTCCCAGTCAGCATGGTAAGCGTCGCGCCTTATCCACTCAGCGAGACCATCCACGTCGATCGCTGCATAGACAGCGGATGTCTTTCGTGCCCAGTGGTAACCTTGTTCTTGTAGTTGACGATGACCGCGCTGTACTGAAAGCAGTGAAGCGAGTGCTGCGACAGCACGGGTTCGAAACAATGCTGTTTCCATCTGCGGACGCGTTCAGAAGCCATAAGGATTTTGAGGATGTTATTTGTGTCATTCTCGACCTTGATCTCAAGCATGAATCAAGCATCCCCCTGAGGCACCGTCTCGCAGCTGACGGGATTGCTGTTCCTGTCATCTACATTACCGGCAACGACAGCGAGGCGGTTCGTCAGGCTGCGCTTCAATCCGGGTCAATACACTATCTCTTAAAACCGTTTTCGGCGAAGTCGCTGATCGAGTCGGTCAAGATAGCTCAGGCCCTGTCTGTGTAGGTGGAACGCCCGCCTCTCGGGTTCAATCAACATTCGAAGTGTGATTTGGAAGGTGCAGCCCTGCACCTTGTTGGTAGACGGCCCTGTAACAAGCGATGATGGTGTTCGTATCCTGTCGCTGACGATAGCGGCGTGATGCGCCCAGCTGTTCAGACGAGGTCAGGAACAAACGCTCCGGGTTGTTCATGAGGCCCCACGACTGCTGCTGAGCTAGCGGTAGTGGACGCTTGGTAGCTCACCCTCCCCATGAAGGCACATCACGCTTGAACGCGTGGGCACGCGTGCAATGTGACCCACCTAGTGTCCTGTCCACCAGGACAATGGCTAAGAGGCCAATAGTCTGGGAAGCGGTTCTCTCCTAGGTTAGTGGCGCAGTTCAGGCGAGCGCGCACCTCCAACTTGGTTCGCGACCTTGGTCAAGGTCGCACAACATATGTTCGATGATGCCCAGCACATTCCATAACGCTGACAGGCCGACCTATCGCAAAATCATGCTGCTAGGTTTGCTGTTTTGCGGGATGTTTGTCGCGATATGCTTCTTTGCACGGGAACAGCCCCAGAATAACTACGTCCTTCAGAAGGCCGACAAATTGGTTCGAAGTGCAGGGTCGCCGCCAACTGTCAACTGATCGGAGACGAACCGAACTCGACGACGGAAGCGCCCGCGATCACTTGCTGTCCATTTGACTTAGGTCAACCGCCATTCGGGTGAGCCCGCCATTGCTTTCGACGGGCTAGATTGCGGCTCCGTACTCGATGATGAGAGGCCACCCGTTCACTTGGTCCTTCAGTTGGATGTATTTTGAAAAGTGATAATCGCCATCTGGGTATTGCCGTTAGACAAGGTGCGCTGAAATGATCGAAGTGGTCACGTTGATCCTGAGTCTCGTTAGCGCAAGCATTTTCTTAGCCCATGTAATCGATGCTTATCGCGCTTCCTAGAACTTAGCGACTTGGAGCGTCATCGGACTGATGGTGAAACATTCCCCTGCCAACCACTGGTATGTCACGGTGGAACCTCGGAAGAGGTGGCGAGCTATTTCAAAGGCGCCGTATAGGCGGCAAACAAAGGCATTTCCTACCGAGACTGAAGCCAAGCTATTTGCGAAAGCCATGTTGACTGATGGGCTGAGGGTCACGACAGCGGGCACCTTAAGTCCGCATCAACCGACACGACGTGTGGTTTCGCCCTCCGCTATTCTAGATTGGCTTGACGAGCCAGCTCTCCCGCCAAGCACCTAATGACTCCGCTGGTCGAAAAACCTTGCTGACGCGAAACGAACTCGGGCCGGCTCCAAGCGCCCGCAAACGATATGCCGCTCGCACGCGCTCACTGATGGCAGACACTAACGTACTGGGAGGGACGATATGATCCATGTTTTAATCATTGTTAGTTTAATCAGCGGAGCTGCAAACGGTGCGGTGGTGTCAACGCAGGAATTTACGACCAAAGAGCATTGTGAAGCAGCACGATTGAGTTTGAGTGAATACGCTAAGGCTCGTAACATCGAAGAGACGCTAAGGTTTCTTTGCGCGCAGAAATGAAATTCACAAGCAACTCACGACAGGTTACCCGCTCGAACGGTTGCGAATTCAACTTAACGAGCCGTGGGTCACAACGTCGCGGTGCGCTGTCCGTGACCCGTCGTGCCCTCCAGGTTGCGCTAAGATGGCGCAACGATTTGCTTCGATGATGTATACTACAACTCAATTAAAATTGCCGTGTTCATCGTAAATCGGATTTCAGATTGTCAGCACCATGCGCGGCGCTATCGTGGATGGCGCAAGGTCCATTAAGTGCAGGCCAGCGCGGCTATGTACCAAGATTGGATTGCGTGCGATGGAACGGTCGATCGATGGCTTGCTGTTCTTCCGAGGGGGGCGAAGGTTTTACGCCTGCGTCGCTCACAATGTTGCGAAGGGAAGCGCGCAATTGTATTCAGATGGACTTGGGCTGCTCCCTTTGAAGTTTTTCGTTACGTTCGATAGCTTTCAATCCGTCAGCATCTGCCAATTGGTATGGCGGCACAGAGACCATATTGGGGTTGTGTTCGACAGGTGTGTTGATCTCCGACCAATGAACCCGTACGGGACCTTCGAGGTAAAATGAGCAAGCGATCTGCTCGCCTTCCAATGAGCGTTTCTGTATCCGGATAAATTGCAGGTCTCGCGGGAAATTCCGGGGGCGCGGGAAATCAAACCCGCCGGGCCGCAGGAAGTTGCGGGTCCCCGCCAGAAATGGACGCTTGAAGGGTCACATGCTTCGGGACCAGGCTTGATATGGATCAACAGTATGGGGAGGAAACTTGTCCAATTGAGAAGCACTTCATCCGGTGCAGTCGAAGATATGCGTACAATTTGCGCCGCAGATAAGATCGCTCGGCACGATCGGCTCAAATGGACACGGCCAGACCTGTAAGCTTTCGCACCATGCCGACTGCCAGCGGCGGGATTACGCGTCTCGCATGCGAAAAACTCCGTGAAAACGGCAAGGATGTAGCGACAATCCTCACCAAGGCAGGTTTGATCGCCAAGACCGTCAACGATCCAGCAGCCCGTCTAGAGGCCGGAGCCCAAACCAGGCTGATGGAAATTGCGGCTGAGGAACTTGACGACGAACTCTTTGGATTTCACCTGGCGCGCCGCTTCGATCTCCGCGAGATCGGCCTAGTTTACTATATAATTGCCTCTTCTCTGAACCTTGCCGATGCCTTGGCGAATGCGGAGCGTTACAGCCGAATCGTCAATGAAGGAGTGCGTCTGAGGTGCAGTCTGAGCGAAGGCGCTGCCGTTACGATCGAGTATGTCGGCGTCGACCGTCGGTTGGATCGACACCATATAGAATTCTGGTTGGTGACGCTTGTGCGCATATGCCGGCAGGTGACGAGCAGCCGGTTGGCGCCTCGCCGACTTAGAGTCCGACATTCTCGTGCGGATCCGCCAGCGGATTTCAAGTCATTTTTCGGCACCGAGGTCGAGTTCCGATCGGAAGTCGATGAGATCGCTCTTTCTGCACCTCTCGCGTCTCTGCCGAACGTGGGACGAGATACCCATCTCAACAGCTTACTCTGTCGATACGCAGAAGAGGCACTTGCGTCGCGGGCAACAGTGCGCGCGAGCACAGCTTCCCAAGTGGAGAAAGTTTTGCCTGAGTTGCTTCCTCACGGCAGAGCGGGTGTAGCTGAAGTCGCGCAGCGCCTCGGAACAAGCGAGCGCACCCTGTCCCGAAAGCTGCACGAGGAGGGAACGAGCTTTGCGGCGATACTGGACGAGTTGAGGAAAGCGCTCGCAAAACGATATCTCGACGAACAAGAGTTACAAGTTTCCGAAATCGCCTGGTTGCTGGGATATCGGGAAGTCAGTTCGTTGACACATGCGTTCAAGCGATGGACCGGGACCACGCCTAGGCAATTTCGGTATCAGCCGGTGCGTCCAGCAAGCGCGATATCCGGCGACCCTCACAAACAGGCGTGAGAGAGTATTCGGCGCGAGCTGCAGAAGCGCACTGTCCGGCGTGTCCACGCAGGCGTAAATCAAGACGCGGGTCCTAGGGCTGAGACTTGCGCACTAGAACGGCACCACGGCGAGTAAGTGTTGACGAAGGTCATGGTCGAGCGTGCGAATACGCTTCCACAGCGGACGGTGACGGTTCGATTGATGATGAGGGTATTGCGATCGAGAGAGTCGCTTCCACCATAGCCAGCACATGTTAACGCTGGAGCATGGCATCACTCATTGGCCAACAAGCACCCGCCTGACGATGGTGAGGTATTTGCAACCGGCCTCCTGGGCCATCCCGATAGCCTCCGGCAGGGAACGTTTCTCGCGCACTTTGGCGAATTTGACCAGCATGGGAAGGTTGAGACCTGCGAGCACATCGACGTTCGGACGGCTCATGCAGGAAATCGCCAGGTTGGAAGGCGTGCCGCCGAACATGTCCGTGAGGATGGCAACACCGTCGCCAGTGTCGACGCGGTTTATCGCTTCGATGATGTTGCATCGACACCAATCCAGATCGTCCTCGGCCCCGATTGAAATGGCTTCGATTTGTTTTTGCGGGCCCATAACGTGTTCGAGCGCGGCCCTGAATTCGTCGGCAAGGCGGGCATGGCTCACAATGATCAGTCCAATCATTGACAACTCGGTCTTGATGCGGGCGTTGAAGTTATTCAAGGGAAAGGTGCAAGGATATTCAGCTCGCCGATCCGCACACCCGACAAGCCAAAGGCTGCACAGCCCGAAAAACAAATCGGCTTGTCCGGGATCGGGTCGCGGTGTTTCGATGCTTCCAGCCATAAGCTGAATGCCATCAGCTCCGAACTCGTTCGCAACTGGAGGCCTTAACCCAAGGCGGACATGCCAGTCTTGTTATTGCCGGCCAACAATTTTGGATTTTGTGCCAAAGCTTCCCGACAGAATGCAAGGCCGGGTGTCACGGCTTCTGTTCTCCATTAGGCACTGATAGCAAGCAGCTGCTTCAGTGTGGCTTCGCGCGCCAACGAAAATCGCTTCACGCGCGTTGCCGGATCATTTCAGGAGCCTGGGGTCTCACGAAACAGCGTCACGGCACGTGAGCAGCAGCCCGAGGTGTTGGCTGGCGGATGCTATGGCGGCGCGACCCTCGGCTTGGTAGCCACTGCGCGTTTTAGCTCATGTCCACTGAGCGACATGGACCGCGCTCGCTGACATCACCCCGGCGTCGCTCGCTACTGCGCATCGCCGAAACGCCCTCAAACGTTGCTAATTGCCCATGAGCTGCACCACCCTTGGCCTAGCCCTGCCTTTGATCCAGATCAATGTTTTGGGGGATAGCGGACAGCAAAGACTAAAGATGACAGTCACACATCTGTCTCTTTCTGACCACCGCAAGTGCGATGTGCTGACTGGCGACGATTCGGCCACGCCGGAAACATGCTAGGTGCGGTGCTCTGTTGCTGGATAAGCTTGGCTTGCTCATCCATGGCACAAATTCGCCGAAAACAATCGGCCCTCTCGTCGCTTCCGGATGCATCCGGCTGGTAAACGATGGTCGAGGATTTGTACCAAATGCGTTTTTCTGGCAACGCGCGTCGTGTTTGTCAGCTGAGCCTTTTGTTCGTCAACTACTATGAGTTCAGCAACGATGTTCATTCCGCCGAGTCCCACTCTGCCGCCGCCACCGCCTTCACCACGGGTCAGCCTCGCGTCTTTGTTACATCTTCGGCCTGACCGAGGTCGATTGGTCGCAGCGGCTCGCGCGTCGATGGCCTCCGGCCTCTGCCTCTTTGCAGGTTGGGCGATGGACGATCTGGGGGCCGGCTTGACAGCTAATCTGGGCGCCTTTGTCGCGCTTTATGGTAGCGGGCGTCCCTACCGCAACCGCGCAAGACTGCTGGCGCTCGTTGTGTGCGGCCTTGTGTTTTGCGTCGTGACAGGTTTGGGGGCAGCCACAGTGCCTAACCCCTGGGTCAGCATCGCGTTGGCGGCGCTGGTTGCGGCGTTCGCGAGTTTTTTTTGCAGCTCTTTGAACGTTGGCCCTCCAGGGGCCTACATGTTCATGCTCGCTTGTGCAGCCGGCACCTCAATGTACGGACAAGCCTCGCATCTGGCGCGGATCGCAATACTTGTCGCGGCGGGAGGGCTCGTGTCGTGGGTATTGCATATGCTTGGCGCCTTGTGGCGGCCGCGCGGGCCCGAGTGCCAGGCCGTATCAAATGCGTCCCGCGCAATAGCTGACTTTATCGATAGCGCCGGACATGGTCAGTCGGATCTGCGGCGCCACAGGGCGGCGGCGAGCCTGCACGATGCCTGGAGAGCGCTCATCGCGTGGCAACCGGGACGAGATCGGTCCGATGTGAAGCTTGGGCGGTTGCGGGCGCGCAGCCGCGAACTGCATGGGCTGTTTGCCGCAGCCGTCCGTGAGGGCAGCGCAGGACCTTCGCTTGATCTAGAGGCGAGCGCCGTCATCCGAAATGTCGAGGCTCGTGTGACCGACTCGCCAACGGAGGGTGCCCCTGCCGGACTGGACGAACGTCGTTCTTTTTTCGCGGCTCGTGAAATGATCGCAACCTCTTTGGCCTGGGATGCACGCCCGCCGCGCATTGCCCTACGCGTGGGAGTCGCGGCCTTGCTCGCAGGATCTATCGGAGCGTTAACCGGGCTTGAACGCTCCTATTGGGCCGCCGCGGCCGCGGTGTTGATCCTGCACCAAGGGCTCAATTGGGTGCGCGCCATGCAACGTGGCCTCGAGCGAACCTTTGGTACCCTCCTTGGCCTAATGTTGGCGGCCGTCCTGCTGTGGCTTTACCCGCGTGGGGTTACTCTGGTCGGCTGCATTGCTGTGCTGCAATTCGCGGGTCAATTGTTCGTCGGGTCGAATTATGCATTCGCCGTCTTCTTGTTCACCCCAATGGCCTTGCTGATCGCAACTGCGGGCAGTTTATCCGCTCCCGACGTCGGCGCTTTGCTTGTTGCACGTGGCCTCGACACGATGATTGGTTGCGCAGTCGGACTGGCTGTGCTGCTCGCTACCTACCGAAGAGACAGTGTTACGGTAAGGAATGCGCTTTCGGAGACCCTCGGCGCGGCGAGCTTTCTTTTGCCGTATCTGGCACGCGGGGAGGTAACAACGGCCGAAGCGCGCATCGCGCGCCGAAGATTGCGAACCGATGCCTTTGACTTAATCCAGCTCTACGAAGAGCAGGCGGGCGGAACGGAGCGAGCCCGGGAAGAGGCGGACCGAATCTGGCCTGCTGTAGTTGCCGCGCATAGATTGGCATTCCGTATCCTTGCTGCATGTTGGGAGGTTGAGGCCGCCTTCAGCGCAGGGAAAGCTCGGGGCCCTTTGCTGTTCGGCGATGGTGGAGAGCAGGGGACTGTTCGAGCGTTAAACTCGTTACAAGCAGGCCACCTAGCGGAGATGCCTCTCTCCGGCTCCAGCTTCCTCGTATCCGAAATCACCGCGCTGAACGAGAGTTGGCCCTCGTGAGGTCGTGCGGTATTGATGCCCAAAGTCGAGCCTTGTTAGTTCCCGTCCGGATACAATGGGCCGAACGTCACTCGATAGATTCCCCAGTAGACGGCGCCGACAAAACCAGCACCGCCGACGATATTGCCGAGCGTTACCGGCACAAGATTATGGATGATCCCGGACATGGTAATGGACGAGGCGTCGAAATTCGCCGGGACGTGGCCCGTATGGATGAGTAGCCACGCGAGGGGCAGGAAGTACATGTTGGCGACGCAGTGCTCGAACCCCGCGGCTATGAAAGCGGAAACCGGCAATATGACTGCAACGATCTTGTCGGTGACTGACCGTCCGGCATAAGCAAGCCAGACCGCCGCACACACTAGCACGTTGCAGAGAATGCCCTTGAAGAACAGCGTCATCATATCGGGACGGATCTTTCCGGCGGCCGTCTTCAGTATGGACAGCCCGATCGCGCCGTCATTCATCTCGAGGTGATGGGAAAAAAAGACCAGGACAATGAGCCCGATCGATCCGACTAGATTGCCGAAATACACGGTGGTCCAGTTGCGCAGCATCGTCCCGGTAGAAACTTTTCCGCTCGCCCAGGCCATTACGATCAGGTTGTTGCCCGTAAACAGTTCGGCGCCTCCCACCAGGACGAGTGCCAGTCCGAGGGAGAATACCAACCCGCCGACGACGCGCACGGTGGCGAAGCTGAGCTCTGCGTCGCTGGCCACGATTGTGTAATAAAGGGCGCCGAACCCGACGCTGCCGCCACCGATGATCGCCAGCATGAAGGAAGCCAGAAACGGAAGATTGGCCTTCTTCACCCCGACCTTCTCGACGGCCTCCTTGATCTCGGCAGGGCTGTAAGCCTGCAGATTAAAGATAGGCGGCTGCGATGCGGGCACTCGGTCAGACACCCCGTTCTCCTGCCATTATCCGCCCGCGCCGCTTGTTGCCATGAGTCCGACGATCTGAGCCGCGACTACCTTCACAAGCGTCATCGACGGGAAGATCATTGCGTAACCGATGTCCGGGCGCTCGGTCGGCGCCATCTTCGTTGAGTAGACCAGGATGGCGGGATTTCCGGTTGCCCCGGACGCCACGCCGACCAGGTCGTCGTACGGAATCTTCATAACGTAGTGACCGACCAGCAGGACGATGAACACCGTCGTCAGGAGCACGGCTACGCCGATGAACAGCATCGTAAAGCCTGACTCAGCCACCGTGCGGACAAAGGGCTGTCCGGCATTCACCCCAACCGTTGCGAGAAACAGCGCGAGACCGAAATTTCGAAGAACGATGTTGGCCGGCAGGGGCATGGTCCAGAGCATGGGTCCGGTGCGACGGAGCTTGCCGAAAATTAGCGCAACGAACAGTGGCCCGCCTCCGATGCCGAGCGTAACTACACCGACGCCTGGGATTGGTATCGGAATTAGCCCGAGCAAAACACCCAAGACCATCCCAATCCCGAGCGAGACATAGCTGAACTCGGCAGCCGCCTTCACCGTGTCGCCGAAGTGACGGCGGATCTCTTCTTTTCGGTCAGGGGGCATCAGCACACCGACGCGGTCGCCAAATTCCAGCATGAGGTCAGGTGACGGCACCAGATCGGCGTCGTATCGCCGGACGTGCAGGAGATGTGTCGGATAGCCCGTGGGCATTGGTAGCCTCGCAAGCGGCACACCGACCACGTTGGCCTTTCCCACAAAGACCCGGATGTAGTCCAGATCAGCACGGTCGCTTGCCAGGCGACCGGTCTCAAGGCTCCCGAGCTGCGCCGCCGCCTTGGCTATCATCTCTTCGCTCTCCGCGACGACCAGAACGGCGTCCCCCGCGGACAAAATCGTCCCGGAGGTCGGAACGATGTTGCGTCCATCCTTTCGGACCATTGTGACCTGGACGTTGGCGAGCGCGCTGGTTCTCAGTTCGTCCAGTTTCCTTCCGGCAAACGTCTGACCGACCGAAATCTCCCCCATATGGAAACGCTGGGCCTTCGCAGGAAATTTCGGCTTCACCATGCGGGTCATGAAGTAGATGCAGAGGATTGGCCCGATAACCCCGAAGGGGTATGCGATGGAATAGCCAATCGACGGATCCTTGTTCTTCATGACTTCAAGCGCTGCCTGAAGTGATGCGGTACTCGTCATCGACCCGGCATATAGACCAAGTGTGTGCCCGAGACTGATGCCGAAGACGTGCCCCAGCCCAAGCGCAACCGCCAAGCCGGTGAGGCAAGCTACAAGGGCCAACAGATTGTATTTTTGCCCGACGCCGACCATCCCTTCAAAGAATTGCCGGCCGTAAAGGATGCCGATCCCGTAGAGAAACATGATCAGGCCTGTCAGGCCGATCGGCCCTATAATCTGCGCTTTCGGCGCAAACGCTCCGATTGCGAGACCGACAAAAAGGACTGCTCCGACCCCGAGCGAAAATCCGGCGATGTTGATCTGACCGACGAGATAGCCCACTCCGATGGCCAGGAAGGCGGTCAAGATCGGCTGGCTGCCGATGATGTCGCGTGCAAGATCCAACATGTCTCTGAGCTCCCCTGAACCGGCCTGACAATTTATTTGGTCAGCGTGCCTGACACCCCGCCGCCCGGAACTGTCCGAGCACCCGGTTCAACAATTCCCGGCTGGGTGGCAGAGTGTCAGCAAGCTTGTATTCGAGGCCCATCGCCTTCCACTTGAACGCGCCCATTTGGTGGAACGGTTGAACTTCAACCCACTCCACGTTCTTCATCGGCGCGACAAATCGCGCGATCCCGTCCACATTCGCCGGATCGTCGTTCTGGCCTGGAACGAGGGTGAACCGAACCCAGGCCGGCTTCGACATTGCAGCGAGGCGTTCGGCGAAGCGCAGCGTAGGTGCGATGTCACGACCCGTGGTTCGGCGGTAAGTTTCGGGGTCCGAGCTCTTGATATCCAGAAGAACGAGATCGATCTCGGACAGGTAGGCATCGTCCGCGCGATCACCCAGGAAACCGGAGGTCTGAATGGCTGTGTGCAAGCCCATCTTCTTGGCGCCAGCGAATATTCGCCGGGTGAATGCGCGCTGTACCATCGCCTCACCACCCGAGATGGTCAGCCCGCCGCCCAGGGCCAGGATGGAGGGTGCGAAATCGGCGAGCCGCCGGAGTACCTGGTCGGCCGAAACATAGGTGCCGTCCTTGAGGTGCCAAGTATCCGGGTTATGACAATAAGTGCACCGCAGAAGACAGCCCGATGTGAAAAGCACGACGCGCAGACCGGGCCCGTCGTAGCGGGACGACGTCTCATACGAATGGCAATATCCGAATGCGCCCTCCTGGTCGTTGACCTTGTCCGCATCGGGCGCGTCGGGAGAAATCCCGACCCGGAGGTCATGACGATTTCCGGGTTCCAGTGCCTGCAAGGTCGACATGGTGCAGCTCCTCAAATCTGGCCGTGGAAGGTGCGGCTGATCACGTCTCGCTGCTGCTCCGGCGTCAACCGGACGAAATTCACGGCGTAACCCGAAACCCGGATCGTGAGCTGCGGATATTTGTCCGGGTTCTTCATCGCGTCCTCAAGCGTCTCCTTATCGATGACGTTCAGGTTCATGTGGAAGCCGCCGCGATCGAAATAGACGTCGAACGCCTTCACCGCCTCATCGATGAGCTGGCCTTCGGACAGATGCGCCTTTTGAGGCGCGACCGAGACCGTGTAGCTGATGCCGTCCTGTGCATCCTTGTAGGGAAGTTTTGCAACCGACAGGCAGGAAGCGAGCCAGCCATGGCTATCGCGTCCATGCATCGGGTTGGCGCCGGGTCCGAACGGCTCGCCCTTTCGCCGTCCGTCGGGGGTGTTTCCCGTGGCCTTGCCATAGACGACATTGGAAGTGATCGTGAGCACGCTCTGAGTGTGTGTCGCGTTCCGATACGTCGGATGCTTGCGGATCTTCTCCATGAAGCTCGTGACCAACCTCGCGGCGATCTGATCGACCCGGTCGTCATTGTTGCCAAACTGGGGCGTCGACTGGTTACCCTCGTTGTGGTAGTCGACCACTAGTCCGGAGGCGTCTCGCACGACGCGGATCTTGCCGTACTTCATGGCGCTGAGACTGTCGGCAACCACCGAAAGACCCGCGATCCCGAACGCCATCGTCCGCAAAATGTCGCGGTCGTGGAGCGCCATCTCCAGACGCTCATAGAAATACTTGTCGTGCATGTAGTGGATGCAATTCATGGCATGGACGTAGATCTTGGCGAGCCACTCCATCGTGATGTCGAACTTGGCCATGACGTCGTCGTAGTCGAGGAATTCACCCACTACGGGCGGCGACTGAGGCGCAATCTGATCGCCGGATACTTCGTCGCGGCCACCGTTGATCGCGTAGAGCAGCGCCTTCGCCAGGTTGACGCGCGCGCCGAAGAATTGCATTTGCTTTCCAAGCCGCATCGCCGAAACGCAGCAGGCAATCGCGTAGTCATCCCCCCAGAACGGCCGCATCAGATCGTCGTTTTCGTACTGAAGCGAGGACGTGTCCTTGCTTACCTTCACGCAGTACCGTTTGAAGGGCGCGGGCATTTTGGATGACCAAAGCACCGTAATGTTGGGCTCGGGTGCGGGGCCGAGATTGTAAAGGGTGTGTAGCATCCGATAGCTGCTTCTGGTGACCAGAGGCCGGCCGTCCAGATCCATGCCGCCGACGCATTCGGTCGCCCAATAGGGATCGCCGCTGAACAGCGCGTCATAGTCGGGAGTACGTAGGAAGCGGACGATGCGGAGTTTCTGTACGAGTTGGTCCCAAAGTTCCTGGGCTCGCGCTTCGTCCAGAATGCCGCTTTTCAGATCGCGCTCGATGTAAATGTCGAGGAAGCTCGATATACGGCCGATCGACATCGCGGCGCCGTTTGCTTCCTTGATTGCGCCCAGATACGCAAAATAAGTCCACTGGACTGCTTCCTGTGCGTTCGCAGCGGGTTTGGATACGTCGCAACCGTAGAGCTTCGCCATCGAAGCAAGATCAGCGAGCGCGCGCATCTGCTCTGACAATTCCTCGCGCATCCGGATGATTTCGTCGGTCGGCCACATGTCGTCGATCTGCGCTCGTTCTGCCCGCTTGACCTCAAGGAGCCGGTCGACGCCATAGAGAGCCAGCCGGCGATAATCGCCGATGATCCGACCGCGTCCGTAAGAGTCGGGTAGGCCAGTAACGATCCCCGACCTCCGGCAGCTCATGATCTCGGGCGTATAGGCGTCGAACACTCCGTCATTGTGCGATTTGCGGTACTTCGTGAATGCTTCGTGCACACCCGCATCAGGTTCGTATCCTGCCGCCTGCAAGCCGTTTTCAACCATCCTGAGGCCGCCGAACGGGAAGATTGCCCGCTTGAAGGGCTGGTCTGTCTGCAGTCCCACAACGACTTCGTTGTCTCGATCGATATAGCCCGCCTTGTGAGCCAGCAGGGTTGAGGGAGACGCCGCATCGACCGCAAGCACGCCCTTCTTTCTCTCATCCGCGAAGTAAGGCTGCAATTTCGCCCACACCGCCTTTGTGCGCTGCGAAGGGCCTACCAGGAAGTCTTCGCTGCCAGCGTAAGACGTGACGTTCCGGATAATGAAATCGCGAACGTTGATCGAAGTCTGCCAGTCTCCCGGCCGAAACATCTTCCAGCAATCTCCGATATCGGGTTCTATCCTGAGAGCGGCACTTGCTTTCATGGTTCGTCTCCCACCTGTATGTTCCATTCTGTCGGGCAGCGGTGCCTGATGGTGGTGTCCGGAGTGGTTGCCGATGTTTGATCCAAATCAAGCTGGGCCAAGAGTAGTCACTGCTTCGATAAACGGCATAACCAAAGCCAGCAGCACCTCGCGCACGATGGCAGGACGCCCGTGTTCCAGTTCGCTCAGCATTTCGCGTCGGCGCTTATCGAGCACGGCGGCACATTGATCCACCATCACGCGGGCAGTTCTTGCACTAAGCCCAAGTGGTACGCAGGCTGGCCCGCTCGCGAGAGGTCAGGACGACAATGATCTGAAGCAAGATGGTTACTTCATCCTGACCGAGAGCATTCTGCCGCCCTCGACAGTCTAGCTGAGGGACAACCAGGTTTCTCAATCGTGCTTGGATCGGCCGGCTGGTTTGCCCGGTCGAAGCCGACGTGTCGCAGCCCTCAAGCGCTCTACTTCTTCCAAGGCGGCATCGAGCTTTTTCTCGAGGCTGGCGGTTTTGAATTTGGGCGCTGGCGCGTCGGCACTGCGGATCTTATTCAGCACTTTTTCAACTGAGAGTTTGTTTATTCCTGCCATGGCCATCCTCAATCCGAAGCGCCCCCAGTTGGTTAAGAGGGCAATTGCTGGTGCCGTCAGCTCGGTTAAACAGAACGACAAACAAAAGAGCCTTTTGATCTGGATCAACAAACCAGCCACAGGATCGTCTTCTTGTTCGGTTCCACGGTGTCCATTCGTGCGACCCCCCAAGTCGTGTCACGAGCCCCCTCAATGGACCCCATCGGCAGAAGCCTCGCGGGCATCCCGCGAGGCTTCTTGCTGAGAATTTCATGAGGGTATCTGTGCCACTCTCGCTCCGCATGACGCTGCCTTGCTCGAGATTGCTGGCGCGATGCATCGGCACCGCCTCACCCTGGCGATGCAGTGGTCGCGCAGGTGTACAGCCTACTTTCCAACGCCCCTGAGACCGTGTTCAGAATGTTCGAGTCCCCATACCTAGTTGCGGCCTCAAGCGAACCCAGCTTGCGCAAACCGCTCCTCGTCGACAACGATCGTGTAAGCGTGGTTGGCGCGATTACGCAGAGCTTCCGAGCGCGCCGGCGAGGGCATCATCAAGGCCGCCTAGCATGTTCGACTGGTGTCGCCTGGGCACTCCCTCCGATTGTGGCAGCGAGATAACGCACGCAGCGGCTTGTTCACCTTTGGGTTGTGATGCTAGCATCGCACCCCAATCGGGCGAGCGGAGCCTTCCGTATGACTGCTATTTCGGATGAAGCCTTCAAATCGAGGGCTGTTAGCTGGCGTCATTTGGCTCTGGTCATCGGCATTGCCGCGCCATTTTTTTACTTGGCCGGTGCGATGAAAATCGGAGCGATCCGGTTTCCCTATTGGGATGCAATCGCGATTGCGCATTACATCGTCGAATATTTCGACGGAACGATTTCGCTCTCAAAATTGGTGGAAGTCCATAGCCAGTCGAGGCCACTATTCCCCCGGCTGATCTTCATCGGAACCGCCGCACTGACTGATTGGGATTTGCGGCCGGAATATCTCTGGTTAGCCGCTACGATCTACGGTGCGGCACTTGCGCTACTTGTGGCGATATGGAGCCTGTCGCCGGGATGGCCGATGGAAGTTCGCCTGTCCGCCATGATGCTCATCAGCATCATTGCCTTCTCACCCGCCGGCGCAATGAACCATGAGTGGTCATTGATGCTCATCGCGACACTGCATTACGTTTGCGCCATGGTCGCTATGCTTCTGGCGGCGACACGCCTGCACAGCGTAGCGTCTAACGTGATCGCAGCCGGCCTCGTTTGGGTTGCGACCTACAGTATGGGCCAGGGATTGCTTCTTTTTCCCGTGATGGTCATGTTGCACCAGATAGACGCCCCTCGCCGTTTCGTGCCAACGCGCCTCTCTCTGTTTTGGCTTTCCAATATGGCGGCGTGCCTTGCTCTCTACCTTCCGCTGCCGGGCACCCCAGGAACCCCCGAGGTGTTCCACTTCTTCGCGTTTCTGGTTGTCTATATTGGAAGCCCGCTTGGCTGCTTGCTCTGGTTGCCGTACCACGGCGCGATTGATCTGCCACATACCACGGGAATCAACGCAGCCTGCGGCGCGACTGTTATCGTGGCGGTGGCGGTAACGACGTGGCGGGCGGTCAATCGGCCTCAAACGCCCTTCTCGCTGATCTTTTTATCGTTCGCTGCGTTCGGGGTCACATGCGCGCTTGCCACTGCATGGGGTAGAGCCAACGGGGCCTATCCGGTGCAAGCCGCTAACTCAAGCCGATATAGCGTCTTTGCTGCGCTCATACTGTTCGGGCTGATTTTCTATTATGCGCCGATCGTTGCCGCAAACTGTAGGAACTGGTACGTCGCAGCATTCCTGGCTTTTGTCGGCTTGAGCGCCGTGAGCTACTATCGCGGCGTTAAGATTTATCAGATCAGCGGCGCCCAAAACGAGTTTCTACGCGCCTCGTTCGCCCCAAATGGTCAAGAGACCGAGATCGACATCAAGGTTTATCCTGGCTTGGACGAATTTCGGAAGATCAAGAAGGATCTCGCGCGGCTGAAGATCGGCCCTTATCGGCCGTAAATGCCCGCGCTTCTCTTCTTCAGCCGGCCTTGCTGAAACTGCCCACGTAGCAGATCAATGCTCCGCCTATTACAATGATGGCGCAAGTTCTCTCATGATCATCCCGCCCTCGAGTTAGTGACGCTGCGACCAAAGCTTGGCGCCGATCACAACACTCGCTCGGCAGCAGAGTACTCACGGCTGTGCCCGCGGGTCGAGAAACCACGTTCATGCCGATGACATTCTCGTCTATACAGTTATTGGCTCTGCCTTTTAACGGATGGGTTGAGCCATCGTGGGTCGCCGCTGTCTTCGGCTGTCTAAAGTTCAGGTGGGTGCCGCATTGCATTCGGCACCGTGCCGGCCAGCCCGGAAATTGCGAACAATGTTGAGACCAAGAGAGTCCAACGGTCGAATGCTGGCCCGCCGTGGCCCAAATACCACACTCAATTGAAATCGCCTGAATGATGCTCCGCCGATTTCGCCGGGTCATTGTTCGGCCGTCATTGCTTGCGGAGTTCGGTGAAAGCGGAAGGTGGTACAACATGGCCTTCATCAGCGAGCCATTTCTCTCGGTCGCTCCTGCCCGAAACGTCATTCAATTGTTCGGTGTCGTGCTCGGAGCAATTTGGCTAGGGGCTTGCGCTCAGTCCCCTGTTGTCACGCAAAAAGCTGAAAGGATTGGCAATCCGAGGGGCGCGCTCGAGCATGACCAAAGACCATCACCCGCGACGCACAAGCGTGTTGCGGTGAGAAAACAACATACTCCGTTTCCGTCAGCCAGAAAGGCGGCCGAGAAAGAAGTTGCCTCAGATGGATTAGCAAGCTTCTACACAGAAGGAACGAAGACCGCGAGCGGCGAACATTTCAATACGTACCAACTGACTGCGGCTCATCCGACATTGCCATTCGGCACCCGGTTGCGTGTTACAAGCGTGGCCACTGGCCGGTCCGTCACAGTTCGGGTTAATGACCGCGGTCCTTACATACCAGGACGCGTCGTCGACCTTTCCTATTCCGCGGCCGAAACACTGGGCATGCTTGAGGGGGGTGTCGCGAAGGTCAAACTTGACGTCGTCCGCTAGTCAGACAAATGACTGCGCGATCGATCGCATAACGGGGGTTGTTATTCGGCGGTCCAACCACCATCGATCGCCAGGTTGGCGCCGGTGATCTGTGCCGCATCGTCGCCGCATAGAAATAGCGCTAGCGCCGCAACCTGCTCGGAGGTGACGAACTCTTTCGTAGGTTGTGCTTCCAAGAGCACGTCGTGAATAACCTGCTCCTTGGTCAGGTTACGCGCCTTCATCGTGTCGGGAATTTGCTTCTCGACCAAGGGGGTCCATACATAACCCGGGCTGATGCAATTGCAGGTGATCTTGAACGTCGCAAGCTCAAGCGCCACCGTTTTCGTTAGGCCCGCGATACCGTGCTTGGCGGACACATAGGCCGACTTGAATGGCGAAGCCACCAGCGAGTGGGCCGAGGCTGTATTGATGATGCGTCCCCAGTTACGTTTTTTCATGCCAGGCACGGCGGCGCGGATTGCGTGAAACGCGGATGATAAATTAATCGCGATGATGGCATCCCATTTTTCGGCCGGGAATTCCTCGACCGGGGACACAAACTGGATCCCGGCGTTGTTGACGAGAATATCGACCGAGCCGAATGTCCTGGTTCCCAACTCGATCATTTCGGTGATCTCAGCAGGCCTCGTCATATCGGCCGGCGAATAGACCGCTTTTACGCCGAAGTCGTTCTGAATGCTCGTGCGTTCCTTCTCAACATCTTCTGGGTTACCAAAACCGTTGATGACGATATTGCTTCCCGCTTTGGCGAAGGCCCGGGCAAATGCCAGTCCTATCCCTGTGGTCGAACCGGTCACCACAGCGGTTTTGCCGCTTAAATCAGGCATTTTCGTTCCCATGTCTTGCATCTAGGCGTCAGAAGCCGGGGTGACGGCGATGGAGGATACGAACAGAGCATCAGCTCACCCTATTTCGTTGATCCGGATCAAGCCGATCATGAACGGCCTTTGCGGTTTTGCAACTGGATGGTACGCGGCTGCAATTGCGGCCGCGTCCAGTTTACGTAAGTTTCAAAACGAGATGGATTGTCTGTGGATCGCGGCTCAAAGCGGATTTGAAGCCGAACTTGCTGAAGACCTTTCGCATGGCTGCGTTTTCAGGAAGAACTTCTGCCGTCAATTCCTGCAATCCTGCGTCTTTCGCAATCGTGACGAGGTGACGCATCAAGATCGAGCCGAGGCCACGTCCCTGCCATGTGTCGACGACGACAAATGCCATCTCGGCCCGCCCGGGTTCGAAAACTATGTACCTGCCGCCCGCCGCGATGACCTTACGGCCGGAATCCTCCAGGACGGCGACTATCGCCACATGATTGTTGAAATCGACTTCCATGAAGAAGGCGCGCTCCTTCTCCGAAAAATGGCGCTTCATGACGAAGAAGCGGCGCTGCAATGATTGAACACTGGTCCTTTCGACGGCAGCGAGCATGTCGGCCTCATCCTCCCGCCGGAGAGCGCGGACCTCGATGGGGCTGCCGTCGCGCAGAAGCTCGCGCGCAGTGTAGTTGATAGCCTCTGACATTGGGCCTCACGCGCGGGCAAACAAGCGCAGTACTATCGATCGGCGCCGGGCGATGAAGCCAGCGGTCCGTTCGCCGCCGCTTGATTTGGATCAAGACTGTTGAGCTAGAGCGCTAGGCAGCTTGTGGCGAAACATGGCCATCTTGGAGCGCGGGCGCGTTGAGAACCTTTCGCCAGAACCTATCCGGATCCGCGCCCATCGCGCTTAGACGGAGTCATTGCCCACTGTTCGTCAAACGTTGACCTAAATCAACGTTCGACGCCTTGGGGCTGCTTGAAAGCTGGGAGACAGAGAGGTCGGACCATGTCGATGAACAGAGCGGCGCTGCCGGACAGCGCCATGTCAGGGCTTGTCGCTTCGGCAGTCGAGTACATGATGGACGCGGGCCAGCGCAGCGTGCTGTTCCTGGATATCATGCGCCAGCGCGGCGACCAGTATAAGGAACATGTCGCGCAGACCGCCCCGCATGTTCTGAGTTATGCGGCAGAACTCATCATTGATGGCCGGCAGTTGGAACAGCCAGTCAACTACGCGCTGGTACGCATTATCCCGCCCAAGGGAGTCGAGATCGATCTCGAACGTAGGCCGTTCATCGTGGTGGACCCGCGCGCCGGTCATGGACCGGGGATCGGCGGCTTCAAGGCCGACAGCGAGATCGGTGTCGCCATGAAAGCCGGTCATCCCTGCTATTTCGTCGGGTTCCTGCCGGAACCCATGCCGGGTCAGACGATCGAGCGGGTCGCGCGCGCCGAGGCGATCTTCATCGAGAAGGTGATCGAACGCCATCCCAAGGCCGACGGCAAACCATGCGTGGTCGGCAACTGCCAGGCCGGCTGGGCGATGATGATCCTGGCCTCTCTGCGGCCCGAGCTGTTCGGGCCGCTCATAGTCGCCGGCGCGCCGCTTGCCTATTGGGCCGGCGTGCACGGCCAATATCCGATGCGCTATTCGGGCGGACTGCTTGGCGGAAGCTGGCTGACAGCGCTTACCAGTGACCTCGGCGCGGGCAAGTTCGACGGCGCGTGGCTGGTGCAGAATTTTGAGGGACAGAATCCATCAAACACGCTGTGGACCAAGCAATACAACGTGTATTCCAAAGTGGACACGGAGGCCGAACGGTACCTTGATTTCGAACGATGGTGGGGCGGTCACGTCAACCTGAACGCCGAGGAAATTCAGTTCATCGTCGATGAACTCTTTATCGGCAATAATCTCGCCGCAGGACGCATCAAGATGTCCAACGGGGAGACGGTCGATCTTCGCAAAATTCGCTCGCCAATCGTGGTGTTCTGCTCCAAGGGCGACAACGTCACTCCGCCGCAGCAGGCGCTGCACTGGATCCTCGACCTGTACGCGGATGTGGACGAGATCAGGTCCTATGGACAAACCATCGTCTACACCGTGCATGAAACGATCGGTCATCTCGGCATCTTCGTCTCCGGCGGCGTTGCCAAGAAGGAGCATGCAGAGTTCTCGAGCAACATCGACCTGATCGACGTGCTCCCACCCGGCCTCTATGAAGCTACCTTCGAGGCGAGGGGGGACGACACGGTTAACAACGACCTTGCGGTCGGGCAGTGGGTAATGCGATGCGAGGCGCGTACACTGGACGATATTCGCGCGATGGGCGGCAATTCGCCGGAAGACGAGCGCCGCTTCGAGACCGCCAAGCGCGTCTCGGACATGAATCTCGAAGCTTACCGCAAGTACATGCAGCCTTGGGTCAAGTCGATGGTGACGCCGCAAATGGCGGAGCTGATGCGCAACTGGCATCCTGCGCGCGTGCAATACGAGGCGTTCAGCAGCGAAAATCCATTGATGAAGACCTTGGAGAGTGTGGCCGATAAGACCCGTGAACAACGCAAGCCGGTAGCCCAGGACAATCCGTTCCTCGCATTCCAGGAAAAGATGTCCAAGCAGATCGTCAGCTCGCTTGATCAATGGCGCGACTCGCAGGAGGCGCTCAGCGAGGCGATGTTTCTCGCGATCTACGGCTCGCCGGCGCTGCAGTCCGCAGTCGGCGTCGATCCGAAATCCACGGTGTCGCGCCGTCGCGAGATGGAGCCAAAACACCGTGAGTTGCTGCAGGCGCGCATTGCCGAGCTAAAGTCGAAGATCGGTTCGGGCGGCCTGAGGGAAGCAAGTATCCGCGCGCTGCTCTACGTTGGCTCGGTACGCGGCATGGTGGACGAACGCAGCCTTGAGGCGCTGCGGCGGCTTCGCCAGACCGACGAATCGGCGCGCGTCACCCTGGCCCAATTCAAGATGCTGGTGCGCGAACAATTCTTCATGTTGCTGCTCGACCGCGAGGCGACGCTTGCGGCCATCCCTAGGCTGCTGCCCGAGAGCGTGGATGAGCGACGCAGGGCATTCGCAGCCATTCAAGAGGTTCTATCGGCGAGCGCGGAAATATCAGGCCAAGTGGCGCAGCGGCTCAAACAGGTAGCGGGGTTGTTCGGGCTCGAGGGTCAGGGAAATGCAATACCTTCCGGCCCGAAGGCCAGAGCATCATAGCGCCGTCGCAGATTGGGAGTGAAGCCATGAGTGTGATGCCAGCGGAAGCGAGCGCGACAAGGTCGAAGTATGATCGCTTGATTGCGGCAGCGCAGAAGGTACCGGTGGTGCCGACCCTCGTCGTGCATCCATGCGATGAAAGTTCCTTGCGCGGCGCCGTGGAGGCAGCTCAAGCCGGGATCATCAAGCCAGTCCTGGTGGGTCCGGCAGCGAAGATCAAGGACACGGCCGCGAGGCATAATCTGAACATCGCAAGTTTCGAGGTTGTCGACGTCGCGCACAGTGAAGCCGCAGCGGCCAAGGCGGTCGAAATGATCCATCAAGGCAAAGGCGAGGCCCTGATGAAGGGCAGCCTGCATACGGATGAGCTAATGCGCAGCGTCACGGCCAAGGCTGGCGGGCTTCGCACCGGCCGACGTGTCAGCCACGTCTTCATTATGGACGTGCCTGCCTATGCCGATACCGTGTTCGTCACTGACGCGGCGATCAACATTTTTCCAGATCTCGACGCCAAGCGCGACATTATTCAGAACGCCGTCGATCTCTACAATCAGGCGGGGTTCGGTACGACTCCGCGGGTTGCAATTCTTTCGGCGGTCGAGACCGTTACATCTGCAATCCCATCCACCATTGAGGCGGCCGCCCTGTGCAAAATGGCCGATCGCGGCCAGATCACCGGCGCAGTGTTGGATGGGCCGCTGGCCTTCGACAACGCCATCGACATCGAAGCGGCAAGGATCAAGGGCATCAAGTCGGAAGTGGCTGGCCGCGGACAGATCCTGGTGGTGCCGGATCTGGAGTCCGGTAACATGCTGGCGAAGAACCTTGCCTATTTCGCCAAAGCCGATGGCGCCGGCATCGTGCTTGGCGCGCGCGTGCCGATCGTGCTGACATCCCGGGCTGACTCGCCCCGGGCGCGGATGGCCTCAGCCGCGGTCGCCGCGCTGTTTGCCAATGCACGGCGGCGGGTTACTCCTATTGCGGCCGCGTGACCGCCATGCATACCATCCTTGTCGTCAATGCCGGCTCCTCCAGCGTGAAGTTCCAGGTCTTCGCAGTAGACGGCGAGGGCAGTCTGCGGCGCCAGATAAAAGGACAAATGGACGGGATCGGTACTCGTCCGCGATTGCGCGCCAGCGGACCGTCCGGCGATCCGCTGGCCGACCGGGCCTATCCGATCGAAGCGGTTGGCGATGTGCCGGCCGCGATGGCCGTCGCGGGCGCCTGGCTCCGCGACGAGCTCAATATAAGTCCAATGGCTGTCGGCCATCGCGTTGTGCATGGCGGACCGGATCACGCACGCCCTATACTGATCGATCATGGGCTTGTAACGCGGCTGGAACGGTACATCTCGCTTGCGCCGCTGCACCAGCCCCACAATCTCGCACCGATTAGCACGCTGTTGAGCAAGTTTCCGACCTTGCCGCAGGTCGCCTGTTTCGACACCGCCTTCCACCGCGATCATGATGCCCTGGCGGATCATTACGCCATCCCGCACGAGCTCCACGCCGAAGGCATCAGGCGTTACGGCTTCCACGGCTTGTCATATGAATATATCGCCAGGCGCATGCCGCAGGTCGCGCCGGATATAGCGAGAGGACGCGTGATCGTGGCTCATCTCGGCAGCGGCGCCTCAATGTGTGCCATGAGGGGCGGCAAAAGCGTCGAGAGCACGATGGGCTTTACGGCGCTCGACGGGCTCGCGATGGGAACCCGGCCCGGACAACTCGATCCCGGCGTCGTGCTGTACCTGATCGCGGAAAAGGGCATGTCTGCGTCGAAGGTACAAGATTTCCTCTATCGCGACTGCGGCTTGAAGGGGTTGTCCGGCGTCAGCAACGACATGCGTGAACTTGAGGCCAGCATGGATCCGCGCGCGGCGTTCGCGATCGACTATTTCGCTTACCGGGTCGGCCTCAACGCCGGCATGCTGGCCGCGGCGCTGCAAGGGCTCGATGGCTTAGTGTTCACTGCCGGGATCGGCGAAAATTCCGCCTCGATCCGAGCCCGGATTGCCGAGCGGCTGGCCTGGCTCGGCGTCGTGCTCGATCCCGCGGAGAATGCCCGGCACGCCAGTAAGATATCGCGATCCGACAGTCGTATTCCCGTCTATGTCGTTCCTACGGACGAGGAGTTGATGATTGCGCAGCACACGTTGGCGCTACTGATGAATCGGCAAACGCCAAACCAGAAACGCGAGAGAGCGTCATGAATGTCCCGGTATTTCCAGAAACCAACGTCGCGCTTAAAGGTAAGAAGGGGCTCGTCGTTGGTATTGCCAACGACCAATCAATCGCATGGGGATGCGCCAAGGCGTTTCGGGCGTTGGGCGCCGACCTTGCCGTGACCTATCTGAACGAAAAGGCCAAGAAGCATGTGGAGCCGCTGGCCAACGTGCTGGAGTCACCGATCTTCATGCCGCTCGATGTCATGGTCGAAGGCGAGACCGAAAAGGTATTCCAGCGGATCGAAGAGGAGTGGGGGCAATTGGATTTTTTGCTTCATTCCATCGCCTTCTCGCCGAAAGGCGCGCTGCACGGCCGCGTCGTGGACGTCGACCGGGACGGTTTTCAGAAAACCATGGACGTGTCCTGCTGGTCGTTTATGCGAATGGCGCATCTGGCAGAGCCGTTAATGAAGAACGGCGGCACATTGTTCACGATGACCTATTACGGCAGCCAGATGGTTGTGAAGAATTATAATGTCATGGGCGTTGCGAAAGCGGCCCTTGAGGCTGCGGTGCGCTATATTGCAGCGGAACTTGGCCCGAAAGGCATTCGCGTCCACGCCATCTCGCCCGGGCCGCTCGCGACTCGGGCGGCTTCGGGTATTCCCGAATTCGATGAGTTGATGGACAAGGCGCAGTCGCAGGCGCCGACGCGCAGTCTGGTCAGTATCGACGATGTAGGCAAGGCGACGGCCTTCCTCGCGCTTGACGCCGCCAAGCTGATCACCGGAAGCGTACTTTACATCGATGGTGGCTACCACATCATCGATTGATGTGGGGGTTATTGCTTCAGTTGAAGTGGAGGCCGATCACCTCGGCGACGCAGGCGGGGCGGTTGCCGCCCTCGATCTCAATCGCCACGCGATAATGGACCCGCAAACCGCTGGGGGGCACTTCCTCCGCTTCCGCAATGCTGACCCGGCCGCGCAATTTTGAGCCTGCCGGGACCGGCGAGAGATAGCGGATGCGGTCAGCGCCGTAGTTCAAAGTGTTCTTGATCCCCTTCAGACCCATGACTGAGCGGATGAACATCGGCGTCAGACTCAACGAGAGTAGGCCGTGCGCGATCGTCCTGCCGCCCGGCATCTCAACTTTTGCGCGTTCCTGGTCGACATGAATCCACTGCTCGTCGCACGTCGCCTCTGCAAATTTGTTGATGCGCTCCTGCGTCACTTCGATCCAGCCGCTGACACCGACTTCGGTGCCGACGGCCCCCTTCAGCTCTTCAAACCCGTTGAAAATCCGCATGGCGTTGATTCGTTCTTGGCGTCACAGCTTCATTTCCGGGACTATATCTGGAACGGTCAGCTCGGCGTCCGTCACCGCCAGCACCTCAGCGACAGTGACGCCAGGTGCCGTTTCCAGCAGCATCGCCTTGCCACCCAAAAAGGCGATGACAGCCATGTCGGTGACGACGAGATCGACTGGTCGCACCGAAGTGAGTGGCAGGTTGCATTTGGCGATTACCTTGGACTTGCCCTTGGCCGCGTGCTGCATGGCGACGATCACGCGTTTGGCCCCGGTGACCAGGTCCATGGCCCCGCCCATGCCGGGCACCATCTTGCCGGGAATCATCCAGTTGGCGAGGCGTCCACCGGCATCGACCTGCAAGCCGCCGAGCACAGTGATGTCGACATGGCCGCCGCGGATCAGGCCGAACGACATCGCGCTGTCAAACGTGGCCGCGCCCGGCAGCGCGCTGATCGGCTTGCCGCCGGCATCGGTCAGCAACGGATGGGCCATACCCTGCTCGGGAATGGGACCGGTGCCGATCAGGCCATTCTCGGATTGGAAGAAGACGTTCAACCCCTTGGGCACGTAGTTCGCGACCAGCGTCGGGATGCCGATCCCGAGATTGACGAGGTTGCCGGGCCGAAGCTCTAGCGCCACGCGCCGGGCGATGATGGTTTGAGCATCCATGCGTCACCCGTTCACGATGAGGTAGTCGACCAGAGGGCCCGGGGTCACCACATGGTCCGGCGCGATGACACCGACGGGCACGACATGTTCGGCCGTGACGATCACCGTGTCGGCTGCCATCGCCATCACAGGATTGAAGTTGCGAGCTGTGAGGGCGTACGAGAGGTTGCCCGCATAGTCGGCGAGGAATGCGTGCACCAGCGCGAAATCGGCGCGTAATGCGGTCTCCAGCAGGTACGTCTTCCCGTTCACATCGATCTTCTGCTTGCCCTCCTCGACAAGGGTTCCCACGCCGGTGAGCGTGAGTACACCGCCGAGGCCGCAGCCACCGGCACGAATGCGCTCGACGAAGGTGCCCTGCGGGATCAGATCGACGGTGATTTGCTTGCCGAGCATCTGCTGCTGGGCTTTGGGGTTCAGCCCGATATGGGTGGCAATCATGCTCGACACCTGCGCGCCCTCGAACAGCTTGCCGACGCCCTTTCCGGGTGTGGCCGCGTCATTGCTGATCAAGGAAAGGCCCGACTTCTTCTGCCGAACCACCTCGTCGAGTAGGCGTTCCGGTGTTCCGACACCCATGAAGCCGCCAACCATGATGCTTGCACCGGCCGGGATCATCGCAACGGCTTCTTCGACGGAGACGGCCCTCATGTTAAACCTCCAGTCAGCAAGCGATCGGGCGGAACTAACGATACTGTTGATGAGAGGTCGCGAGTGCTCCCTTGATCTGGGTCAAGAGTTTCCGTCATTCCGTGAGAAAGTGGAGATGCCGACCCTTGCAAGCGCGTCGTCCCACAGCTTGCTAATCTCTTTGTGACGGCTTTCCAGGGCTGCGCTCACAGCGTTACGAAAGGGCGTGAGATTCTCGCCCTTTAACAACAGTATCTGCGCCTGCAGCAGGCGGCTACTCTCGAACTCGATACGACGCAGCGCCATCACGAAGGGATCGTTCGGATTGGCGCCCACCGGGAGCAGGGCGGCGGGCCGGATCCCGGCATGCACGGCATGGGCAAGCGTCGCGAGACCGGTTGCCATAGCCAGGGTTGGATCCGGAATTTCTTCAACAGGTGCCGGAAACCAGGCCGCCTCCCAAGACGCGGCCATATAGCCCAATGCAAGGTCTGGCATCCAGGAGGTTGCTCGCACCAGGAGAGAAACGATCTCCGTCTCGCGAAAGACCTGGGCGTTCATTTCGGTTTGCCAGGCAGAGTCGAATTTCGCCGGCAGGGTAAACGCGTATTGCCTTGCCAATGCGCCGTGCGCGGAAATCAGGAAGGCGGCGACGGTTGTTTGCTGGCGTGGCGGTACACGACGCTCCGGATCCAATGGTCCGAATAATGCGCTCATGGAGCCATCCGGTTGATGGGAATGGCCCGAAGATGATCGTAGCCGGCGGGAAACGGTGCGAGCATGCCACCCGCTTCTTCGGGCGCGATCCACACAGCCTTGTTGCCTAGCCAACTTCCGGCAAGAACTTCCTTGGCGAAGCGGGCAAGCAAATCTGCCGTGAGAGCGGGCTTCTCCAGCGTGAAGGCGTGATAAGAGCGAGGAATGATCACCAGCGAACTGTTGGGAATTTGGACCCGCAGGGTTTCATGCAACGCGCGCGGCGTCAGAAAATCGAACTCGCCGTTCAGGATCATGGTTGGCACGGCGATCGACGGAAGCTGCGGAGTTAGCGGTTCGAAATCAAGGAAGGATTCCATCAAGTTCTGGAGCGCGTAGACGTCGTTGACCAGCCATCCTTGCCGCTTCACGGTATCGAGCCGATCCAGTAACGGCTCCAGCCATTCGTCCGACAGATTCATCGGTAGCAGGAGATCCTGAAGAAAGCTGGTGCCGCCGAGGATAAGCCCGGTGCGTAGTGCATTGCCGAGGAGCAGGAGTTGTGGCGGCAGCTCCGCGAAACAGCTCATCGGCACCAGTCCGGCAAGCCGATCACCATGTGCAATGGCATAGCGCAGTGCGATTAGCCCGCCGAAGCTGATGCCGCTGAGAAAGACGGGGCGATCGTCGAACTCTCGGATCAGAAGATGGAGCGCTGCAACCTGATCATCCTGACGGATGAAGAGAGCAGGCTTGTCGGAAGCGCCTTGGCCGAGCAGATCGAATGTCGCGACACGAAATTCCTTCGCGACCAGCGCGTCGCGATACGCTGCCCACAGCTCGGCGTATTGAGTTAGCCCATTCACCAGGACGTAGGTCGGGGCGTTCGCGGGACCGTCGAGCTCGTAACGGATCCGGTAGGAGCCGTGGGTGAGGAAAGGCATCGCCACATCCGGTAGGTGCTTCGACGCCGTATCGTCGGGCCGCTCGTTCGGGATTCGGTTGACCTAAATCAAAGGTGAGATCGTGACCGGACCTAAGGATCGGCAAAAACCAAACAGATTGCCGGAGGAATGCTATGTCGGGCAGACAAGCCATGCGGCCACATCTCATTAGTTTGCTGGTGCTCTTGATCAGCACCTCGCTTGCAGTCGCACAGCCGTTCACACGGCGCTCGTCGCAAGTGCAGCATGATGGATTGAAGCAGTACTACGAGATTGCGAACTTCAAGGTGGGCGGCAAATACGATCTCGCCGATCCTTCAAAATGGGAGAATGGCGGCGAGGGCGGTGTCACGCTGGAATCCCTCGGAGGCGGCAAATTGCGTACCGCCTACATCGCGGTCGGAAATGCACGCCGCAACGCGGCGGGCGAGATCACCAATGCGGTCGTCATCAACTCCTACTATTCCGGCGATTCCACCGACATGTACGAACAGTGGGTCAAGGGCGCCCCCCTGTCGGGCGGAGTGCCTATCATTGGTCCGGGCCGGCCGATCGACACTAACCGGTACTATGTCATCATGGTTGATCCGCTTGGGACCTGGGGAGCCAGCAAACCATCCGACGGTCTCGGCATAAGATTTCCGCAGTACAGCTATTATGACATGGTGCAGGCAAACTATCGGATGCTGCGCGACCATCTCAAGGTGGCGCGCGCGGCGCTGGTCGCCGGCGTCTCGATGGGCGGCACGCAGACCTATGTCTGGGGCGTGATGCATCCGGAATATATCGGCGCTCTGATGCCGATCGGTGGCACCACGCAGTCCGACGCCGAGGACCCCGTCGGCAATTGGACCTTCCAGTTAATGACGGCCGCGATCGAGTCAGATCCGGTGTGGCAATCCACCAAAGGCGATTACTACAAACTGCCCAAGGAGAAGCATCCGTTGCCCGGCATGGCGTTCGGCTGGTCGGTGCTCGGCCTCACCGGCTATGATTTTGGCTACAGGACCACACAGAGTTTTAAGTCGGTACAACCCGAAGTCTTCTATTGGGATGCACCGAACGAGAAGGCCGGTCTCAATGTTATGAACCGCTCCAAGCTGTATGATGCGGTCGATCTGGTCTGGCGCAACCGTGTCGGCGAAACCCACAACATCAATGCAGCTCTCGGCCGAATTCAGGCGCGCACGTTGGTAATGCACATCACCAACGACCTCTGGCTGAACTTCAAGCTGGCCCAGAAGGCGGTCGACCGCGTGCCGGGCGCAGACCTCATCTCCGAGGAGAGCCCGGTCGCCCACTACGGCGTGTTCCCGCTCATCAACAACCGCAAGAACGATCCGAAGTTCGTCGCGTTCATGGACGACGTGGCGAGCCTCGATCGTGCGCAGAAGTTTGTCGACAAGAATTATCGTGTTCCCGGTATTGTTGCCGACAACATCGACAAGACAAAGTCGTTCTGGAAGGACTACGTGACCTATCCCTACCCGGTCCAATACGCCAACGCGAAGTCTGATAAAGGCGTGACTTGGCAGATCGGCTACATGGACGAGTATGCGGGCACCGAAAAGAATCCGAAGGTGCTTGTCATCATTCATGGCAAGGGTGCGTTCGGCGGCATGTACAGCAACATCATGCAGTATGCCTTGCGCAGTGGCTTGCGCGTGATCGTGCCCGATCTGCCGCATTACGGCATGTCCGGGCCCGGCAATCTCGACAAGAGCCCGGCGCGAACCATGCAGGACATGCGCGAAGTCGTGCATGATCTCGTGGTCAACCAGCTCGGGGTCAAGCAGGCGTACTATCTTGGCCACTCGCTGGGAGGCCAGCTCGCGATGGGCTACGCGCTCACCTGGCCGGAAGCAGTACAAGGATTGGCACTCGAAGCGCCGGCCGGTCTGGAGGAGTATCCTCGTGAGGTCGTCGTCGCCAAGGACAAGAAGGCGCCGTTGTTTGACCCTTCCTTTGCTCGCGATTTCGAAAAATGGAAGCAGACCTGGGACCAGACCGGCATCTTGGCCACGGAGATGGGGCGTTCAGAGCAGAACATCCGCGATTTCTTCTATTTCAAGAAGCGTGACCCGGAGACGGGCGCGGTGTCGGCGGCCAAGAGCGGCTATTTCTTCAGCGACAGCCCGGATGCCCGCTTTCACACCGAGCAGCGTGTCGGGTTGACCAAGGGCAATCCGAAGGAATTGGAGCAGTGGGCCAACGTCTTCATCTTCGACATTTACGCGATGGTGGCGGAGTTGCAGCAGGACGATCCGAAGAACCTTTACGAGCGGCTGACCCAGATCAAAACGCCGATCTTCCTCGCGTTCGGCGACAAGGAGCCATTCATTCCTGGTACTGGCCTCAACGGGATGACCGATCTCGGACGCGACGTCATTACGCCATTCATGACACGTATGACAAATGCGGGTAACCGACCGATGCTCAAGATCTATCCGGAGACCGGACACTTTATCCACACCGATAGTCCGGTCGAATATTCCGCCGACGTGGTGGACTTCGTGACCAGAGGAACAGTCGACACCAGCTCGCCACTCGGCACCGATCGCATGATCAGGGGCGCCGTGGTCTCGGCGTTGCCGGTGGCGCCGACGCCTCCCGGCGCATCGCCCACCGCCGGCCTGAACAAATAGGCTCGGTGAATGCCAAAGGTGCAGGCGGGCTGCGTTCAGCTGGGTTGGCAAGAGTGGGGAGGAGGCGACGTCACCGTCGTCTTCATCCATGGCAACCTTGCCAGCAAGGATTGGATCGAGCTCGCTGCACCGCTGTTTCCAAGCGGCCTGCGCGTTATCGGGATCGACTGGCGCGGCTGTGGCGAAAGCGACAGGCCTGCGGCGAATAACGACTACTCCAACTACTCCATGCAGCAGCACGCCGAGGACATGCTGGCTGCCCTCGATGCGCTGGGCATCAAGTTTTGCCATCTCGCAACGCATTCAACCGGTGGCATCATCGCGGCGCGGATGCTGTTGATGCGGCCGCAACAGTTCGGGCGGGTATTCGCGCTTGATCCGGTCAGCCCACTTGGTATGGCGTTCAATGCCGACCAGATCGGGCTGTTTCGCGCAATGATGACGAGCAAGCAGGTGACGCGCGCGGTGATGGCCAGCGCGGCATCTTCGCTGTTCGTGCCGAACAGCCTCGCGCCGAATAGCGTTCCAAGGTTCCGTGAAGGCGTTGGAGGAGAGATCAAGGCCCTGTTCGAGCGAATCCTGGAGCAAACCAACAGCGTCTCCGAGGGCATTTGGATCGGCACGCCCGTCAATCTCACCCGTGAGAAGGAAAGCGAGGAACTGCAACATCGCATGCCGGAAATTCGGCATCCACATCTCGTTCTGTGGGGTGACTGCGACGGCTGGATCCCATCCGCCGATCTCACAGCCATGGCGGCTGGGATGCCGGACTGCCGGCTCGTGATCGTGCCCGGTATAGGGCATTCGATGAACCTCGAAGTGCCCGCGCTGTACGCCGGCTATTTAGGCGCATGGTTCGGAGGGCTCCGAAGGTAAGCCGAAAACAATTCGACCAAGCAAAATCAGGATTTGAATGGGTGAGGGCAATGCTGCATTGCTGCTGAGCAATCTGTTTTCGGGACTGTCACTCTTGGATACGCTGAAGGAGCGCGCGAGCCGCCGTTTAGGTGACCTTCAGTTCACTCGTCGATGTCCTGTTCGAATATCTGCGCGGCCTTGCCCTTGTGGACGTCGGCGAACTGGCCAAGCGGCAGCGATGTTGTGAGTGCCAAGAGATTCGAATCCACGAACTCCAGCAGTAGCATCCGTCCTGTTTCCATTTCCTCGAGCAGTAATGGATTGATGACCGTGCCGGCGATGCAGGTGTTGGTGAGGCACCAGGTATATGGCGCGAGATACGGCTTGCCATTGTCGACACTGAGTTTGACGGGATTTTGCAGATACATGCCCACGGGAGAGAACACCTGCAGCCGCCCGGTGCTATCGCCTTCACGTTCGATGATATCGAGGCGCACTGCCATTTGGCCAGTTGCGAACGTGCCCGCAATTGAGGTCCGGCAAAGCATCTTTGCGCCACCGGGCTTGAAGCACGTCTTCTTCCAGTCGCCATAAGTGAGGTCGTTCGCCTGGCGCTGACCGCGGGGTGCAACTTCGGTCCCGGTGGGCGCCGCCGCCGGGCTCTGTTGCGAGAGGGCGCACCGATCGAAGGCAATGCTCGCGATCGCTGCCAACAGCAGTGCCCAGAAGAAGAGCTTCTCATGGCTTGTCTTCAATCGCGGTCCGGTTAGATGTGAGCCTATCATGGGTCTCGCCTCCATGTGGTGGCCGTGCCTATTTCTGCTCATCCAGAAACTTCGTCACAAGCGGGGACCAGATCGGGATGGCGTCGGGAGAGCCGATAAAAAAATGACCGTCGTTGCCGAACGGCGGCACCAAGTGGTATTCGGCCTTGCCGCCAGACGCCGTGAACGCCATGTGCATGCGTTTTGAAAGAGCCGGACCAAAAAATGTATCGTTCTCGATATAGATCCACAGCATCGGCACGCGCGATGTACGTCCGAACTCGCCGGCTGTCTCGACCAGTTTGTCTGGCGCGCAATTGTTATTGGGCTTGCCGTCAACACGACCGCCACGGCCGGCGGCAAAGGTGATGATGGCCTTGACCGTCGGCGGGTTCAGGCTTGAAAGCGCGATCGAGGCCCATCCGCCAGCAGATTGCCCGACCACGATGACGTCCTTCGGCACAATGCGCTTTTCGGCGGCGAGGTAATCGATGATCCAGAGGTCAACTTGCGCAACCGCCAGACCGGGGGAACGGAAATTGGGGTTGCTGCACTTTCCGACCTTCGAAAAGAATGGGCCGTAGATACCATGCTCGGGGATGTCGATGGCGGAGGCGCCGTATCCGGAGCCGACAGGGGCCACAACAAGATAGCCGCGCCGCGCGAACCATTTGGCTGCGTCGCGAAACTCGACGAGAGGGAAGAAGCTGCGTTGGGTTTGGTCGAGCGAAACGCCGTGATTCATGATCACCAACGGGAAAGGCCCGTCGCCGACGGGCCGGACTGCGTAGGCAAACATCGGAAGAGAAAGCGGCAGCGCCAAGATCTCTTCCTGAATAGGTCGCGATGCTGCCTGATCGTCCGCGATCGCCGTCGGGATCGAACTGACCAACAGCAGTAGAACCGCTGCTGTCACATTCCGTAATCTATGCCGACGCATCTCAACTCCTCCCGCTCTTACATCCCGGGCAATTGGTCAGCCGCTAAAGGTAGAGGCAACAATGATTGGGCCGAGTACGGTCAAGACTACGTTGCCGACTGCATAGGGCACCGCGACACCGAGCACCGGCGTCTGGCTCTTGGCGATCTCGCAGCATCCGGTCACCGCGGCGTCGACAGTCATGGCCCCGGCGAGCGCACCACAGGTAACGACCGGGTTCATGCGGAGCACGTGGTGAGCAAATAATGTCGCCACGGTAAGTGGAACCAGCGTGACGACGGCACCCATGCCGACCAACTCGAGGCCATGAGACTGAATAGCCAGCCACGCAGTGTGGCCGTTGGCCAGCCCGATCGCGGCGATGAACCCGCCAAGTCCAAGGTCGCTGAGCGTTTGCTGAGCGGCGGGCGGCATCGCTCCCATGGTCGGCCGTCGCGAACGCAGCCAGCCGCACAAGAGACCTGCAATCAATGCGCCGCCGCCGCCTCCGAGCGTCAGCGCAACGGATCCAACCTTGACGCTAAGGAGACCTGCGAGCAGGCCCGCTGCGATACCCAGGGCAAGGAATGCAATATCGGTGCGGTCTCCCGAACGCACGATTTGGCCAACTTGACGGGCTGCGCGTTCGATGTTGCTGGTGCTGCCGACCAGCGTCATGACGTCGCCGACGTAGACCTTGGTGTCGGGGCTCAGTGGAACCTCTCGGCCCATTCGCGTAAGCGCGCGCAGGAATACGCCACGCGCGCTGTCGCCAACGATTTCGGCGACCTCCCTGATCGACCGGCCATGGAGCCTGCGGTTGTCGACCAGCACCTCAACGACATTGCCGGGGATCGCGCGCAGGATCTCGTCAGCATGGATCTCGGTACCAATGAAGGGTGCGGCCGCGACAATGGCTGCGGTCTGGCCGGCAATGACGATGTCGTCGCCATCCTCGAGCACCGTCTCGAGGTGCGGCTGGACATCGGCTCCTTTACGCACAATTCGCTCGATGACGGTTCGGCCGCCAACCTCGTCCTCGATCGCCTTGACGGTACGGCCTGCGCCGGCAGACACGCGATACGCCCGCGCCTGGAATTTGCGATAAGCGAGATTCTCCGACTTCGGCGGGCTACCACCGGAGAGTTCCGCCTCGAGCTTGGCAGCCTCCTTTTCCAAGTCGATCCGCATGAGCTTTGGTGCGACAAACGGGACGAACAGCAGCGTGAGGATATACCCAAGCACGTAAGTGACTGCATAGCCCGCGGCGATGTTTGCCTCCTGCGCTTGCAGCACGTTCTTGGGAAGTCCGAGCTGTGCCAGCGCTCCGGATGCAGTGCCGATTACCGAGGATTGCGTCAAAGCGCCCGCGGCAAGACCGGATGCGGTGCCAGGATCAAGCGCAAACATGAAAGCGAAACAGAGAACGAGGCCAAGGCCGGTACCGCCAAGCACGAGCGCCAGCGCTACCTGCGAAAGGGTTCGCACGCTCAAGGAGGCAAAGAACTCCGGGCCCGACCGGTAGCCGATCGTGAACACAAACACGCTAAACAGGATGACCCTCAGCATTGGCGGAAACGTAAAAGTGCCGAGCTGCCCTATCAGGACGGCAACGATGAGTGTGCAGGCCGTTGTTCCTATTGCAAATCCGCGAATCCTGACACCACCGAGGATGGTACCTATGGCTATGGCCAACAGCAGAAATATTTCCGGAGCGGTGGAGATGATCCACTGGACTGTATCCATGATTGATTTCCTGGTGCGGGTCGATTGACGATTGATTTGACTTCCAGACCCCGCGGAAATCTTGATCCAGATCAATCTGCGCCGGCTTTGCGACTCCACTTATGGACCTGACCCGGGCCTGCCGGCGAGAGCTTGCGTGCCGACATGAGTTCTCCGGAAACTATAGCCAGTCCAGCTATACGCCGCGACGAAACGGTCCAAATCGCGCTCCTGCTTGCCTTCACTGGCGGCTATCTCGACGCGTATACCTGGATCATACACGGCGTGATGGCCAATGCTCAGACAGCAAACCTTGTTTTGCTCTGGGTCTACGGCGCAGCCGGCGAATGGTCGCGCGCCGCCCAATTTTTTTCTCCGATTGCGGCATTCGCGGTGGGCATTGTCATTGCGGCATGGCTGCGTCGCGCCAGCGGAGACCGGGCCAGCTCAATCAGCACGCTGGTTGAAATCTTGATGCTGGTAGTGGTCGGCATCCTGCACAACAGGCTGCCGGATCTGGCAGGCACGCTCGGTATTTCGTTCGTCGCAGCGATGCAAGCCGCGATGTTCACCAGGGTCGAGGGTACGGTCTACAGCTCCGTGATGATTACCGGCAATTTGCGCCAGGCGATAGAGGGACTATTCGCGCTGGTCTCCGGGCAGCGCGCTTCGCTTCGCCAGCCCGGTATTCTTGCAAGTTTGTGCGCCTCGTTTGGCACAGGGGCGGCGATCGGAGCCTATGCAACGAAGACTATCCCCAACCTCGCCCTCGGCCTGCCCGTAGTAGCGCTGCTGTTAGTGCTGTTTCGCTGCGATAGGCGGCATGAGGAACGCATATGAAACGACGCTCGACCGGGCGAGAATACGAGGACGTGAGCCGGCGAAGCGTTTTTCAAGCGAAGTGGACGCCGAGACGTACCCCAGGACTAAAGACTGGTTCCGAATTCAATCAGAACCGATCAGGCCCTAGCCGACTCGTTTCGAGAGAGTGCGACCCTTGACTTGGATCAAAGGGGTGGAAGACCAGGGAGAGCACCTTCCGGCGAGCTTGCGCCTTCGAGCTGATCGGGAGAACAACATGTCCAGCGACACCAAGCCAACACAGAAACGCATTGATCGCTTCTTTTCCGGACCCGGAGGGAGGGCTGACGACTGGCGCGATCTGGTAGAGGCAGCGAAGACATGGGCCCGCGGCGGAGAGCGCGCGAAGTATGATTCGGTGCTGGCCGATCTTTCCGTGACAGAAGAATTTCACGGGTATCCCGGACTGCAATTGATGGCGGCCTTGCGCGAAGCAGCCGCCGACGCGGCCGGCTCCCTGGCGCTGTCGACCCGGATTACGCAGGCGCTGCAAACCAAATCCTTTCGCCAGCATGCCGGTGATCCAGGCGACAAGGATGACGGCAATGGCGATGCCACCGAGTTGATGCTGCCGACGTACAGCCATGGGGCGCGCCGTCCCTATTTCGAAACCCTGATTGTCACCGGTCTCTCATCCAACAACTGGCCGGCTCTCACCGCCGAATGGCGCAAGCTGCGCCGCCCTGTCGATGCGTTCGTCTATGAGCCGGTCATTGTTGGAAGCCTCGAGGACGCCTTCTGCGCGACGATGCTGAACCCCAATATCGCGGCGGTCGTCATCAACGACGGCTTTGCCCTTCGCTCGCGTCACGATGCGCCGGTCCTGCGCTCCATGACCGCTGCCGCCGGCCTCAATGACGAGCGCGACGCATCGGCGCTCCGGCTCGCCCATATCATCAAGCGGGTGCGCCCCGAACTCGACCTCTATTTGATGTCCAACCGCGACGTGGAGGAGTTGGCCGGGAATCCCGAGGCCAGCGTGGCCCGCCGGATCTTCTATTCCATTGAAGAGCTGCTCGAATTGCATCTCTCCATCCTCGAAGGCATCCAGGACCGCTACGACACGCCATTCTTTGACAATCTGAAGAAGTACGCGCAGCGGCCGATCGGCACGTTCCATGCGTTGCCGATCGCGCGCGGCAAGTCGGTCTTCAGGTCGGACTGGATCCGGGACATGGGTGAGTTCTACGGGTTGAACCTGTTCCTGGCCGAGAGCAGCGCGACCACTGGCGGTCTCGACAGCATGCTTGAGCCGACCGGCACCATCAAGAAGGCGCAGGAAAAGGCCGCCCGCGCCCTCGGCGCAGATCGGGTGTTCTTCGTCACGAACGGTACGTCGACCTCGAACAAGATGGCGGTCCAGGCACTACTCGGGCCGGGCGATATCGCGATCGTCGACCGGAACTGCCACAAGTCGCATCACTACGGGATGGTGCTGGCCGGCGCGCAGCCGCTCTATGTCGAAGCCTTCCCGATGACCGCATATTCGATGTACGGCGCCGTGCCGCTGAAAACGATCAAGCAGGCGCTGCTGGGTGCCAAGGCCGACGGCCGGCTCGACCGGGTCAAGATGCTGGATCTGACCAACTGCACTTTCGACGGTCATATCTACAACACCCGCCGGGTGATGGAGGAATGCCTCGCCATCAAGCCCGACCTGATCTTCCTGTGGGACGAGGCCTGGTTCGGCTTTGCGCGCTTCTCGCCATTCCTGCGGCGGCGCACCGCCATGGGCGCCGCCAACGAGATCGAGGCCTGGATGCACGACCCGAAATCGGTCGAGGCGTACCAGAAGCAGCAGAGCGAACTCGGCAAGAACCCATCCGAGGACGTGCTCCTCAAGACCCGGCTCATCCCGGACCCCCGGCAGATCCGGCTGCGCGTCTACCAGACCAATTCGACTCACAAGTCGATGTCCGCGATCCGTCAGGGCTCCATGCTGTCGGTCAAGGACGTCGAATTCCACACCGTCGAGCAGCAATTCAAGGAAGCCGTATTCACCCACGCCTCGACCAGCCCGAACCAGCAGCTGATCGCCAGTCTCGACGTGTCACGGCGGCAGATGGAGCTCGAAGGCTATGGGCTCGTGGCCAATGCCATGGAAATCGCGCTCGCCATTCGTCACGCCGTTAACAACAATCCGCTGATCTCGAAATATTTCCGCGTTCTCGGCGCCGACGTCATGGTGCCGGCGCAATATCGGCAGAGCGGCTTTGTCGACTATCTGGCGCCCGGCGTTAATTGGGCAAACACGCTGAAGAGCCTGGATGACGACGAGTTCTGCCTTGACCCAACCCGCATGACGCTGGTGTGCGGCACGGCGGGCTACGACGGCACGCAGTTCAAGGGTATCCTGGCGAGCGAGTACAACATCCAGGTCAACAAGACCTCGCGCAACTCGGTGCTGCTGCAATCCAATATCAACAACACGCGCAGCGACGTCGCTCATCTAATCAGGGTGCTGGCCGAAATCGCCGGCCAAGTCGACCGCGGTCTGAAGCAGGGCGGCGTCAACGGCAAAAAAACGTTTGATGCACGGGTCAAGAGCCTGATGACGGATGTGCCCGATCTGCCGAACTTCTCGCATTTTCACGCCAGTTTCCGTGGTGATGCAGGTAGCAAGACCAACGAAGGCGACATTCGCTCGGGCTTCTATGCCGCTTATGACGCGGCGGGATGCGAGTATATCCCGCTCGGCGATGTCGAGATCGACCGTCGCTTGAAAAACGGCTCCGACCTCGTCTCCGCCAGTTTCGTCATTCCGTATCCGCCGGGCTTCCCGATTATGGTGCCGGGGCAGGTCATCACCCAGGAAACCATCGATTTCATGCGCAAGCTCGATGTGAAGGAAATCCACGGCTACGACGCCAAGGAAGGCCTGAAGCTGGTGCGTGCCGAAGCCTTGGCAAAGATGGGCAAGCGCCAGCCGGCCGCGCCGACAAAGCTCAAAGCTGCATCATAAGGGAAACGATCATGCAGGGCTTTTTCAATTTTCTACAGCAGAATCCATACCTGCTGCTATTCTTCGTCGTCGGACTCGCCGTCTGGATCGGGCGGGGCAATATCAAGGGCTATGGTCTTGGGATGGTCGCCGGCGCCATCATCGTGGGCGCCGGCCTTTCCGTCTGGGCTTCAGTTTACGGCGTGAAGCTCGAGCTGAACAATTTCGCCAAGAGCCTGTTCTACTATCTCTTCATGTATGGCGTCGGCCTGCGGGTCGGCCCCTCCTTCATCAACAGCCTGAAAGGTGATGGACTTAAATTCTGCGTCCTTGCGGTGGTCTCGAGTGTGATCGGTTTGGCGCTTGTCGTCATAGGCGCAAGGGTGTTCTCGCTGCCGCCGGGCGCGGCTGGCGGTATGCTGGCAGGTTCGCAGACCATGTCGGCCGCGATCGGTTCGGCGGAGCAGGCGATAACGTCGGGTGTGGTCAAGCTGCCTGCAGGCATGAAGGCGGAGGATGCATCGGGCATGATCGCATTGTCCTATGGCATCACCTACATCTGGGGGACCGTGGGCATTATCCTGATCTGCAAGTACCTGCCGCGTTGGTGGGGCGTCGACGCGAAGGCGGCGGCGAAGCAGTACGAGCAGGAATTTGGCGTGAAGGATCTCGAAGGCGGCGGCCTGACCGGCTATCGCCAGTTCGGATTGCGTGCTTACCGGCTCGACAACCCCGCCTCGGTTGGAATGAGCATTGCCAAGTTCCGCAGCATCAATCCCGAGTATCGCATCGCCAACGTTTTGAGGGGCGGCGAGTCGCTGGGAGCGGATGCTGATCTTGTACTCCGGAAAGGCGACATCGTCGCTCTGGGCGGCTCGACCGAGCATCTCACCGAGAAGATGGGTCTGCTCGGCCCCGAGGTCGCCGACGCCAAGGCACTGAGCATTCCATTGGATCAGGCGGATATTCTTGTCACCAACAAAGACATGGTCGGACGGACCTTTGAGTCCTTCCGGGAACAGGCGATTGCCGGCCAGTTGCAGATCGGCAAAGTCGAACGCGGCGGCGTGGAGATTCCAGCCGGTCTCAAGACCGAGCTGCAGCGTATGGATCTCATTTCGGTTGTCGGCCTGAAATCCGCCGTCAACGAACTCGGCAACATGTGGGGCCGCATCGCGCGCACCAATACTTCAACCGATCTGCTGACGCTTGCGGCCGGCATGATTCTCGGCTTCCTGATAGGCATGATTGAATTCCCGGCGTTCGGGGCGAAAATCGGTCTCGGCAACGCCGGCGGTCTGTTGCTATCAGGCGTAATCGTCTCGTCCATGGTGTCGCGGCTGCGGTTCTTCGGCAACACGCCCAACGCCGCCCGCAACGTGCTGGAGGATCTCGGCCTCGTCGTGTTCGTCGCCATCGTCGGTGTCAATGCCGGCGCCGGGCTGCTGGCCCAGCTCACCGGAGCCGTGGCGCTGAAGATATTTTTGGTCGGCTTCGTCGCTTGCACCATCCCGCCGTTCATCGTTTGGGCGATCGGCTTCCACCTCTTCAAGATCAATCCAGCAGTGCTGATGGGCGGCGTTGCCGGGGCGCGGTCGCATTCCGGCCCGTGCCGCGAGGCGGCAGTGGAGATCCAGAGCTCCGTGCCGTGGATCGGATTCCCGGTTGCTTATGCGGTCTCTGGCATCCTGCTCACTGTGTTCGGATATTTTGCGATGCTCCTTGCCCAATAGGTCATTATAGCCCTGTGTCTTTCGAAGGAAAAAACGTGATGAAAAAGCTTAGTATTTCTGTTGCGCTTGTTGCTCTCGTGGGCGTTGCTGGCATCAGTACATCGTCTCAAGCCGAAACCGGCCAGGTCGCAGTCGTCTTCACCAAGGGCGGCTTCATCGTCGGCATGGGCGGCGGAGAGGGTGTACTGGTGCTTCGCGGCAAGCGATACCCCTTCACCGTCTCGGGCATGAGCGTCGGCTTCACAATCGGAGCCTCGACGACCAAGTTCGTCGGGCGGGCTCTCAATCTGAACGGGCCAGCTTCAATCGAAGGGGCGTACGGGACTGCGGGTGCCGGTGGCGCTATCGCGGCGGGCGCGGGAGGCGTTCAGTTGCAGAACGCCAACGGCGTCATTCTGCAACTCAGCGGCCCCAGGGTCGGTGCCGAAGTGTCCGCTGCGGTGGGCGGGGTCACGATACGGTTGAAGTGAACTTGATAGCATCAGGACCGCGCTGAGATAATGCCGGGGTGCACCGCGAATTTCTCGACCAATGGGCACATTCCAGGATGCTTTTCGATTCGGCTACAGATCCGATCAGATATTCCCCCGCGGGCGCGATTCTAGCAGCTCGGCTCTAAGATCACGATTTCGGCCGCGCTGGAAAAAAATCATCTAACGCTAAGGAATACTTCTCGCGACCCGACGCCCAGGCAAGGCAGTCGCGCGAAGACGCGCGGACTACCCTTTTCGGTGATCGGCTCGATCGTACCGTGCTTCCCGGCAGCATCGCGCCTCTGAAACAGGACAATCACCCGAAGCTGGTTGGCTTCAACACATTCCCAAAAATGGGAAGCGCGACCCTGAGATTCCGCAGCTTTTCCCATTAGTCCTGCGTTTAATCGATGCGCATGTGCATCGACTGGCATCTTCATCCTCGGCCGCTCAAGGTCGAATGACGCCGCAGGACCCCTCAGTCTCCCCACGCAATGGTGATGCCAATATCGCCCGGCACGCCTCCCGGGTACTCGATGATCTGGTAACCGATTCGATAGCCGCGCGGCTTCAGGTAGTCGGTCCAGAGCTGGAATATTTCCTTCGGAATCCCGGTCAGAGTGTTCTCCCAACCCGGTTCCTGCTGATTGATGGCGCGCCCTTTGTCGGTGCACAACGTGTTCGGGAATCGGTAGACCTGGACTTCCGTCGCTCCGTTTCGCACCGCGCGCTGAATTATGGTCGAGGCAAGCTGGATCTTTTCGGCTTCGCTCTTGCCGGACGGGAGGGTAAGGCGCTCGATCAGCGCGCGCTTCTCGGCTTCAGCCGCAGCGGCAATGCGGGCATATTCATCCGCCTTTTCCGCTTCCTTAAGGGCCGCTTCCTTGCGGATCTGCATGGCATTGGGGATGAGATCATCAAGGCTGTCAGGCATTGCTGATGGCTCCTGGTGGTTGTCGGTTTAACCGCTGCTTTGAGGCTAGGTACGCTCAACGCACGTTCCGTTGATTTAAATCAAGCAAACGGCGCAGCGAAACGGCACCTTGCAGGTACCGTTGCGGAGCGCCCAGGGAGAAGAAATTTGACCGAACAGATGCATCCGGCGGCCCCCCATCATCTGCCGTTTTTTATTCCCGGGGCCGACGGCTCCGACACCCTGATGGTGGTAATGGGCATTTTCCTTGTCGCTACTGTTTTGTGGGTAGGCACCCTTTACTGGAAGCTGCACAGCCTGCCCGAGCGTATGGCGCATAAGGGCCACAAGCTGCAGTTCGAGATTGTTGCCGTTCTGGGCCTGATCTCGCTCTTCACCCACATGCATATCTTTTGGCTCGCGGGCTTGTTGCTCGCCATGATCGACCTGCCGGATTTCGGCACGCCGATGCGCAGCATTGCCAGTTCTGTCGCGCGCATTGCCGATGCCGCCCCGGGCACGCCTCTTGCTGAACCTGAAGCCGAGTCCGCGTCTATAGGCGATTACGACTACCGGGCGCCCGTCAAGGAAGGGGTGCACAACCATGTTTGAGCTCATGATCTGCTCGCTGGTGACGATCCTGCCGGATTACCTTTTCCGGCGATACGCGCAGGGCAAGCGGTTCGGCAAGGAGATCACGTTTTTCTCCGTCTGGTACGAACTGAGGTGGGGCATCACCGGTTGCCTGATGCTCACGATCGGGCTGATCACTATGATCTTCTACTACCATCCCTCGACCACCTCTGCAGCGCTCTACTTCAGGACGGTACCTATCCTGCCCGAAGGTTCCGGCCGCGTTGCCGAGGTCAATGTCGGCTTCACCGCACCGGTCAAAAAAGGAGACGTTCTGTTCCGGCTGGACAGTTCCAAGCAGGATGCTGCACTGGAGACCGCGAAGCGAAAGATTGGCGAAGTGGACGCGTCGGTAATTTCGGCGCGGGCCGAGGTCATCAAGGCGGACGCCCAACTCGCGGAGGCGAAAGCTTCCCATCAGCAGGCCAAGGATGAGCTTGAGACGAAGAGCGAGCTGCAGCGCCGCAATCCCGGCATCGTGCCACAGCGTGAGATCGAGAAGCTGCAGGTGCTCGCCGATCAGCGACAGTCCGGCGTGGACGCCGCGGCCGCTGTCAAGGAATCGGCGGTATTGCGGATCTCCACGCTGCTGCCTGCCGAGAAGGCGAGCGCCGAGGCCTCGCTGGCCCAGGCGCAAGTGGATCTCGACAAGACATACGTCCGGGCCGGCGTCGACGGCCGGGTGGAGCAATTCCTGGTTCGTACCGGCGACGTGGTCAACCAACTGATGCGGCCGGCCGGAGTCCTGATACCCGATGGCGCCGGTCGGAGCAGCTTGCAGGCCGGTTTCGGTCAGATCGAATCTCAGGTGATGAAGCCCGGCATGGCTGCGGAAGCTACTTGCGTCTCCAAACCCTGGGTGATCATTCCTTTGGTTGTCACAAGCGTGCAGGATTTCATCGCGGCCGGCCAATTCCGGACCGGGGAGCTGTTGATCGACCCGCAGAACCTGCAAAGACCAGGCTCGATTCTCGTGTTCCTGGAGCCCCTCTACAAGGATGGCCTACAGAATGTTAAGCCGGGCAGCACCTGCATCGTCAACGCCTACACCAGCAACCATGACGTGATCGCCGACCCCAAGACTGGTGCGCTGACGGGCTTTGCCCTGCACGCGGTCGATGCGACCGGACTGGTGCACGCGCTGCTGCTCCGGATCCAGGCGTTGCTTTTGCCGATCAAGACACTGGTATTGAGCGGTCACTGACCCGATGATTGTATTTCGAAGTCGGGTCCTCGCTACTTTCATTGCGGCAGCCTCTGCCGTGCTGTCACGGCAGGACGCCAATGCGTTCGATCTCCTCGGCGCGTGGGCGACGAGTGCTGACCAATGCACCAAGATATTCACCCGCAAAGGGCGTGCGAATGTCGTGAACTTCACCAACTTTTCCGGCGTGTATGGCGCTGGCTTTATCGCTGAATCCGATCGCCTGAAGGGCAAGTTTCAGACCTGTAAGATCAAGTCGAAGAAGGAAAGCAATCAAAACATCAACCTTGTCGTCGCATGCGCCTCTGGCATCATGCTTTCGAACGTCCAGTTCTTCTTGAAGGTGATCGACGACAGCACCATTTCCCGCGAGTTCCCGGGAATGGAGGGAATGGAAGTGAAGTATTACCGCTGTGACATCTAGGGAGGCACCCGGAGGGATCCAGTTGATCTTAATCAATGGACATTGCGGTGCTTGGGTCTGAATGGTGTGTCGCAAATGGACTCGCGCGCTGGTATCTGCCCGACAGCGTCTCGGCGGGCGATTGCCCCCGCTGTTTGTGTTTTGCATGTGGGTCTTTATGACATCTGCCGCTACTGCCCTGCCGCTTACTCCATTTCGTTATGAAGCGCAGGCGCGGCTTCACTGTCCCGATGACACTGTTGTTTGGCTCGATTTCCACAAAGAGGTTTATTACTTCAAGCGACAAAACCGGTACGGGCAAGGGGGCTCCGGCAGTTTCGTCTGTCAAAAAGAAGCTCGGGCCGGCGGGTTTCGGCGCTCCCTGCTTGGGATTAGATGAGCCGCGCCGCAAGCTCTAGCCACCGTCTCAGTTGGCCGATTTGCATTTCGGGCCATGTCCATGAGCTCCATAATCACGCCAACTGGTGATGGATGTGCAGCGTTGTATCGTCGAGCATCGCATCTCAGCACGGGATCTCGGGTATGGATTTGAAGCGCGCCCGATCACCTCGCATTTCACGTGTTGACTATCGCCAAATTCATCCATTGCATCGGCCGGATACTGAGGTGCCGGAGTTGAAGCGCCACATTGTAGCCTGCGCGCCAATTCCAGATGCCCACAAGGTGCGGCCCGAGTCGGCGATGCGTCGTGCAAAGATAGCGCCTAGTCTATCGCTGCTGGTCCGGCTATGCATGAGGTAGGAGCGGCATTGCCGGTTTGCTTACAGGTCCGCGCCTGTCCCATAACTAATGGTAGACCTCCTAATGACCGGGTCGACAGTTCACAACCTTCCTAGCTCGGGGGAATTAAAGGGGGTAAGCATTCTCCTCGTGGAGGATTCCTGGCACGTCGGTAAAGCCATGAAGGGCCTGCTTCGCGTGTTAGGAGCGGAGGTGGTCGGACCGGCTGCTACCGCAGCGGACGCAGAACGGCTCGTTGCCGAGCGCACCCCAGACGTCGCCATAGTCGACGTCAATCTGCGACACGGCGAAACTTCAAGAAACTTAATTGATCGGCTGCTGGAACAACGCATTCCGGTCATCATCGTCACCGGCTACGCGGCAGTTTCTCTACCGACGCGAAACGTCGAGGCCATTCTGGAAAAGCCCGTTAGCAAGCAACGACTTCTTGAGAACTTGCGCCCGATCATTGCTAGGCGGATGGGTCGATGAACTGGTCTTTCGTGAGATTTCTGGATATCTCTTTGACGGGGATCTCGATTGTGCAGGATAAGCCGACGGATGAAAATGCGAGATCGACCTTACCACCAAGCTCGTGGGGAACCAGCTCACGAATGAGGCTGGTTCCGTAGCCATATTCAGTCGGGACTGATACCGCCGGCCCGCCCGTCTCACTCCAGGCGATGATGAGTCCTTCGCCTGCATCGCCGCGCCGGCATTCCCAACGTACCGACACCCGGCCACCGGAGATTGATAAGGCACCGTACTTGGAGGCATTCGTCACAAGCTCTTGAAGCACCATGGCCAGCGCCTCAGCTGCCGCCGCGCTGAGCGTAATGTCGGGACCGCCCGTCGTCGTATTTGTGTCTGTCGCGTAGGGGGCCAATTGCGAACGGACAATATCCGCAAGCCGAATGGCCTGCCAGCCGCCTTGGCTCAAGAGCTCATGCGCAACGGCCATACTTTGAATGCGCCCATCGAGTGCTTGGATGAACTCGTCGATCGTACTGCTGCTCTGGCGTGTATACTCGGCGACCGTGGCAACGCGCGCGAGCACGTTCTTGACGCGGTGGTCAAGCTCCGCGATCAGCAGGCGTTGGTGTTCGTCAGTCCGCTTGCGTTGTGTAACGTCAACGGTCAGGCCCTTGATGCGTACACATTGCCCGGTCGCGTCGAACTCGGCCATCGCTGTTTCCTCGAGCCATATTTCCCGCCCGTCGGGTCGGGTCACACGAAAGGTTACCGCATAAGATGGCTTATCGGGTCGGACACTTCTCAACTTCGCTTTGTATCGGGCAAAATCCGCCGAGTGGATCAGCTTACGGAACTTCGTTACGGTAAAGGATGCTTGCGGGTCGTACCCAATAATTTTTGCCGCGCTCTCACTGTGATGGAATGATGCGCGGGTGCGGGCATCCCACTCGAATGCCATTACCGCTCCAGCCGTCAACGCCTCTTCTAACCGTGCCGCACTTTCCTTGAGCGCTGCCTCGTGCTGACGGCGCTCTGCGAACAGTGCGGCGAGAACGAGCGTACAGAGCGAGGTTGTCAGAATGCTCGCTTGGGCACCCTCGATCCGGTTATTGATAGGGAGACCAGGGTCTCCGAAATACCCGATGCCAAAAGTCGTTGCCGACACAATTGCGAGCGCAACGACAAACGCGGCCGCCGCGGCGAACACGGGCTGGCAGCGGGCCGAGATCCACAATAACACCGGGAATAGCGTGATTGGGAGTACGGTCGCCCATGATGCGCTGGGTAGCAAGATCGAAATCGCGCTCATTACCGTTATCGCTGCGACCGCTCCGGCGCCCTCGGCGAACTCCTTTGGCGACGGTGGCACGCGCACGGACGCGGCAACTCCGATCAGCAGCGGCGCAACCGTCGCGATCCCGAGCGAGTCGGATGCGAGCCAGTGCTGCCAAGTGATTAGACTCGAGGCGCTTGGGCTGTGGAACAAACGGTACCCCAGAGCGCCACCGAGCCCCGAAATGGCAGACGCGAAAACTGCGGTCAGCAGCAACACCAAGACGTTGCGGAGACGGTCGAGGCTGAAGTGCGAACCGAATCGTCGCTCGATAACCATAGCCACAAGAATGGCCTCGCCCACATTGGACAACGCGAAGATGGCAGCGGCCACAAAGCTTCGATCGCCCAACATGTTGGCTGCTATCGATGCCGTCGCCGCTCCAATTGACACAGCCCATCGGGAGTCGCGACCAAGTGCTATTAGTGCGCCGGCTGCAACGCCGTTGGCTGGCCAGAATACGGCTACCCCATCAGGTTCTCTCAGCAGATAAAGACTAAGTCGCGCGGCCAGGAAATAGGCTATTCCAACCGCTGCAGCGGTTGCCGCCGCGCCGAGCCATTGCCGCGCCCGATCAGACATCTCCAAACGGCGCTCGGCCAGATCTCCTGGCTTATGAATCGCGGGGGATCGCGTCATTCATTGCCCTTACGCTTGCAGCGCTGGTACCGGGCGCACCGTGCGGCATAGTGCAGCTCGCCGAAACACCGGAACCACTACCGTCGTTTCCTGAAAAATAGTGGGTTCCGCTGAACAATCTTCGCTCGATATCGCAGGCAACAAATTCTCCTAGCTGTTGCACGGTGTCAAGTTTGAGCTGGGCGCGCACGCCGACGTTCTTCCTCAACGCGGCGTTTTCATCAGCTGCAATGTGCGCGAACGGCATAAATTAACACACGCACCTGTCCAACTCGGCAGGAGTATTACCTTGACGTAAATCAACATGGAGCGGTGGCTTGACCGATTGTCCTTAGGGAGCGACAGAAAAAATGCAGGGAATCCTCGATGCTTCTTAAGACGAGAATGATGCTGAAGTTGGTCGCGCCTTTCGTTCTTCTAGTACTTGTCCAGCCGGCGAGCGCCT
>JBJMTO010000051.1:0-7995 GCA_045811665.1 Bradyrhizobium sp.
GCTGGATTGCTTCGCTGCGCTCGCAATGACGGGTGTGGCAACGGCAAGAAAATACCCACGTCGCATTGCCTGCGATTGCAACCTATGTGCCTTGGCAGATCGCGGATGTGCCGTTTGGCGCAGGCTCGGAATCCATAACTACGGTTGGGGGTTATGGATTCGGGCTCGATGCTGCGCATCGCCCCGGAATGACGGGTAGAGCCGGCCCGTGGGCTTGCGGAACCAATCGCTTTTTTGCGGGACTGAATTATCGCTTCTTGGTGCGGGGCTTCTTTTTTGTCTTCAATGCATCGGCCTGGCTGCGGAACGCCTGTGCCAGGTTCGCAAAGTCCTGAGCGATTTCAACGTCTCTGGCGCTCCGCGCCATGAGTTCTGCCTTGTCGGCCTGCTTACGCAAGAATTTCTTGGCCTTGACCATTACACAGCTCCAATGGACCCGCAAAGCTTAGGCCTGCAAATGTCGCCATCGCCTCGTCCTCTCTGCGGGGTCCGCACGGCGCGAGCGCGGCGTCCGGCAGCGTCTCCAGCTAAGCTGTTCCAACGCCACCCTTGGAACAGCGTTTCGTTTGTCCGATCAAAAAAATGGGGAGCAAGCGAAGGCACGGTGGCCCATCAACGGGCGGCGACAATTCCGCGCAACCGGGTAACGGGGCAGCGTCCGGGTTCGTTGTCCCCGTGATCCGACAGCGCAGGCTGCCTGGCTCCCGCGCCGGGCTGACCGTGGCACAGCACGGCAGGGCGAAACCCACTGACCGCCCGCGGCCTTCAAACATTGCGGTCTTGCAGAACGGCCGAAGAAGTCGCATGGTTCGTCAGAGCTCTCTTGAGATACTCTCTCACAGAGACCTGTTCGATCTCAGACTCGGCAAATAGTTTGGCCCGGATTCGGAGGACGACATGGCGACATTCTCCCCATCACAAAAGCTGTTGGTTTCCGCGGGAGCTGCCGCGCTTAGCGGCGCTGCGCTCGTGACGCTGCTGGCCGGAAACGTCATTACCTTGGCGGGTGCAGGCGCAACCGACGTGGATATGTCTCAGGGTTTCGTCGACCCGAATTTTCCAGTTTGCCAGAGCCCGGCTCCATCAGGAATGCCGAACATGATGCTTCGCCTGGCGCAGACAGAGGTCCCACGCGCCGAGATGAGCGCTGCCAGCTCTGCACCAGCATTCGTCGAAACTGAGCCGCCGCTGTGGGGCGGTCTCGGCTCAATCACTTACAAGATCACGACCGCCAATGATCGCGCACAGGCTTATTTCGATCAGGGCCTGCGTCTTGCATACGCATTCAACCACGGCGAGGCGCAGCGGGCGTTCCGCATGGCGCAGAAGCTCGATCCCGACTGTGCAATGTGCTTCTGGGGCGAGGCCCTGGTGCTCGGTCCCAACATCAATCTTCCGATGCAGGAAGACGCGATCGCGCCCGCCTACGCTGCCGCGCAGAAGGCAAAGGCGCTTGCCGGGAACGCGAGCCCACGCGAGCAGGCGCTGATCGGCGCTCTCGCGGCGCGCTACGACAGCGATCCCAAGGCGGCTCGCGCGGCATTGGACACAGCCTACGCGGCCGAAATGGCAAAGGTCGCGACGCAGTTTCCGGACGACGACGAAATCGCCACGCTCTATGCCGAGGCGGCGATGGATCTCAGCCCCTGGGACTACTGGAAGTCTGGCGGCCGCGAACCCAACCCGCAAAGCGTTGCGATCGTGCCGACACTAGAACGCGTGCTGACTCGCAATCCCGGTCATCCCGGCGCTATCCACTTCTACATTCACGCGGTAGAGGCGTCGGACCGGCCGAAGCGCGCCGAGTTATATGCCGATCGATTGCGTGGTGCGATCCCCGCCGCGGGCCATCTCGTGCACATGCCGAGCCACATCTACTATCGGGTCGGGCGCTATCTCGATGCGCTGGAAGACAACAAGACCGCGGTGAAGGTGGATGAAAAGTATCTGTCGGAGACCAATGCGCCGATGGGCGTCTATCGGCTCGGCTATTACCCGCATAACGTTCATTTCGTGATGGCGTCGGCGCAGATGGCGGGCGATGGCCAAACCGTGATCGGCGCAGCGGAGAAGCTCGGCGAACTCATCCCGGACGAACTTGCGCGGGGTATCGCAATGGTACAGCCCGTCAAGGCGGCTCCCTACTTCGCGCACGCGCAGTTCAGCACGCCGGAGACCATCCTTGCATTGCCCGATCCCGGCGATGTCATCCCGTACGTCAAGGCGATGTGGCTTTACATGCGCGGTGTAGCGCTGGCTGCGGGCCGTGACTCCGCCGGCGCCACGGCAGCGGCCAATGGGATCGAAACGCTGGAGCGGACGGCGGATTTCAAGTTGCTGAAGGAGTCCAACATCCCGGCAACAGAGGTGCTTCGGATTGCGCGCACGTTGATCCTTGCGCGTGTGGCCCAGGCAAAAGGCAACAATCGAGCCGCAGTCGCACGGTTCGAGGAGGCGGCTGCGTTACAAGACGCCCTGCCCTATACCGAGCCTCCATATTGGTACTATCCAATTCGGCAGTCTCTGGCCGCTGCCCTGCTGCAGGCCGGCCGCTACGCCGAGGCGGAGCGACAGTTCCAGCGTGCGCTGACCCGAGCACCATCCAACGGCTGGTCATACTACGGCCTGGCGGAGCTGTACAAATCGCGCGGCAATACCGCCGCAGCCCGCAAGGCCGAGGCTGACCTTGCCAAAATCTGGATCGGCGATCGAAAGCTGTTGCGGATTTCCAATCTGTAAGGCTCGGGCATCAAACGGACTGGTGGATGCTACCTGCCCGTAGAACGTGGCCACCCGGCCCGATCACGATGCCATGTTTCAGCGGACCATAAAATCGGTCGGCAATTTCGGCCAGACCAAGATCCTCGATCATCCCAAACCCCTTCGCCTCCAACATCTCGGAAAGCTCGACCGGATCAAACAGGCTAAGCCAGGGTTCGCCGCGCGACGCTGCGCTCGCCGCAACCGCGGTTATATTCGCGCGGCGATCAGGCCGATAATTTTCAAAGGGCTCGGCATAGTCGAAAACGACTTCCGAGCCCGGCACGCCTGCGATGAACTCCAACGTCAAGGAGATCGCCTCCCGGGTGAGATACGGCACCACGCCCAGCCACTGAAAAAACGCAGGGCGGTTCGCATCAAAGCCAGCGCTGCCAAGGGCATCAGCCAGGCTTTGCCGCTCGAAATCCATGGGAACGAAGGTGAGCGAGGAAGGAGCACCCAGACCTGCGTGCTTGAGACGGTCGCGCTTCCAGTTCTGGCTTGCCTGACTATCCACCTCGAATACGCGAACACCCAGCGAGGCGTGAGGATTACGTAGCGAGAACGTGTCCAGTCCCGCACCCAGCACCACCACTTGGCGCACGCCGCGTTTGACGCAGCCTGCAAGCGTATCCTCCGAAAAGCGGCTCCTCGCCGCAATGAACAATCGCACCGGCCTCAGCGAAGCATCGGCCGCTATCTCGTCGAGCTTGGCGAGGGTCGCAACGTCAAGCATCGTCGCCGCAAATGGATCGGGGAAGATAGCGCCGCCGTCCAGGCTCTGGTGGATCGCCCGCAGTGCGGCGGCACCGCGTGCTGTGTCACTGGGTTCGCCGGGTTGCACGATGCCCTCCTCACATTGCGCGATGACAGACGGCCTCGACGCGGTTGCCATCTGGATCCCTGAGGAACGCGGCGTAGTAAGACGCGTGATAATCTCGCAATCCCGGCTTGCCCTCATCGCCGCCACCGGCAGCAATGCCCGCCTTCCAAAAAGCATCGACCTGCGTGCGCAACTTCGCCTTGAAGCACCAATGTCGCCCAAAAGCATCGTCGGGCTTGCTGCCCTTGCGGATCGAAATATAGACCCGCTCAGGATGCGCAGGCCGCGCCCGCTCGCCATAGCCCAGCCAATCCTCCCGCCGACCGACCTTGACCACACCAAGAACGCTCATGATTGCGTCGTAAAAGCGCTCGGCAGCGGCAATATCGGAGACTGTGATGGAGACGTGATCCAGCATCGTCGTTCTCGTTTATTCGCAGGCTGAATGGAAAGCTGGCTTCACTCGGAAGCGGCCTAGAATGATACTCCGCAAACCCGCTACGCTGCCTTCTTGAGCCGTTCCAGAGCTTCGACGATCTTGGCTTTGCGTGCCACGGCAGCGTTGCGCTTTTCCCTTTCCTCCTCGACGATTTCATCGGGCGCGTTGGCGACGAATTTTTCGTTGGCGAGCTTCGCATCCACTCGCTTGATATCGCTCTCCGCTTTCGCCAGTTCTTTCTCGAGCCGGGCGTGTTCGGCGGAGAAATCAATCACGCCCTTGAGCGGCAATGCCGCTATTTCGCCGCGCACCAGGAGTTGCACCGCCCCGTCCGGCGCCCGATCCGCAAAGGATATGTCGGCAAGCCGGGCCATCCGCTTGATCACCTCGCTCCAGCGTGGAGCCCGTGCCTTGGTTTCCGACGACGCGCCGGCCAAGATCAATGGGGTCAGTGTCGCCGGCGGAATGTTCATTTCGGCACGTAAGGAGCGTATCGCGGTGACGAGATCGACTACCCATCCGATCTCGGCCTCGGCAGCGGAATCGGTGAATTCCGCGGGGTCGAACGCCTGAAGCACCGGTGAAATAAAGGGATCGTTCAAGGTGGTCGTCGATATCAGCGCAAGTTGCTCCGGCGACAACTCGCCTGCCCTGCGCGACCATGGGGCCAGCGCGAGCAGGACGTCACGCCGGGCGGTGACCGCCCACAGTTCTTCGGTGATGAAGGGCATGAACGGATGCAGCAGTTTCAGGATCTCGTCGCGCGCCCATGCAACCATGGCGCGGGTCTCTGCCTTGCCGGGGCCGTCATCGCCAATGAGAACGGGCTTGGCTAGTTCCAGATACCAGTCGCAATAGACGTTCCATACGAAACGATAGATCGCCCCCGCCGCGTCGTTGAAGCGATAGCCCTCGATTGCTTCGGTGACTTCACGCGTGGCGCGCGCGGTTTCATGCGCGATCCAGCGGTTCAACGTTTCCCGTGTCGTGCTCGGATCGAATTCGGCCGGAAGCACGCAGGCGTTCATCTCGGCGAACCGGCAGGCGTTCCACAGCTTGGTCGCGAAATTCCGGTAACCCTCGACGCGCTGGGGCGCGAGCTTGATGTCGCGGCCCTGTGCCGCCATCGCTGCGAGCGTGAAACGTAGCGCGTCAGCGCCGTAGTCGTCGATCAGATGCAGGGGATCGATGACGTTGCCTTTCGACTTCGACATCTTCGCGCCCTTCTCGTCTCGGACGAGGGCGTGGATATAGACCGTCGGGAACGGCACGTCCTTCATGAAGTGAAGACCCATCATCATCATCCGAGCGACCCAGAAGAAAATGATGTCGAATCCCGTGACAAGGACATCGGTGGGATAGTAGCGCGCGACGTCCGTCTCGTCGTCAGGCCAGCCAAGCGTCGAGAATGGCCACAGCGCGGAGGAGAACCAGGTATCCAGCACGTCCTCGTCGCGCGTGATAAAGCCGTCGCGCCTGTTAGCGTCCAGCGCCATTTCACGGCCCTGCTCCGGCGTGATCACTTCCTGTTCGACGTAGTAGCCCAGCGCGTTGCCCACCGCCTCTTCCTCGGTCTCGGCGACGAACACCTTGCCGTCCGGTCCATACCAGGCGGGGATCTGATGACCCCACCAGAGCTGACGGGAGATACACCAGGGCTGGATATTCTCCATCCACTCGAAGTAGGTTTTCTCCCAATTCTTTGGCACGAAACTGGCGTCGCCGCTCCGCACCGCTTCGATGGCCGGCCCGGCGAGCGTCTTGGCATCGACATACCACTGGTCGGTCAGATACGGCTCGATGATCACGCCGGAACGATCGCCATGCGGGACCATGTGCGTATTTGGCTCGATCCGCTCGAGAAACCCAAAATCCTCAAGCCTGCTGACGATCTGCCTACGCGCCGCGAAGCGATCGAGCCCGTGCAATTCCTCGGCAAGCTGCGCGGATCCTTCCGGCAAGCCGCGCAAATATCCCTCATTGTCGAGAAGCGCGAGCGCGCCCTCCTGATCGAGTACGCTGATCTGCGCCAGATTGTGACGGCGACCGACCTCGAAGTCGTTGAAGTCATGTGCCGGCGTTACCTTGACAGCCCCCGATCCCTTTTCGGGATCGGAATACTCGTCAGCGACAATCGGGATCTTCCGCCCAACCAGCGGCAGAATGACGTGCTTGCCGACGAGACGCGTGTAGCGCTCATCGTCCGGATGAACCGCGACCGCGCTGTCGCCCAGCATCGTCTCCGGGCGAGTGGTGGCGACAACGATGAAGGTGGCGGGATCGTCGGGGTTGAATATCTTGCCTTCCAGCGGGTAACGCAAATACCAGAGGCTGCCCTTGACCTCGACCTGCTGCACTTCGAGATCCGATATCGCCGTCAACAGCTTGGGGTCCCAGTTCACCAAGCGCTTGTCTTTGTAGATCAGGCCGTCTCGATGCAGTTCGACGAAGACCTTTACGACCGCCCGCGAAAGGCCCTCGTCCATGGTGAAGCGTTCCCGCGACCAGTCGCAGGAGGCCCCGAGCCGCTTGAGCTGGTTGATGATCACACCACCGCTCTCGGCCTTCCACTGCCACACGCGCTCAAGGAATTCGGCACGTCCGAGTTCGCGCCGGCCGGGTTGCTGCCGTTCCAGGAGGTGACGCTCGACCACCATCTGCGTGGCGATGCCCGCGTGATCGGTGCCAGGCTGCCACAAGACGTCGCGGCCACGCATCCGCTCGAAACGGCAAAGAATATCTTGCAAAGTGTTGTTGAGGGCGTGCCCCATATGCAGGGAGCCCGTCACGTTCGGCGGCGGGATCACGATCGTGAACGGCCTCGCCTCGAGGCGTTCTGGACGGCCGGCTTTGAACGCACCGCTTTCCTCCCAAATACGGGACATGCGGCTTTCGATTTCGGCGGGCTGGTAGTTCTTCTCGATCATGGCGGTGCAATCATGGCTATGAATGCGCTAGAAAGCCGCCGTAGCTGGCCAAGTCAACACCGACGGTCAGATCGCAAGTCAGAATGGCATCGAGGGCAACGGCCGCATCAGGACGGTTGATGCCCGCCCGCCGCCGGTTGCTTCACCGTCCGCCGCGCGAAACCCGCTCGATCTCAGCTTTGACGATCCGTTCCACCAGACCAGGCAGATTATCGTCAAGCCAGGATTTCAGCATCGGCCGCAGCATCTCCTTGACCAGATCTTCAAGCGTCCGCGCATTGTTGCTCAGCACCGTATGAGCAAGCGTATTGAACGCGGATTCGACTGCCGAGGCCGTCGACCGGGAGAGGAACTGCTGCGCCGGAGAGCTGTTCATGATCGGCGGCGGTTCGAACGCGGGTTGACGCGGCGGCGACTTCTCCGCGACAGCCTCGGTAAATTCGAGGTCGTCTTCGGGTTCAACCCTCTGGAACGAAGACCGGACCGGATCTGGAGCCGCGACCGCCATGTCGTCGGTTAGGTCGAACACCTCCGCCTCCGGCACGGCGGGCCGTATTTCCTCTGGACTGGTCGCCTCATCGAGGCCGTTCAGCAGCGCGTCGATGTCGTCCTGGCTGTTGCTGACGGCCGGAGGTGGAGCCGGCGCGGCAGCCGGAGGTGGTGCGGCCACTGTCGCGGGCTTCACGGGTGGCGGTGCCAGCTTTGCAGCGGTGGGCGGCGGCGTGCGGCTTGCCGATGGTTGCAGCTCGTTCGCGTTCGGCCTGGGCGCCGGAGTCACCGGGGCCGGCTTCTCGAGTTTCTCCGTTTTAGCCGGGGGCGCTGCCGCTGCAGGTTTTTCAGCGGCCGGCGGTTTGGCTTCGTCGTCGGCAATGATGCGACGGATCGACGCCAGAATCTCCTCCATCGAGGGTTCTTGGACCTTCGCAGGCTGCGTCATCTCCGACTCCACATCATCAACGCCGAATTTACACCAAGCCCCGGCGGATTTGCCGGTTCCGGGTATGGGGTCGGGGAAATTCGCTGCGCGAGCCTGACTTGTCCCCAGC
>JBJMTO010000052.1:0-38583 GCA_045811665.1 Bradyrhizobium sp.
AGCCGGCGGTGCCGGTGTCGTAGGCGGTGACGACCATGGTCGCCGGCAGTTTCACGTCTTCGGCGGATGCCGCGGTCAGGGCCAGCAGCGAAATGCCTGCAAGGGCGATTGGCGCGAGCGCCTTCAAGCGATGGATCATAGTTTTCCCCTCAGATGGTTTTCGCGATGCGAATTCACTCGTTGGCGTGATCATGTCATCGGCTGCTTATGATGGCAACGTTAGGTAGGCATACATCAACATCTGAGTTGGACAGATTGTCGCGGAGCTCGTTCGAAGAAAGCTTATGCCGTGATCCGGTTAAGCTTCGATGATCGCAACGACCTGTCCTTCGGCGATGACGTCGTCGAGTTTGACCAGGATAGCCTTGATTTTTCCCGCCGTCGTCGACGTCACCGGAATTTCCATCTTCATTGCTTCGACGAAAGCGATCTCGTCGCCGTCGCCGACATTGCCGCCGGTTGTGATGGGAAGCGCGCACACGCGGCCGGCGACTTCGGTGACGATCTTGATGTCTGGCATTGCCGTTCTCCCGGGGACCGTCTGACGGACTGGTGTCCTCGCGAACGGCTTTTTGTTGTGGCGGCAGATTGCCTGAGGTAGTTTGTTCCGCAAGCGGAATTTTATTCCGCGTCGCGGAATGGTGGAACGCATGGGACGACGCTCGGAGCGGCTTAGCAAACAAGGCATGCTCGCCAGCGACGCCTCAGGCGACGCTGATGTCATCCAGGTTGTATCCCGCGCCTTCGACGTATTGCGCTGCTTCGAAGGACACGAGGCGCGGCTCGGAAATTTGGAGATTTCCAGCCGTTGCGGGCTGCCGCGGTCCACAGTGTCGCGCCTGACGCACACGCTGACCAGGATGGGACAGCTCGTCTATTTGCCAGGAGACCAGAAATATCGGATCGGCCCCAGCGCGGTTGCGATGAGCACCTCGATGATGCGCGGGCTGCAGCTTCGCAACCTGATCCGCCTGCGGTTGCAGGAACTAGCCGAACAATTGCCGGGAACAGTGGGGTTCGTCATTCCGGACCGCTTCCATCTCGTCTTTCTGGAGGTCGGCCGTGCCGCTAACGCGCTTGGCTTGAGCTCGACGGCGGGGAGTCGCATCGCCATGGCGAGCACCGCGGCGGGCCACGCGTATGCGGCGGCGCTGGACGAGAACGTCGGGGATGCCTTCCTCGCTGAAATGGAGCGTGAGAATCCGGAAGGTGCCAAAATGCTGCGCCCCCGTCTGGCGAGCAACCGACGTTCTCTACGCGAAAACGGCTATGTCGTTGCCTGCGGTCTGTGGAGCCCGCATATCAACGGGCTCGCCGTGCCGCTCTGGTCGCCGCAGTACCAAACCTTCGTCGTCGTGACGATTGGACTGTTAGCCGCGATGTACGACGAAAAGCGGTTGCACAAGGAAGTCGCGCCGCGAATCCTCCAACTCAGCGCTGCAATCGGCGGACTCCTTGAAGGTGCTGACGGCGAACTGTTCAACGATCGAGCGCATGGCACGCCGGTTCCCGTACCAACCCACAAGAACAATAAAATAAATAAGACGGAGGCTACGAATGAACTGGAAGCCGGAACTCGACGACCTCGCCCGGCGCGAAGCATTCGCGCGCGAGATGGGAGGCGTTGACAAGGTCAAGCGACAACGTGACCAGGGCCGGCTCACCGTCCGCGAGCGCATCGACAAGTTGGTCGATCCCAGCAGCTTCCACGAGATCGGCGGTATTTCCGGCGTTGCCGAATATGATGCCGAAGGCGAGCTCCGGAATTTAACGCCGGCTAACTGCGTGTTCGGCCGCGGCAAGATCGACGGCAGGACGGTCGTTGTCGTCGGCGACGACTTCACGGTGCGCGGCGGCTCGGCCGATGCCTCGATCTCGGCGAAGCCGCTGATGGCCGAGGAGATGGCGCACGATTTTCGCTTGCCGATTGTGCGCCTGATCGAAGGCTCCGGCGGCGGTGGTTCCGTTAAAACGATAGAAACCAAGGGCGCCGCCAATCTTCCCGGCGGAATAGGCGGCACTCGTTGGTACTGGTACACGACCGCCAATATGGCACGAGTGCCGGTGGTGGCCTTGGGCTTGGGATCGGTTGCAGGACTTGGGGCCGCACGGCTCGCCGCCAGCCACTACTCGGTGATGACCAAAAGCTCGGCAATGTTCGTTGCGGGTCCGCCGGTCGTCAAGCGGCTCGGTCAGGACCTCAGCAAGCAGGAACTGGGAGGGGCCGACATCCAGACGCGCGCCGGCGGCGTCGATGATGCGGTCGATACGGAAGAGGAGGCGTTCGCTCGCGCCAAACGTTTTCTGTCCTATCTGCCGGCGTCAGTATACGAGCTGCCGCCCACGCTGCCCTGCGATGACGATCCGGATCGCGCGGAGGAATCGCTGATGAAGGCGGTGCCCCGCAATCGCCGCCAGGTTTACAAGATGCGACCGATCATCGAGGCCGTCGTCGACAAGGGATCTTTCTTCGAAATGGCCGCGAATTTTGGCCGCCCGATGATCACCGGGTTGGCGCGCCTGGAAGGCCGGTCAGTGTTGCTGCTCGCTAGCGATCCCTTCCACTATGGTGGCTCGTGGACGGCTGAGGCTTGCCAGAAGGTGGTGCGGTTCGTCGATCTGGCGGAGACCTTCCATCTTCCGGTGGTCTATCTGATGGACTGTCCGGGCTTCATGATAGGATTGGAAGCCGAGAAGGCCGCCACTATCCGTCACGGCGTGCGAGCCATGGCGGCGGTCAACCAGACCACCGTGCCCTGGTGCACCATCATCGTCCGCAATTCGTTCGGCGTCGCCGGCGTGGTGCACCAGCCAGCAGACCGTTTCTCCTTCCGCTATGCCTGGCCATCCGCCTATTGGGGCTCTTTGCCGCTGGAGGGCGGCATCGAGGCGGCGTATCGCGCCGACATCGATGAGGCGGACGACCCGGAAGCCAAGCTGAAAGAAATCGAGGATCGGCTGAACAAGCTGCGCTCGCCGTTCCGGTCCGCAGAAAAATTCTGGGTCGAGGAGATCATCGATCCACGTAAAACACGGTCGCTCCTGTGTGAGTTCGCGCGGCTGGCCGAGCCGCTGCGGACGCCAGGACTGGCGTCCAATATGACTATCCGGCCGTAACCGGTTCGGCGCGAGGCAGCGCCGCGTCGCGAATAGAACTCCCGCGACCCTTCTAAGCCAGCGCCTTCTTCGGCGCTCGCGCGATCGTCAAAGTGATCAGCGCCGCCAGGACACACAGCGCACCGGCGGCAAAGAACGCCGGCAAATACGTGTCAAGTACGGTCCTGGACAGGCCGGCGCCGAATGCCGCGGCGCCCGCGCCCAATTGGTGTCCGGCGAAGATCCAGCCGAACACGAGGTTCGCGCGCTCAGGTCCGAAGCGCTGCGCGGTCAGCCTGACGGTTGGCGGCACGGTCGCGATCCAGTCCAGGCCGTAGAACATCGCAAACAGCGACAGGCCGTAGAAGGAGAAGTCCGTGAAGGGAAGAAGCAGAAGCGAGAGACCACGCAGCCCATAGTACCAGAACAATAGCCACCGATTGTCATAGCGGTCCGATAGCCATCCGGAGACGATGGTGCCGAAGAAATCGAACACGCCCATGGCCGCAAGCAGGCCGGCGGCCTGCACTTGCGGAATGCCGAAATCGAGGCACATCGGGATCAAGTGCACCTGGACCAACCCGTTGGTGCTGGCGCCGCAGATGAAGAAGGTGGCAAACAGCACCCAGAACACGGACGTTTTTGAGCAATCGCGCAGCGTCCCAAGCGCCGCCGCCATGATCGGCGCGGTACTCGGCGGGGGCGCCGGCAGGGGTTCTGTGCCCTCGTCGCCAAAGGGACGAAGCCCAACGTCGCTCGGACGATCGCGCATCAAGAGCAGAACCGCGAATGCGGCGATGGCGAGCATCACACAAACGACGCCCAACGCGAGCCGCCAACCGTATCGTTCGGTCATCGTCGCGAGCAGCGGCAGGAATACTAATTGCCCGGTCGCAACGGCTGCCGTGAGAATCCCCACCACGAGCCCGCGCCGTGCCGAAAACCACCTTGCCGCGATGGTCGCTCCGAGCACCAGCGCGGTCATTCCGGTGCCTATTCCAATCACGACTCCCCACAGCAGCATGAGTTGCCACACTTTGGTCATGCCGAGCGAGATCACGAGCGCGGAAACAACGATCAACAATGCCGATAACGACATGCTTCGCAGCCCGTAGCGGTTCAGCAGCGCAGCCGCGAATGGAGCCATCAAACCAAACAAAATGAAACGGATCGAAAGCGCCGAGGAAATCTCAGCCGTGGTCCAGCCAAATTCTTGCTGCAGCGGGACAATGAAGACGCCGGGCGCGCCCACTGTGCCGGCGCTGATCAGGGTCGTCACGAACGTCACCGCGACCATCACCCAGGCGTAATGAATGTTGCGGCGGGCGAGGGCGGCTGAAAGACGATCCGAAATCATTGTCTTTCCTTGTCCTGGAGTCCTGTTGACCGGAGCACCTGAAAAGGACGCTCCCTCGGTGAACTATTATATGACATCCATAATATGATGCGGCGTTCACAACTGCAACGACGATGATGATAACTTATCGTGAGACGCGGGCGTCCACCGATTGAGGGAGAGAGGAGATAGACGCTCGTCACGAGGCGCTTTCAAGCCCGGCGAGAGCAGCCTTGATTGCGTTTCGGAACGCGATGATGTCGCCGACTTCATGCCCGAGCAACAGGGCAAGCCGGGTCAGGAACAGGGCTTCATCTTTAGCTCCGGCCGAGTCGATGGCGATCGCAAGCCATTCGTAAGCCGATTCCAGGTCTTCGAAGGACATCGTGCTCATACGCTCGTTTTCCCAAGGCAAATGCGGGCTGTTTGGACGATTTCGTGGGCGACTATTGCTGTCCAGCGTCCGGAGATGTGCAGGTCGGGACGGATCAGGTAAAGGGTACCGGGTCGTGCACCGAACAGGCACGCTATTTCGCCGTCCGGGTCCGGGATGGCTGCCGTATTGACGGACGAGCCTTTGCTCGCGATCAGCAGGGCAACGAATTGGCGATCGAGCTTTTCAAGCTCACCGAGCAGGGTCACAGCTTCCGCTTCGGGCGAGCCCTTGCAAAATAGAATAGCCGTCATTCCGTAGCCGGCGCGGTCCAGAAGATAGGTGCCGTCAGCCAGTTTGGCATTCGGCGAGGCGCTGCCGCTTGTCGGGCCGGTGGTAAACTCGGCATCGCGGCCGACATAGGGAGTAAGTGGGCTTTCGGAGTAGGTGTAAGGCTGCATCTGCCGAGGATTTGCCAGCCCGCGCGGAAACTCGTGGGTCAGGCTGAGCGAGAGCGCCGCCTCGCGCGCAAGGCGCCACCCGCGCGTCGGAGGCGTCATGAACCGGGTGCTTTTGGTTGCGTTGGCGAAGACGTCCAACGTCGCGCCACGGCGCTCAGGCGAATAGCTGTCGAGCAGTGAATCGTCCGCCCCGCCGTTCAAAACCGAACCAAGCTTCCAGCCGATATTGTCGGCATCGGCCAGACCGTTGTTGAGCCCACGCACCCCGAAGATCGGCACGATATGCGCCGCATCTCCGACGAAGAAAATGCGACCGTGCCGATAGTCGTCCAGGCAGAGCGTGTTGGCGGAATAGATGCTCCACCATTCCAGCTCCCAGCCTTTGTCGTGGCCGATATCGGCGAGAATAGCGGCGACACGCGCGCGGATATTTTCTTCCCGGAGCGCCTCTTCCTCGCTTTCGCCCTCGCGTAGCTGGTAGTCCACCCTCCAGATGTCGTCCGGCTGCTTGTGGATCAGCACGGTGCCGCCCGGGTTTCCACTCGGTTCGAAGAAGGCGCGACGCTCGGTAGGAAAGTCGTGATCCATGCGGATATCCGCGATCACGTATTTGCCTTCGTAATTCTCGCCTTTGAGGCGCAGGCCCAGCATCGACCTGATTGGCGATCGCGCACCATCCGCCGCCAGCACATAATCGGCATCGAGGCGATAGTCGCCGGCCGGCGATCTCACATTGAGCGAAACACCTTCGTTGCGGCAATCGAGGCCGACGAACTCGCTCTGCCAACGCATGTCGATCAGGTCGCAGCCGGACACTGCGTCGTGCAGGAACTGCTCGATGTACTGCTGCTGGAGATTGTACATTGGCAGGTATTTTTCACCCGCCGGATGTGGCATCTCCAAGCGGAAGATTTCGTGACCGCGGTAATAGCTGCGGCCGTAGCGCCACCCGAGTGCTTTTCCGACGAAGGGCGCAACGGCGCCGACCCGTTCCAGAATGTGCATGCTGGGGCGGGCGATGCAAATCGCTCGGCTGCCATCGTTGAAGGTGTCCTTGCGATCGATAAGCACGGATCGGACCCCGCACCGCGCCAGCACCAAAGCCGCCGTCATGCCGATCGGACCGGCTCCCACGATTACGACGGGGTGTCGTCCCGCAACACCAGCGAGCTCAGGAGCGTGTGGCGCGGGAAAGCGCGGGTATTTGAAATAGAGCGAATCCAGCGGTCCCTTACCGGCAGGTCTCATTGGTTTCCCCGCTCCCTTTGACCGAGGCGTTTGCTCCCGGCCGCTGGCCTCATACTCGCGCTCATTTCTTGCGGTCGAGAAAGCCCTGCATCAGCCGTTGCGGCTCGCCAGTAAGGTAGGACCGCCCGAACACGCCAATGCTGAGGTCCACCGATTCCTTCAGCGGCAGTTCTTCCCATTGACGCAACAAAGCCTTCTGCGCGCGAAGGGCTTCTGGCGCGCAGTCGAGTACGGCCTGCACGGTCCGCTCCACGGCGGCGTCGAGTCCGTCTTGCGGAGCCATGACGTCGATCAACCCCCAGGCCAGGGCGGTTGGAGCATCGATATTCTCTGCTGTCATCACCAGCCAGCGAGCGCGGCCCCAGCCGATCAAACGAGGCAATAGCGCCGCGTGGATAACCGAGGGAATGCCAACCTTGACTTCCGGCATGCCGAATTTGGCATCGTGCGCCGCAACACGAAAATCGCAGGCGGCCGCGAATTCGAGTCCGCCGCCGAGACACCAGCCCGGCATTCGCGCGACCACCGGAGCCGGAAAGGCCCGCACCTCCTCGCAGAGATCGCGCAAGCCGGTGATGAATTTCTGGGCTGAGGCCTGATCCAGCCCAGCCATTTCCTTGATATCCGCGCCCCCGATCATGCTCTTTTCGCTCTGGCCTGAGATCACCAGCGCACGGATATGCCGCTCGGTCGCAAGCGCCTGCAAACCTTCGCGAAGGCCGTTGATAACCGGCGAGCCAAGAATGTTCAGGGAACCCGCATTGCAGATGGTCAGGCGAACGACGCCGCGCGGATCGCGGTCAACACCGCAGTAGCGGTTTAGCATTTCCATGGATCATCCCAATTTTCGAGCGACCGGTATTCCCCGGAGAAATCGCGGGATTGTCAAGCAGAGTCGATTCGACCTGCGCCTCGTTCGCCGAGCGGAACGCCAGCCAACCACAAATAGGTACAGCTTTGTGCGGCAGAAAATGTTATTATATGACCAGAAACATCTTATAGGGCGATCGATGCGTTATTCCCGGGAACACAAACTTGAGACTCACGCCCGGATTATAAAACGGGCCTCGGTGCGGCTCCGAGAAAAGGGCGCGCATGGCGTCGGCGTTGCCGACCTGATGAAGGAGGCCGGCCTCACTCATGGCGGGTTCTACGCTCACTTCGATTCCCGGGAGGCTTTGGTTATCGAGGCTTTCAACTATGCGATGGATCGCTCCAATGAGCGCTGGCGCGAACTCGTCAAGGAGGCACCGCCGGAGAAGCGGCTCTCGGTGATCGTGAATTCATACCTGAGCAAGCTTCATCGCGACGATCCCGGCCATGGTTGCGCCGTGCCCACATTGGGTGCGGAAATCGCCCGCGAGAGCCCCAAAACCCGGAAAGCCTTCGCGGCCAAGTTGGAGCAGATGATCGGACTGCTGGCCGAGGAGATTCCAGGCACGCCGGCCACTGCCCGTAAACAGGCGGTGGCGACCCTTGCAACCATGATGGGGACCATGGTGCTGGCCCGCATTGCCGGTAGTGGCGAGTTTTCCGAGGAGATTCTTGCCGCAGGCCGCGCTGCTCTAGTTGAGCCCACGAAGCGGCCCAAGAGGGCACTCGGGCGATCCGCCGCAAAATAGGCTGCTAGGACCGGCTGGAGTTGATGCTGCCGATTGCAGTTTCCTTCGACGTTCGTCGTAGGCCGCCGAGGCGGTGGCTATCTTCCGGTTTTCGCAAATCCGCTGCGCATCAGAGACCCTTTCCAAACTCCCCAAAGACTGCAAGATGCCCGCCAATACGGCTTGGGTCCTCCGAGCCGAAGCCGGCTCATGCTGCTGCATCCAAGAGCCGTCTTCGATCCGAATTGGACACCAGGCATCTGTAATTCCGGCGTGGTTCACTCAGAGTTCTCTGAAGGGATCCACCGCGGAAGAGCAGAGAACTTCAGAACCGATCCTGGGAGGAATGCATGCGTAACATCGGACATTTTATCGGCGGCCGAGAGGTCAAAGGTACTTCCGGCAGGTTCGCCGACGTCTTCGAGCCCATGACAGGCGAGATACAGGCCCAGGTGGCGCTCGCCTCCAAAGCGGAAGTGCGGAGTGCGGTGGAGAACGCCAGCACGGCGCAGCCGGAATGGGGCGCGACCAATCCGCAGCGACGCGCCCGCGTCATGATGAAGTTCCTCGAACTCGCCCAGCGCGACTACGACAAGCTCGCCGACCTATTGGCGCGGGAGCACGGGAAGACGGTGCCCGATGCGAAAGGTGACATCCAGCGCGGTCTTGAGGTGGTGGAATTTGCCTGCGGCATCCCGCATCTGATGAAGGGCGAATACACGGAAGGCGCCGGCCCCGGCATCGACATCTATTCGATGCGGCAGCCGCTTGGAGTGGTCGCCGGTATCACGCCGTTTAATTTTCCGGCCATGATTCCAATGTGGAAATTTGCCCCGGCAATCGCCTGCGGCAATGCATTCATCCTCAAGCCTTCCGAGCGCGACCCCGGCGTACCGATGGAGCTGGCGAAGTTGATGATCGAAGCGGGCCTGCCGCCGGGCATCCTCAATGTCGTCAACGGCGATAAGGAAGCGGTCGACGCGATTCTCGACGATCCCGATATCCGCGCCGTGGGATTCGTCGGATCGTCTCCAATTGCCCAATATATTTACGAGCGGGCTGCCGCCACTGGAAAACGCGCCCAATGTTTCGGGGGCGCCAAGAACCACGCCATCGTGATGCCGGACGCCGACATGGACCAGACGGTCGATGCGCTGATCGGCGCGGGATACGGTTCAGCGGGCGAACGGTGCATGGCCATTTCGGTGGCCGTGCCGGTAGGCAAGACCACGGCCGACCGGTTGATGGAAAAGCTCATTCCCCGGGTCGAGAGCTTGAAGATCGGCACTTCCATCGATCCCTCCGCCGATTACGGTCCGCTCGTGACAAAGGACGCACTCAACCGCGTCAAGAATTATGTCGAGATCGGCATCAAGGAGGGCGCGAAGCTCGCCGTCGATGGTCGCGGATTCAAGATGCAAGGCTACGAGAACGGCTTCTACATGGGTGGCTGCCTGTTCGACAATGTCACAAAGGACATGCGCATTTACAAGGAAGAAATCTTCGGGCCGGTGCTCTCGGTGGTCCGCGCGCACGACTACAACGAGGCACTGAGCCTTCCGTCTGACCACGACTACGGCAATGGAGTCGCGATCTTTACCCGAGACGGCGACGCCGCGCGCGACTTCGCGGCCAAGGTCAATGTCGGAATGGTCGGGATCAACGTGCCGATCCCGGTGCCGATCGCCTACTACACCTTTGGCGGCTGGAAGAAGTCCGGATTCGGCGATCTCAACCAGCACGGGCCGGACTCGATCCGCTTCTACACCAAGACCAAAACCGTAACCGCCCGGTGGCCTTCCGGCGTCAAGGAAGGCGCGGAGTTCTCGATTCCGACGATGAACTGACGGGCGCACGATCGCGTAGATGGACCGCTGATAATCGATGCAATTCGCTCTCAACGAAGACCAGCTTGCGGTTCGCGATATGGCGCGGGACTTTGCCGCGGAAAAAATCGCGCCACATGCAATTCGCTGGGATGAGGAGAAGCATTTTCCCGTCGATGTGATGCGTGAAGCGGCAACGCTCGGCATCGGCGGCGTCTATATCCGCGACGACGTCGGCGGCTCTGCGTTGACGCGGTTCGATGCGGCCTTGATCTTCGAGGCGCTGGCGCAGGGCTGTCCGACGGTGTCGGCGTTCATCTCGATCCATAACATGGCCTCATGGATGATTGATGCGTTTGGGAATGATACCCAGCGCAACAGATGGCTGCCGAAGCTCTGCACGATGGAGTTGCTAGCAAGTTACTGTCTGACAGAGCCGGGGTCTGGATCGGACGCAGCGGCGCTGCGCACCCGCGCCGTGCGCGAGGGCGACCATTATGTGCTGAACGGCCAGAAGCAGTTCATCTCCGGCGCGGGCAAAGGCGACATATACGTCGTGATGGTTCGCACCGGCGCCGATGGACCCGGGGGCATTTCGACCTTTGTGGTAGAGGGCGACACGCCCGGGCTGTCGCTCGGCGCCAACGAGAGGAAGATGGGCTGGAACGCGCAGCCGACCCGGGCGGTGATTTTTGAGAACGCCCGCATCCCTGTGACCAATCGGCTTGGTGCCGAAGGTATCGGCTTCAAGATCGCGATGGCCGGGCTCGACGGTGGCCGGATCAACATAGCCGCATGCTCCTTGGGAGGGGCTCAATCCGCGCTCGACAAATCGCTGACGTACATGAGAGAGCGCAAGGCGTTCGGCAAACGCCTCGATGAATTCCAGGCGCTGCAATTCCGTCTCGCCGATATGGCGACCGAACTGGAGGCGGCGCGTACCTTCGTCTGGCGCGCTGCCGCGGCGCTCGACCGCAAGGATCCGGACGCAACCATGCTGTGTGCGATGGCCAAACGTTTCGGCACTGACGTCGGCTTCGAAGTAGCCAATCAGGCGCTGCAATTGCATGGCGGCTACGGCTATCTGAGCGAATACGGCATCGAGAAAATCGTGCGCGATTTGCGCGTGCATCAGATCCTTGAAGGCACCAACGAAATCATGCGGCTGATCGTGGCGCGCAAGCTGGTGGAGGGCGCGCGATGACGGCTCAACCCGCCGGTGTCGCCGAATCCGAACCCGATCTGATAGCGCGGCGTGAAGGGGCGGTTGGCGTCATCCGCCTCAATCGCCCGAAGACGATCAACGCTGTGACGCTGGAGATGTTTCGCGACATCGATAGATCTCTTGACCAATTCGAGCGTGACCCGGCAATCGGACTTATCCTGCTCGAAGGAGCGGGTGAGCGCGGACTGTGCGCCGGCGGCGACATCCGCGCGCTGTACGAAAGCTCAAAGGTCAAGGGCGATCTTGGCAAGATACTGTGGCGCGAGGAGTACATTCTCAACGCCCGTATCGCCAAGTTTCCGAAGCCCTATGTAGCGTTCATGGACGGCATTGTGATGGGTGGCGGCGTCGGGCTGTCCGCTCACGGCAGCCATCGCGTGGTCACCGAACGGACCAGGCTCGCGATGCCGGAAGTCGGGCTTGGTTTTTTCCCGGATGTCGGCGGCACCTGGCTGCTATCGCGATCGCCAGGTGAGATAGGCGCCTATTTCGGACTGACGGGCCAGACCATGAACGGCCCTGACGCAATTTATGCTCGCTTTGCCGATTTCGTCGTACCATCGGCCAAACTAGCCGGGTTACGCCAGGCACTCGTCGAACTGCGCGCCGGTGTGACGTGTGCCGAGGTGAAGCGTGTCATCGAGGGCTTTGCGACTGGCGAAAGCGCGGGACCAGTGGCTGCGATGCAGCCGCAAATCGACACCTGGTTTGCCCACGATCGGATGCAGGATATCGTGGCGGCGTTGCAACGGGATGGCTCAGAGCTGGCACGATCGACGCTGAATACGTTGAGCGAAAAGTCGCCGCGTGGAATGGTGGTCGCTTTGAAACTGTTGCGGCTTGCGCGGCGGTCATCCTCGCTGGAGGAATGTCTGGTCCGTGAATATCGCGCTGCACTGGAAGTGTTCGCGAGTGACGATTTTCGCGAGGGGGTGCGTGCTGCCGTGATCGACAAGGACCGCAAGCCGGCCTGGTCGCCGGCGCGGATCGAGGATGTGACGCCGGAGATGGTTGCGCCTTACTTTGCCGAAATCGGCGCGGACGAACTGGTTTTTAGATAGACACTCCCGAGGGGAGGGGATTTGGAATGACAAACATCGCATTCATTGGGCTTGGCAACATGGGCGGGCCGATGGCGGCCAATCTGGTGAAGGCCGGGCACAAGGTTACCGCCTTCGATCTGGTGGAGGCCTCGCGCAATCAGGCGAGCGCCGATGGTGCGCGGATTGCGGAGAGCGCGGTAAGCGCGGTCAAGGGCGCCGACGTCGTCATAACCATGCTGCCGGCGGGCAAGCATGTGCTTTCGGTGTGGACCGAAATCTTGCCTGCAATGGCTCAGGGATCGCTGGTGATCGACTGTTCGACTATCGACGTGGAAAGCGCCAAACAGGCTCATGCGCTGGCGACAAAGCACGGCATTGGCTCGGTCGACGCGCCGGTGTCGGGCGGCACGGGCGGGGCCAAGGCCGCGACCTTGACGTTCATGTCAGGTGGCGAGGCCAAGGCATTCAATGCAGCAAAGCCCGTGCTGGAAAACATGGGCAAGAAGATCGTGCATTGCGGAGGGGCAGGAGCAGGCCAGGCAGCCAAGATATGCAACAACATGATTCTCGGCATCTCAATGATAGCAGTCAGCGAAGCCTTTGCGCTCGCCGAGAAGCTCGGCCTCTCTCATCAAGCGCTGTTCGAGGTGGCGTCGACTTCATCCGGACAATGCTGGGCCCTCACCTCGTACTGTCCGGTGCCGGGCCCGGTGCCGACCTCGCCGGCAAACAACGACTACAAGCCCGGCTTTGCTTCTGCGTTGATGGTCAAGGACCTCACTCTCGCACAGGATGCGGCGCAAGCCGCCGGCGCGGCAACGCCGCTAGGGAAGCACGCACAGGAAATCTACAAGGCGTTCGACGCTTCGGGAAATGGCGGCGTCGATTTTTCCGGGATCATTCGCCACGTCCGCGATCTCGCGCGAAGATGACGCGCCGATGACGACCTTTCAGGAAGCCCGCGCATTTCTCCTCAAGCATCGGTTGGACTACGAAAAGGCGGTCAGGGACTTTCGTTGGCCCGAACCGGTGCCGTTCAACTGGGCGTTGGACTGGTTCGACGCGGAACTGGCGCATAACGCCGAAAGCAAGGATCGCCCGGCGCTGTGGATCGTCGACGCCGCCACCAACCGCGAAACCAAGCTGTCGTTCGAGACGCTGTCCCGTCGCTCCAATCAGGTGGCCAATTTCCTGCGCGCCCAGGGCCTGAAGCGGGGCGACCACTTGCTGCTGTTGCTCGGCAACGTCGTTCCGTTATGGGAGACAATGCTCGCCGCCATGAAGCTCGGCGTCGTTGTGATTCCCGCCACCACGTTGCTGACGCCTGACGAACTGCGCGACCGGCTCGTTCGTGGCCGGGCCAGGGTAGTGGTGGCCTCGCAGGACCAGGTGGCGAAGTTCGCCGGCGTGGGCAATGAGCAACTCATTCGCGTCGTCGTCAACGCCGCCTCGCCGCAGGAGGGTTGGGTAACCTATGAGCAAGCGGCGGGATTTCCGGACAGCTTCTCGCCAGACGGCCCGACCGAATCTGATGATCCCTTGCTGCTGTACTTCACCTCCGGCACCACGGCCAAACCGAAGCTGGTGCGGCACAGTCAGCGCAGCTATCCGGTCGGCGGACTGTCAACCATGTACTGGCTTGGGCTCCAGCCCGGCGATATTCATCTGAACATTTCCTCCCCGGGCTGGGCCAAACATGCCTGGAGCTGCTTCTTCGCACCCTGGAATGCCGGCGCCACTGTTTTCGTGATCAATCAACCGCGTTTCGACGCCAAGGCGTTGCTCACCACCGTGGGCCGCTGCGGCGTGACGACGTTGTGTGCGCCTCCGACAGTTTGGCGGTTGTTCATCCAGGAGAAGTTGGCGAGCTTCAAGGTATCGCTGCGCGAGGTCTGCGGCGCCGGAGAGCCGCTCAATCCTGAGGTCATCGACCAGGTGCGCGCCGCATGGGGCCTGACGATCCGCGACGGCTACGGCCAGACCGAAACCACCGCACTGGCCGGCAACTCGCCTGGGCAGAAGGTAAAAGTCGGATCGATGGGCCGGCCGTTGCCGGGTTACAAAGTGCGGGTCACCGACGGCGACGGACAACCGACCAAAGAGGGGGAGGTCACGCTCCTGCTTGACGATCGACCGGCCGGGCTGATGCAGGGTTACCAGGGCGAGGACGGCAAACTGAGCGGCGCGGATGGCGAGCTTTATCGAAGCGGTGACGTCGTGTTTGCCGATGAGGAGGGTTACCTGACTTTCGTCGGCCGCTCCGACGACGTTTTCAAATCTTCCGACTACCGGATCAGCCCGTTCGAACTTGAAAGCATCTTGCTGGAGCATGAAGCGGTAGCTGAAGCAGCGGTCGTGCCCAGTCCCGACCCGATCCGCCTGGCCATTCCGAAGGCGTATGTGCTGCTGGCAGCCGGCACTGAGGGTTTGCCCGCAACCGCACTCTCGATTTTCCGGCATCTTCACTCGCGCCTGGCACCCTTCAAGCGCATTCGGCGGATCGAGTTCGTAACCGAGTTGCCCAAGACGATTTCGGGTAAAATCCGCCGTGTGCAGTTGCGGCGCCTGGAGCACGATGACAATCGCCTCGACGCACTTAGAGGCAAAGAGTTTCGCGAAGAGGATTTCCCGGAGCTGCAAAAGTTGCGGCCGGCCGGTGTGGGGGAGAACTGATGTGAATGATGTCTGGAAGAAGCCGCCGATCTCGCTCGATGCGTACCAGAAAATGGTCGGCCAGGAGGTCGGCGTGTCGTCTTGGCACGCCCTCGATCAGGGTCGGATCAATACGTTTGCCGATGTGATCGAGGATCATCAGTTTATCCATATTGATCCCGAGCGCGCCAGGCGTGAGACGGCGTTCGGTGCGACGGTGGCCCATGGTTTCCTGACGATGTCGCTGCTGAGCATCATGTCCTATGAGGTGATGCCGGTGATTGAAGGCACCACCATGGGAGTGAACTACGGGTTCGACAAGCTGCGATTCATCTCCCCGGTGCGCGCGGGTTCGCGCGTGCGCGGTCGGTTCACGCTGGCAGAAGCAAAATTGCGCAAGCCGACCGAGCTGCAATCGCGCACCAATGTGACTGTGGAAATCGAAGGCGAGGAAAAACCCGCGCTTGTGGCCGACTGGATCGGCTTGATCTATTTTTCTTGAGGCTTGGGACTACAATCATGACAATAAGGTTTGACGGACGCGTCGCTATCGTTACCGGCGCGGGCAATGGTCTTGGGCGTGCGCATGCGCTGGGCCTGGCGAGTCGCGGCGCCAAGGTGGTGGTCAACGATTTCGGCGGAGCCCGAGACGGCACCGGCGGATCGCTCTCTCCCGCCGAGACCGTCGTGCAAGAAATCCGCAAGGCCGGCGGCGTTGCCATGGCGGATGGCGCCGACGTGTCAAATTACGAGCAGGTGAAAGCGATGGTCGCGCGTGCCACGGAGGAGTGGGGCAGCGTAGATCTGCTCTGTGCCAATGCTGGCATCCTTCGCGACAAATCCTTTGCCAAGATGGAAGTTGCCGATTTCACCAAGGTGCTCGAAGTGCATCTCATGGGGACGTTCTACTGCTGCAAGGCGGTTTGGGAGGGCATGCGACAGCGCAATTACGGCCGCATCGTCGTCACCACATCGTCGTCAGGCCTGTTCGGAAATTTCGGACAAGCCAACTACGGCGCGGCGAAAGCCGGCATGATCGGGTTGATGAACGTGCTGGCCGAGGAAGGCCGCAAGAACAACATTCGGGTCAATACGATCTCACCGACGGCGGCGACCCGAATGACGGAAGAACTACTTCCGCCGCAAGCTCTCACCCTAATGAAGCCCGAAGCGATCACACCGGCGGTGCTCTATCTGCTCGGAGCGGATGCGCCGACGCGCACCATCATGGGCGCTGGCGCGGGTTCATTTGCAGTGATCAGGATTGTCGAAAGCGAAGGCATGAACCTTGCGGAGTCAGATTGGACCCCTGAGGCGATATCGGCGCATTTCGCCGAAATCAGCGACATGTCCAACGGCAAGGCCCTGGAAGGCGCGTTCTTGCAAACCCAGAAGTATGTGGCGCAGGCGGCGGCAAGGGCCGGGGTCAAGCTCTGACCAACAATCCGCTCGGGCCCGACCGGAGCAACGTCGCAATTATCGGTGCCGGCCCTGCCGGACTCATGGCGGCTGAGATGCTCGGCCGAGCTGGCCTCAGGCCCACCGTTTACGATGCGATGCCATCCGCCGGCCGCAAATTCCTGATGGCCGGGCGTGGCGGGCTCAATCTGACGCATAGCGAGGCCCTACCTGAGTTTCTGACGCGATATCGCGAAGCTGCGCAGCAACTTGCACCGGCGATCACGATGTTTTCGCCGGGCGCTTTGCGCGCCTGGAGCGAGGAGCTTGGCCAGCCGACGTTCATCGGCTCCAGCGGCCGCGTCTTCCCGAACGCTTTCAAGGCCTCGCCGCTGCTGCGCGCGTGGTTACGCCGGCTGGCCTCGCGGGACGTGCAATTCGAACTGCGGCACCGCTGGATTGGCTGGGACAACGAGGGCGGGCTGCTGTTTCGGACACCCGGTGGAAGACGCGCGGTCGGCGCTGGCGCGACTGTGCTGGCGCTTGGAGGTGCGAGTTGGCCCCGGCTTGGGTCTGACGGGGCATGGGCTAAAACGCTCGCCGGGAAAGGCGTGGCGATATCGCCGCTTCGGCCTTCAAACTGCGGCTTCACCGTCGGCTGGTCGGGCATCTTCCGTGACCGGTTTGAAGGTCACCCGCTCAAAGGGGTGGAGTTGTCGTTTGGTGTGCGCAAAGTACGCGGTGAAGTGATGATCACGCGGGCTGGCGTCGAAGGCGGCGCGGTATATGCGCTATCAGCGGAGTTGCGCGAGGCAGTCGCCGCGTGTGGCAAGGCGACGCCTCGCATCGCATTGCGGCCCGACTTGAACATTGATGATTTGATCGCGCGGCTCTCCATGCCGAGGGGCAAACAGTCTTTCTCCAATTGGCTCCGCAAGGCCACGCAGCTTTCGCCGGCCGGAATCGGTTTACTGCAAGAGATTGCCACAACCTCCGGCGCCGCGCTCCCGTCACTGTCGGCGGCTGATCTGGCGGCGCGGATCAATGACGTGCCCCTCCAGATCAGCGGTGTTGCGCCGATTGCACGCGCGATATCGAGCGCCGGTGGAATTCGCTTCAGCGAGATCGATGCGAATTTCATGATCCGCCGATTGCCTGGCGTGTTCGTCGCCGGCGAAATGCTCGACTGGGAGGCGCCGACGGGCGGCTATCTTCTGCAAGCATGCTTCGCCACCGGGGCGGCAGCGGGAAAAGGCGCATTGAAGTGGATCAATGCAAATTGCTCGAGCTGATCGTTTTCTATACGTGACCGGTGAGGCCCAGAACGCGCACCCATGAGCATGACCATGGCTGCGCTCCCCGACAATTTTTTTCGCAAGCGATGATCGCGGAAGATGTCAGCGCAGCTTACCGCGCGCAGCGACGGGTAAGGTTCCGATGATCTCCTCGCCACGGACCATGACTACTTCGTCCATCATATTGACGACGACGCAGACGTGGTTTGGGACGATCCGCACAACGTCACCAACATTGGGGCGTGTATTGCTCCGCGTGAGGTCCAGGAAGCCGTGTTCCTCGGCGAAACGCGCGATTTTGGCCTCCGGGTGCTCCAGAATCAGTCCGTAACCGTCGAGACCGCCTCCGGGATCAGAGGTTAGCGTCTTGGAGCCGGCATCAAGGATTCCGCGATCCGGGCCGGCGCGGCTGACCACTGTCGAATAGATGCTGAGCGCACAGTCATCCCAGGTGGCAACGCCGGCGGCCACCTGCATTCGATCGTTGTAGATATAGGTGCCGGGCCGGTGCTCGGTGGCGCCTTTGAGCTTGCCGACATTTTTGAGGTTGGGCGTCCCGCCGGTAGAGACCATCGCGGCATCAAGACCATGTGAGCGCACCCCCGCCAGCGCTTCATCATAAAACCTCTGCGCCTCAACCCAGCCTGTCTCGGTCGGGTAAAGCATGAACCCGGCAAAGATCAGTCCTTTCGAGCCGGCGATCTCCCGCGCAAGCGCAACCGCTTCCGCCGGGGTCTCCACGCCGGCGCGTTTGCGTCCGGTGTCGCACTCGACCACCACCGACAACGGCCGGCCGGATAGCGCCGGGGCTTGGGGAAGCCCCGCGACCACTACCGAGTTATCCGCGGCAACCGTGATATTCGCTTTGCCCTGCAGCGCGCCAAGGCGCGCCATCTTCTCATCGCCGATCAGATTATAGCTGATCAGGATATCGTCGACGCCAGCATCGGCCATTACCTCGGCTTCGCCCAGTTTCTGGCAAGTGATGCCGCGGGCGCCGGCTTCAATCTGAAGCTTCGCGAGCATCGGGCTCTTGTGGGTCTTGATATGCGGCCGATTAGCGAGCCCGGCTGCATTGCAGGCGGCCTGGACGCGCGTGATATTGCGCTCCACTCGGTCCATGTCGATAACGGCGGCGGGCGTGCCGTATTCGCGGGCGATCTTGGCGGCGAGGGGCGTCGTCATCACTACTCCGGATCAGGCCTGTTCAATTTGTTCGCGCAGCACTTCCAGCTCCAGCCATTTGTCTTCGGCGTCCTGGAGTTCTTTGTGTGCTTTCGCAATTGCGTCAGACGCTTGAGAGAATTTCTTCCGATCCTTCTGGAACAGTTCGGGGTCGTCAAGATGGCGTTGCTGCCTTGCAATCTCGGCTTGTAGTTTGGAGATCTTTTTCGGCAGCGTTTCCAGGGCATGCTTTTCGTTGAAATTGAGCCGGCGTTTGGGCGGGGCCGGTGCAGGGATGGTTTTGTCCCCTGTGCCTTCTGCCGCGGTTGCCTTGACGGCTCCACGTTTCAGGTCCGCGCCGCGTTGCGCCAGCATATCCGTATAACCGCCGGCATATTCGGTCCAGCGCCCGTCGCCTTCGGGCGCGAGAACCGAGGTGACGACGCGATCGAGGAAGTCGCGGTCGTGGCTGATCAGGATTACCGTGCCATCGTAGTCGCCGAGCATCTCTTCCAGCACATCGAGAGTTTCCAGATCGAGATCGTTGGTCGGTTCGTCCAGCACAAGCAAGTTCGAAGGTTTGGCCAGCGCGCGCGCCAGCATCAGTCGACCGCGCTCGCCGCCGGACAGAACTTCCAGCGGTGTACGCATCTGCTCCTGTGCGAACAGAAAGTCCTTCATATAGCTGACCACATGCTTTGGCCTGCCGCCGACCATGACATGATCGCCCCGGCCGCCGGTCAGTGCTTCGGCCAGCGTGGATTTCGGGTCCAGGCTTTCGCGATGCTGGTCCAGGGTGGCCATCTCGATGTTTGCGCCGAAACGGATGGTGCCGCTATCCGGCGGGTTGGCGCCGGTCAGCATGTTCACCAGCGTGGTTTTGCCCGCGCCGTTGGGCCCGACAACGCCGATGCGATCGCCGCGCTGCACGCGGATCGAGAAACCGTCGACGATCCTTCGATCCCCGTAGGTCCTGCTGATGTTCTTGGCTTCGATCACCAGCTTGCCGGATTTTTCGGCCTCGGCGGCGGACAGATTGGCGTTGCCTGCAGCGCCACGGTAGTCCCGGCGCTGCTGGCGCAGCGCATGGAGATTCCCGAGCCGCTTGACGTTGCGCTTGCGACGTCCGGAGACGCCATAGCGAAGCCAGTGCTCCTCGTTGACGATTTTGCGATCAAGCTTGTGCTGCTCGCGCTCTTCCTCGGCGAGCACCTCGTCACGCCAGGATTCGAACGCGCCGAACCCGCGCTCGATCTGCCTGATTTGGCCGCGATCGAGCCAGGCCGTGCTGCGCGAAAGGTTGGACAGGAAGCGCCGATCGTGGCTGATGATCACCAGCGCGCTGCGCCGGCTGTCGAGTTCGCTTTCCAGCCACTCGATCGTGGTGAGGTCGAGATGATTGGTAGGCTCGTCCAGCAGCAGGATATCGGGGGAGGGCGCCAGCACCCGGGCCAGCGCCGTGCGACGGGCTTCGCCACCGGACAATCGCGCCGGGTCTTCATCTCCACGCAGCCCGAGCTGCTCCAGCATATAACGGGCCTGATAGTGATCGTCGCCTGGGCCAAGACCGGCCTCGACATAGGCCAGCGTCGTGGCGAACCCGGCAAAATCCGGCTCCTGCGGCAGATAGCGAATGGTTGCTCCCGGCTGCACGAAGCGGCTGCCGCTGTCCGGTTCGACCGTGCCGGCGGCAATCTTGAGCAACGTCGACTTGCCGGAGCCGTTGCGTCCGATCAGGCACACCCGCTCCGCTGACGACAACGACAATTCGACGCCCGCCAACAGCGGCGTGCCGCCGAACGTCAGCTTGATGTCCTTTAACTGAATAAGCGGTGGCGCCATCTATTCTCGAAGGTTCATTTCTGGTCTGGCGCGGATTGCTCCGCGCGCTGCCGCTGGATGCGGCGGACGGCCTGATCGAGCGCGGACAGGAAGCCCGACCGATCGCGCGGTGCAAAGGATTTGGGGCCGCCGGTCACCTCGCCCGATGAGCGTAGATCGGTCATCAGATTGCGAACCGCAAGGGTCATTCCGATCGATTGTTCGGTAAACGGTTTCCCGTTCGGGGGCGATCACCTCCGCACCGGCCTTTACGCAGCGACTTGCGAGCGGGATATCCGACGTGATCACAATGTCGCCTTTGCCGGCGCGCTGCGCGATCCAGTCGTCGGCCGCATCCATGCCGGGACCGGCCGCTATCCGCTCGATCGACGAATCCTGGGGTACTCGAATGAAACTACCGGCCACGACACTGACCGGCAGGCCGTGGCGGGCTGCGACGCGGTAGATCTCTTCCTTGACGGGACAGGCGTCGGCGTCGACATAGATCCGGGTGTTGCTCAAGAGTGCTCAGCGGTTGAAAGGGATCGAAAACGCAAGCTGCGTCGTGACGGCGTGGTAGCGCATCGAAGCTGGAAATGCGAGGAAAACAGCACGCCGGAACATGCTTGCCACGCTGCATTCTTCACGTACGATTGTCCGGGCAAACGACACAAGCCATCAGAGGAAACCGCATGACCAGCCGGGTCGAAACTTATCGCGTGCAGGCCTACAACACGGCCAAGCTTTCCGAAAACAAGATGCACGACGACACGGTAGCCAAGCGGTTCGGGTTCAGCGGTGGCCTGGTCCCCGGCGTGGATGTGATGGCTTACATGATGCACCTGCCGGTCGCGCGATGGGGTCGGTCGTTTCTCGAGCGCGGCCTGATTGAGGCTCGTTTCGTCAAGCCGGTGTACGATGGCGAGACAGCCGATCTGCGGAGCGAGGAGAGTAATGGCGTGCTCTCGATTGAGGTCGTAAGCCGTGGCCAGCTCTGCGCCACGGGCACGGCCTCGTTGCCCGCAACGGCAGCGTCAATCCCGATCTCCGACTTCAGCGAGACATCGGCGGTCGCCGATCGCAAGCCCGTCAATGAGTCTTCGTATCAACTCGGCAAATGGCTCGGGACTGTACCTCGATCTTGGGCCGGTGAAGCGGCGCAGGAATATCTAACGGACGTGCGGGAGAGCGATCCGATTTACTTGACCGAAGGCCTAGGCCACCCCGGCTTGGTGCAGCGGGTCATGAACAGGGTTCTGGTCGACAATGCTGTTCTCGGCCCCTGGATTCACGTCGGCAGCCGGATGCAGCTTCTCAGCGCCACCAGGAGCGGCGACGAACTGACCGCACGCGCCAAGGTGACCGGCAACTACGAAAAGAAAGGCCACCGCTTCGTCGAACTCGACGCGCTGGTTGTAGCCAACGGCCGTACCCCCGTGGCGCATTGCCATCATATCGCGATCTATCAGCCTCGCGAGCAAGCGGCTGCATAACCTTACGCAGCCTTCTTGCCATCCCGAATGGCGCGCCAGACGCGTTCAGGGGTCAGAGGCATATCGATGTGCGTGACGCCGTGTTCGGATAGCGCATCGACTACCGCATTGACGATAGTGGAGAGGCTGCCGGCGCAACCGGCCTCTCCGCAGCCTTTGGTGCCCAGCGGATTGGATTTCGCAGGCACCGGATGATCCCCGACCGCCATCATTGGGATATCCTGAGCCCTGGGCATGGCGTAATCCATGAACGACCCCGTGATCGGTTGTCCACTTTCATCGTAGCTGACGCATTCCATCAACGCCTGCCCGATGCCCTGCGCGACGCCGCCGTGCAATTGGCCGGCCACCAGCAGCGGATTGACGATGGTGCCGAAGTCATTGACGCCGGTGTAGCGAACGATCTGCACGATTCCGGTTTCGGGGTCGATCTCGACCTCGGCCACATGGCAGCCGTTCGGGAAGGTCGAGGGGACGGCCTCCGTCGTGTGATCGACATCAAGCGATGAGGGCACGCCTTCCGGCATCTTGCCTGTTTCCCGCAGGCGGCGCGCCAGCTCGATGATGTCCATGCTGCGGTCCGTGCCTGCGATAGTGAAACGGCCATTCGCGAATTCAATGTCGCCTTCAGAGGCCTCCATTACTTGCGCGGCGGCGCGCTTGCCCTTCTCGATCACCAGTTTTGCGGCTTCCACGATCGCCATCCCGCTAGCCGTGATCGAGCGCGAGCCGCCGGTGCCGTTACCCGTATGGACAAAGTCGCTGTCGCCCTGTTCGAGCTTGATGCTTTCGAAGGGTACGCCGAGCTGCGCGGAGAGTACCTGGGCGAACGGTGTCGCGTGGCCCTGACCGTAATCGAGAGTCCCCGTGATCAGCCGCACCGAGCCGTCGGCTTCAAACAGGATTTTCCCAAGTTCCACGCCTGGAGGTGCCGTGACCTCAAGATACGAGCCGACCGCGATGCCGCGCAGCTTGCCGCGTTTGCGGCTTTCTTTCTTGCGCTTGGGGAAGTTGGCGTGATCCGAGATCTCAAGCGCCTTGTTGAAGACGCCCTGGAAGTCGCCGCTGTCGTACGTCACGCCCGAGGAGGCCGCAAACGGCATTTGCGTGGGCTTGATGAAGTTGCGCTTGCGCATAGTCAGGCGGTTGATGCCCATCTCGTCCGCGGCGCGATCGATCAGGCGCTCCATGAAGTAGTTGGCTTCGGGGCGTCCGGCGCCGCGGTAGGCGCCCATCAGCGTCGTGTTGGTCAGCACGGTCTTGATGTCTATCGTCATCAGCGGCGTTCGATAGACGCTGGCCAGGTTCTTGCCGACGTTGAGCGACAGTGGGCTCGGTGCTACTCCGGTGATGTAGGCGCCGAGATTGCCGTAACCGGAAACCTTGACGGCGAGGAACTTGCCTTCGCCGTCGAGCGCCAGCTCGCAATGGACTTTCTGCGCGCGCCCATGGCTGTCGGAAAGGAAACTGGTCGAGCGCTCGTCCGTCCATTTCACCGGCCGGCCCAACGCTTTTGCCGCGTGCAGGATGCAGACATACTCAGGATAGTTGATGTTCTTCATGCCGAACGAACCGCCGACGTTGGGGGTCAGCAGGTGAACCTTTTCGTTCGGAACCTTGAGGATGTTCTTCGCCAGGTTCACCCGGTTTCCCGCCACACCCTGGGTCGGAACCTGGATGGTGTATCGCCCGCTCGACTTGTCATACGAGGCGAGCCCCGCGCGGGGTTCCATCGCGACCACCGCCACGCGCGTATTGACGATGTCGAGCTTGGTTACATGCGTCGCGGCGGCAAAGGCGGCCTCCACCTTGGCGGCGTCGCCATAATGATAATCCAGCGCGACGTTGTTGGGGATGTGGTCGTAAAGCTGCGGCGCTCCGGGGCGTGCGGCTTCCTCGGGGTCGGTGACGGCGGGTAGCGGATCAATCTCGACCACGACCGCTTCGCCGGCATCGCGTGCCTGCGCCAACGTCTCGGCCACGACGAACGCCACGGGGTCGCCGACATAGCGGACCTTGTCGGTCATGAGCGCACTGCGGTTGGTCTGCAACAGCGGCGAGCCGTCGCGGCTCTTCAGCGGCAGGCCGCAGGTGAACGGGCCGTAACCGGCGGTCGCCAGATCGGCGCCTGTCCACACCCCGAGCACGCCCGGCATGCCCCTTGCGGCTGAAGTGTCGATGCTGCGGATGGTGCCGTGCGCATGGCTTGACCGAACAATCCAGGCATAAGCCTGTCCCGGCATGTTGAAGTCGTCGGTGTACCTTCCATGGCCGCGCACGAGGGTGTCGTCTTCCTTGCGGCGAACCGGCTGGCCAACGCCGAATTTTTGCAGCGCAATAGCATTTTCCAGAGAAGTTGGAGACGTATGATCTTGCATTAGATTGTCCCTGAAATGCCCGATTTTACCAAGCTGGCGCGGCTCGAGATAACCCGCCGATCTCCCAGCCACAACGCCTGATTGGGCATGGTCCCATGTGAACGGCTGTTGCACCCCAGCTAGGCACTGCTAAGGTTTCCGTGAATAGCGCTTCTGGTCGGCTCAGGGCCGCGGAAAGACATCTTGGATGAACGATAACACGCGGCTTCGCGACGGCTCTGGGCCGCGCGGAGAAGCCGGCCACAGGCCGCCCCCGCATAGCGTCAACGGACAAGTCCCCGGCAGCGACGGCATGTCCGGTGCAGACCATGCGCGGGCGGCGGGGGTTTACGCGGCCCTCGACCTCGGCACCAATAACTGCCGGCTGTTGATTGCGTGTCCCAGCGGAGACGGCTTTCGCGTCGTCGATTCCTTTTCCCGGATCATCCGGCTGGGCGAGGGCATCTCGACAACCGGCTGTATCAGCGATGCCGCGATAGAACGCGCCATTGCCGCCCTGAGCATCTGCCGCGACAAGATCCGGTCCAGGAAGGCAAGGCGCCTCCGGTTGATCGCGACCGAAGCGTGCCGCGCGGCCTCCAATGGAGAGGAATTCCGGAACCGGGTTGAAGCCGATACTGGCATCAGGCTGGAGGTGATCGATCGGGAGACCGAGGCGGCGCTTGCAGTGATCGGCTGCTCGCCATTGCTCGATCCAAACGGGCGGGGCGCCATCCTGTTCGACATCGGCGGCGGATCAACCGAATTGGTCCGGATCGAGCGCGATGCAGACGAGCAGGATTCGGCGCCGCGCATGAAGGCATGGATGTCGATTCCGCACGGCGTGGTTACCCTGGCGGAACATTTCGGCGGCAAGGATGTGACCCCGGAGGCCTACGCGCGAATGGTCGAAGAGGTGGCGCGGCACGTATCGCCGTTTGCGGCCGAGCACGGCGCAGACCTCAGGGATATGCATCTGCTTGGCACGTCGGGGACGGTGACGACGCTCGCGGGCGTGCATCTCAATCTAGCCCGGTACGATCGGCGTCGCATCGATGGCGTCTGGTTGAACAATGCCGATATCACCTCCACCATCGTGCGCTTGCTCGGCATGAGCTATCAACAGCGCGCCAACAACACCTGCATCAGTGCCGAGCGCGCCGATCTGGTGCTGGCGGGCTGCGCGATTCTCGATGCGATCCGAAACGCGTTCCCGTTGCCGCGATTGCGTGTCGCGGACCGGGGTCTGCGCGAGGGGATGCTGGTCGAGATGATGCGTGAGGACGGCGTCATCAGCAGAGGCCGATAGGCGCCTGCGTGCGCAATGGTGTACCACGCTGGGGCGGAGCGTTCCCGCAAAGGGCAAGCAAGCGGCTATGGCCAAAGATACTACCGGACGGCTGCACGTTACCGTCAAATCGGCAGGCAAGCGCAAGCTGTCCTCGAAGTTATGGCTGGAGCGGCAACTCAACGATCCTTATGTCGCGCAGGCCAAGCGCGCGGGATTGCGCTCCCGGGCGGCGTTCAAGCTCATGGAGATCGATGACAAGTATCATTTTCTAAGGCCCGGGATCACGGTGGTCGATCTCGGTGCGGCACCCGGCGGCTGGAGCCAGATAGCGGCAAAACGAGTGGGGGCGGCGAATGGTAAAGGCAAGCTAATCGCGATCGATCTTCTGGAAATGCCAGAGATAGCCGGCGTCACCTTTGCGCAGCTTGACTTCCAGGACGAGGACGCGCCCGCCAAATTGCTGGCGATGATCGGGGGCCGCGCCGATGTGGTTCTGTCCGATATGGCGGCCAATACCACCGGGCATCGCAAAACGGATCAGTTGCGCATCCTGGGCCTGGTGGAAGGTGCCGCCGCTTTCGCCGCGGAAGTGCTCAATCCCGGCGGCACATTCGTTGCAAAGGTCTTTCAGAGCGGCGCCGATGCATCGCTGATGGCGCAGTTGAAGCGCGACTTCGCCAACGTCCGGCATGTAAAGCCGGCAGCAAGCCGGCAGGATTCGTCGGAACGCTACGTGCTGGCGACCGGATTTCGCGGCAACTCGTTGCACACCGACGAGGGAGCGTAGCTCCGCCATTGCTCAAACAATGGCATCCTGAATGTCTGCTATCGGACCGACATCCCGCTCGCGGTGGCCGACTCCGGCGGCAATGGGGCCATGAAATGATGAGGCGAGCAAATTCCGTTGTCGCCCGAAAAGACTTTGATAAGGTCCCAACCTTTCAGGCGTGAGCCCATTGTGCAAAGAGTGATTTCCTACATCCCGCGAGGGGTGCGCCCTTTTTGGCGCGGGCAGGCCATCGCATTGGCGGCGGCCATCGTCGCCGTTGTGATCCGGGCGGCAATCGATCCCTTCGTCCATGACGGTCTGTACTTCACCTTCCTCTTTCCGGCCGTTTTCATGGCGGGCCTGTTCGGAGGCACATTGGCCGGCATAACTACGGCTGTTGTAGGCGGAACCGTGATCGCTTACGCTTGGGTTCCCCCTACATTCAGTTTGCGGGTGCATAGCGACGGCATTATCCGTCTGGTGGCCTTTTGCTTTTCGGCTGGATTGACGCTCGTTCTCACGTCATTCGTGCATCGCGTTCTCGACAAGCTTGCGGCCGCGGAGAAGCAGGCGGCAACGCTGGCCGGCGAAATGCATCATCGGCTGCAAAACACGCTGACCCTGGTCCAGGCAATCGCGCATCAGGCTTTCCGGAACGCAAACACCTTGCAGGAGGCTCGAGCTATTCTGATGGAGCGGCTCGCCGCCCTTGCGCGGGCGCAAAACCCCATGAGCGAAGGATTTGGGCAGAGCGTTAGCGTGCAGTCAGTAGTGGAAGAGGCCATCAGACCGTTCGAGCCCGGTCAGTTTACGGTGAAAGGCGGGCCTTCTCTCATCCTTTTCCGGGAAGAAGCGGTATCGCTCTCGCTGCTGGTACATGAACTTGCCACCAATGCCGCCAAGCATGGCGCGTTGTCGAACTCCGAAGGACGAATCGAGATCTCCTGGGTGGAGGAAGCTCTCAGCAAGGGCTGTCTGAATTGGAAGGAGCGGTTCGGACCGGAAGTGATCGAACCGTCACGATCCGGTTTTGGCTCAAAACTTCTGGCGACGGCGTTCCCGGAGGGCAAGGGCGACGTAGCGGTCTCGTTCGAGCAGGACGGTGTCCGATGTAAAATGACCTTTCCCGTTCTCGGAGCCGCGGGCTGAGTTCTGCGCTTGGCGTATATCGCTGATCGCGAGCTAACCTAGCCGCTGATCCCTGGCCGTGACCGTTTCGCTCGCGGCCTCTTCCTCCGCTTCCGGTTCGCGGGTCGGATCGGAGATCACCACGACGCGGCGGCCGGATACCTGATGACCGGCATCGACCGGCATCAGGTAGAACGAGTAGGCCGAGATCGCCGAGATGATCGCGACCACGATAAAGGCGGGCGCGAAGTCCGCCGCGCTGAGCTCCTGCACATGGCGCAGCAGCATCGTCGACTCCACCGAGAACGCGCCAATCGCCACTCCCGCCGAAATCGCCAATTGCTGGTTGACGCTGACGAGCGTAGTAGCTCGGCTCATCTGCGCAGGCTCAACTTCGGCGTAGGCGACGGTGTTGATCGCGGTGAATTGCAGCGAACGGAAGAAGCCGCCGACCACGAGGATGATCATGATCAGGAGCAGCGGCGTCGTCACCGTAAACAGCGCGCACGCCGCGAGGAACGCTGAGCTCACGATCGCGTTGATCATCATCACGTTGCGAAAGCCGAAGGTTTTGATGATGCGCGCTGCCAGCGTCTTCATGCCCATGGCGCCGACGGCCGACGCAAATGTCACCAATCCCGAGCGGAATGGCGACAATCCAAACCCGACCTGCATCAAAAGCGGCAACAGGAACGGCAGCGCTCCGATCCCAAGACGAAACAGAAACCCGCCGATAATGCTGGCGCGCAGCGTCGGCAACCGCATCAGCGTGAAATCCAGCACCGGCGAGGCGGTGCGCCTGGCATGGATCACGTAAAGCGTCATCGAGATCGATCCGATCGCCACAAGGGCGGCAACGATGGTCCATGGCAACAGGTTCAGACCCGCGACCGAAAGCCCGAACGCGATCCCGCCTAGTCCGACGCCGGCCAGCACCAGCCCGTAGAGATCGAACCGCTCGGGGGCCTCGCTGCGGATCGGGTCGATGTAGCGCATGGCCATGAAGATACCGAGCAGCCCGATCGGAATGTTGATCAGGAAGATCCAGTGCCACGAGAAGTAGGTGGTGATGAAGCCGCCGAGCGGCGGACCGATCACCGGTCCCACCAAGGCGGGCACGGTGACCCACGCCATCGCATTGACCAGCGCGCTCTTGTCGATCGAGCGCAGCAGCACCAGGCGTCCTACCGGCGTCATCATCGCTCCCCCCATGCCTTGCACGATGCGAGCAATCACAAAATGCGTGACGTTGGAGGAAAGGGCACAGCCGATCGAGCCGACCATGAAAACGGCGACCGCGACACTGAATACCATGCGCGCCCCGAACCGATCGGCGGTCCAGCCGCTCGCCGGGATGAATACCGCGAGCGACAAAAGATAGGAGGTGATGGCAAGTTTCAGCGTCAGCGGGCTGGTGTCGATGTCGGCCGCGATCGCCGGGAGCGAGGTGGCAATGACCGTCGAGTCCATGTTTTCCATGAACAGGGCGGTGGCGACGATCAGCGGGATCAGGCGTTCTTTGTTCATGGAGGTTTGGGAACGATGCCGGAGCTGGGCCTGTACCATCCCTAAGGTGCTGCAGGCTATTGCGGAAGCTCCAGGACGACCTAAATCTTCTCCTCAGCTGATCCCGCGGGAGATCCGACCATGATCTATGTCCTTGCTGCGCTGGTGCCGCCGCTCGGTTTGCTCCTGAACGGCCAGCCATTTTCGGCGATCCTGAATGTCGTCCTGATCGTCGTTTGCCTGATTCTAGGGTTGGTTTTCCATCCCTTGCTGCTGGTGCCGTCGGCGCACGCGGTGATCGCTGTTCATATGAAACGAGAACAGCGGATGCATCGGGACGTGGTGGAGGCCATCCGGCAGCATGGGCCGCCGCCGGGCCATCCGCGTTAAGCATGGTTTTGAGGCCGCAGCCCCTTTGAATCGTCGTGGGGCCATGCTATCGACCACCGCCAACCCTATCGATGGGCGATTCGACGGCGATGCCAGCAGGCGTCGCCGAAAAATCCGTTCATCCTGAGGTCCAGCGCGGCGAAATCGCCGCTGAACGGAGTTGGCAATGGCGGTGGTGCAAGGACTTCAGAGGATACGGGAAGCCTATACGTTCGACGACGTGCTTCTGAAACCCGGGCTTTCGGACATCCTGCCGTCTGAGGCCGATATCCGCGCCCAACTCACCCGCACCATTCCTCTGAACATTCCGATCATCGCCTCGGCGATGGACACCGTCACCGAGGCACGCATGGCCATTGCCATGGCGCAGGCGGGCGGCATCGGGGTCATCCACCGCAACTTTGATGTAGACGGGCAGGCCGCGCAGGTGCGGCAAGTGAAGAAGTTTGAATCGGGAATGGTCGTCAATCCCCTGACCATTGGCCCCGATGCGATGCTGTCGGACGCGCTGGCTCTGATGACCGATCATGGCTTCTCGGGCATTCCCGTGGTCACCGGCGCGAACAAGGGCGTACCTGGAAAATTGGTCGGCATCCTCACCAATCGCGATGTTCGTTTCGCGACCGATCCGCGTCAGAAAATCTCCGAGCTGATGACGAGTGAAAATCTGGTGACCGTGCGTCAAGGCGTCAGCCAGGACGAAGCCAAGCGCATGCTTCACAAGCACCGCATCGAGAAACTGCTCGTCGTCGACGATCAGTACCGCTGCGTCGGATTGATCACCGTCAAGGACATGGAAAAAGCGGTCGCGCATCCGCTGGCCTGCAAGGATGCCCAGGGCCGCCTGCGTGTCGCCGCCGCGACCACTGTCGGTGAGGGCGGGTTCGAACGTACTGAGCGGCTCATCGATGCCGGCGTCGATGTGATCGTGGTGGACACCGCCCACGGCCATTCCTCGCGGGTGCTGGAGGCGGTCAACCGCATCAAGCGGCTTTCCAACGCGGTGCAGGTGATCGCGGGTAACATAGCAACCGAAGAGGGCGCGCAGGCGCTGATCGATGCCGGTTCAGATGCGATCAAGGTTGGGATCGGTCCAGGCTCGATCTGCACCACTCGCATTGTAGCGGGTGTCGGCGTGCCGCAACTCACGGCGATCATGGATGCCGTCGAAGCGGCGAGGAAAGCCAACGTGCCGGTGATCGCCGATGGCGGCATCAAATATTCCGGCGATCTCGCCAAAGCGCTCGCCGCTGGCGCTGACATCGCGATGGTCGGCTCGCTGCTCGCGGGTACGGACGAGACCCCGGGCGAAGTGTTCCTGTGGCAGGGCCGCTCCTACAAAGCCTACCGCGGCATGGGATCGGTGGGAGCAATGGCGCGCGGCTCCGCGGATCGTTACTTCCAGCAGGATATCAAGGACACGTTGAAGCTGGTACCCGAGGGCATCGAGGGACAGGTGCCTTACAAGGGCCCCGTGGCCAACGTCATGCATCAGCTCGCGGGCGGGCTGCGCGCGGCCATGGGATATGTCGGCGCAAGAAACCTTGCTGAATTTCACGAGAAAGCGCAGTTCGTCAGGATTACCGGGGCGGGCCTGCGCGAAAGCCACGTCCACGACGTCACGATTACGCGAGAAAGCCCGAATTACCCCGGCGGGGTGTGATCGTCGGGCTGCAAATTCTCGCCCACAACAACGGCAAAACGCGGTACTGTTCCATGATCGCGGAGCGCCGAACTCGGGCGGCGCGACGGCGGTCTTTGAACGCTTCAATAACGCTCACGAACAAGTTGGATATGATGGTTGATTGGTCGGACGACAGGATCGCCGCGCTCTCGGATCAGGATTTGAAGAACCTGCTCGTCAACGCCGAGCGGAAATCGGTCGAGGCGGTGATCGCGCAATGCAAGGCTGAAATCGAAAAGCGCGATGCCGCAAAGCCGCGCCGTGCTTCGAAACCCCGCACCGAAGTAAAGGAATTCGAGCACGACATGTCCGGTCAGCTAGCCGAAGTCGGTAAAAAGCTGGCTGCGCAATATGATCTCTCGGAGGAGACAGCGAAGGCAAATTCGGTCGGCGTGAAGGGATTTCGATCGCACAAGCTGCTGGACGCCAAGGGGTTTGCAAAGCTCGGTGGGCATCAGCGAGACGGCACCGTCGCGGTCGATCGATATATCTCCTATCGGCGTGGCAACGACATCGTGACGCTCGGGGTGTGGTTGCCGAAAGACGCGCCGCTCGAGGATCACGAATTTCATGTCAGCGCGCCGGCCGGAATGATCGATGATGGCAAGCCCTTTTCCGAAGTCCGCCCGGGCGTCTCGGAAAAAGATCAGCAGGAAACGCGGCACATTCGCGCGTTCAAGGATCTGCCGAGCGCTGCGGCGGCGTTCGAGACGGCGTTAGCGAAGATCACGGCTTAGTCACCAGGAGACGACACTAGCATTGCTTCAGCGAAGTGGGTCATCAGGCGGCGCTCTCGCGCGACCTGTGGCTCGCCAACAAAAACAGACATGGGAGAAATTGAATGTCTCAATCGGCAAAACGCGTGGTGCTGGTTTCCCGTCCGGTCGGTGAGCCGAAATCCTCGAATTTTCGCATCGAGGATGCCGCGGTACCGAGCCCGGGCGAAGGTCAGGTTCTCCTGCGCAACATCTGGCTCTCGCTTGATCCCTATATGCGCGGTCGCATGAGCGAAGGTCCGTCATACGTTCCGCCCGTTCCGGTCGGCGGAGTGATGGAAGGCGGGACGGTGTCCGAGGTCATAGCCTCGAAAAATCCGGACTTCGCCGAGGGCGATGTCGTGCTTTCACGCGCCGGGTGGCAGACCCATGCGCTTTCGGACGGCAAAGGCCTCACCAGGATCGACCCGAAACTCGGCCCGGTTTCGACTGCGGTCGGTGTGCTCGGAATGCCCGGCATGACGGCCTATACAGGCCTGCTGGATATCGGAAAGCCGCAGGCTGGGGAAACTGTGGTGGTGGCGGCGGCGTCCGGCGCCGTGGGGTCGGCCGTCGGACAGATCGCCAGGATCAAGGGCGCGCGTGCGGTCGGCATCGCCGGCGGCAAGGAAAAGTGCGACTATGTCAAACGCGAACTGGGGTTCGACGACTGTGTCGATCATCGCGATCCCAATCTGGCGTCCAAGCTTAGGGAAGCTTGCCCAAAGGGCATCGACGTCTACTTCGAGAATGTTGGAGGCGCGGTGTTCGAGGCGGTGTATCCGCTGCTCAACGCATTCGCGCGAATACCGGTGTGCGGCCTGATCGCGCAATATAACGAGACCGAGGCGTCGGTGCCGAAATGGGCGCCATCGCTGATGCGCACGGTGCTTACCAAGCGTCTGACCATCCGCGGCTTCATCGTCAGCGATTTCGCGGCGCGTCACGCGGAGTTCTTGCGCGACATGTCGCAGTGGGTGCGCGAGGGCAAGGTAAAGTACCGCGAATTCGTAACTGAGGGTCTGGACAGCGCGCCAGCCGCGTTCATCGGCATGCTCAAAGGAGCGAACTTCGGCAAGCAGTTGGTGCGGGTCGGACCGGACAAGTCGTGAGCCAAACAATTCGAACCGACCGCTGATCGAAAAGCCTGGGTACAATTGGACGCATTTCGTTGGGCATGCGCTAACCGCGCTGTTTTACGCAGCTTCAAGCCAAGCAGACTAGACAAGCCGACGAGGGCTCGTCCTGCGGGGTTGCCACATGCGTACCATTGCCGCCGTCTTGTTTTTCGCCGTCACCAGCGTTTCGATTGCATCCGCTCAACAGCCAGCTTCATGGGCAATGGATCATGGGCGCGCGGCGGACGCCGCGGCCGCCGCCAAGGCCGCTGTTGCGGCTGCAAAGGCAAAGGAAGCGGCCATAGTGGCCGGACTTCCTCTCACCCCGAGCCAATCCACCAACTTCAGCGTCAACGGCGACAATGTCCTTCGCCCGGCGCTGCCGCTAACCCCAGAGGAACAGAAGGCCGAGTCCGAAGCGCGCGAGGTTTGGCTCGGCCGTTGCCGTCCGACCGCCGTCGAAGACCGCGACGGACTTCGACGCACCAGATATGCCGAGCCGGATTGCGACCTTTCGGTTTTCAACACGGCAGGCAACTAAACGCGCCGCGAATGCAGGCTTAGCTCAGCGAGTCCAGGTCGACGTCGATCTGCCCCGGCGCTTTGAGGTGAAACACCTCGAAGCTGTCGGGCTTGAAGCGATACTCCACAAATCCGACCTCCTTGGTCCCGATCACTTCCTGACGCTTGTCGGAGAAGAAGAATCCCACCGATGGGGCCCAGATGTGCCTGACGTGCCCGAAGCTGAAATCGCGACGCTGGTGAACGTGGCCGCTGGCGACAAGACGCAGATCCACCTGGCCCATCATTTGCAGCACGCGATTTCGCGGCTGCACGGGAATGTAGCGCAGCGATGTAGCCGCAAGTTGGGGTTCGTCAGGGGACTCGAGAAACAGCGGCTTGTGCAGGAACAGCGCCACTTGCCTGCCCTTGACGCCTGCGAGCTGCTCGGCAAGCCAATCCAACTGCTCCGCTTCTCTGGGAAAACCCGTATTCATCACCATTGCATTGAGGCCGATGAAGCACCACCCGGCGGCCTCGACGCACCAGCGATCTTCCCCGTACATCGCGATGAAATTCTGGAGATCCCGTTCCGTGATCGGCTGCGACGGTGGCGGACCGACATCGCTGGGGTTATCGCCGATGTCATGATTGCCAGGGATGAAGCGGCAAGGAACCGAAAGCTCAGCATGCAGCGTCCGGGCAAATTCAAGGTCGTCGGGACTGGTCGGACCGTCCCATCCGAGGTCGCCTGTATTGACCACCAGATCGGGCCGCCGCGCGTTGATGTATTCACGCACCCGATGAAAGTTGTCGGTCAGAAGAGGCAGGCGCCGGGCGAGATGAGTATCGGAGATCTGGACCAGTCGAAATTCGGGCATGTGCTATTCCTTGCAGCCGCACTATAGCTGCAGGAGGGTGGAGGGACGAAATCTCGGATTTAAAAATTCGGCGGAATTGAAGCCTAAAGTACGCGATACCGGATCGCGAAAGCGTCGTTCTGCTGATCGCGCGTTTTCTGTCGGCTCGTCCCTGAGGCCACGCGATCCGCAAGATGCCATGGCCCGAACTGATCGGAGCGGCTTGGGCTTGCAGCCAGTCTCAGTTTGAACTCGCACTCGGCGTGTCCCGGCAGATGCAGGATCACGACCCGGTCCCTGGTCCGATACTTCAATGCGACCAAACCCCTGAGTACGCTGAGGCCCTCGGCTTCGGACCGTTGCACGTCCAGGAGCTTGGCGAGCGTCTGGTTTCGGTCGGTGTGCAGTTCGACCTGGGTCTGCGCCGCGCCGGACAAGGCCGCGTTCGGAAGGCGGATTTCAAATTCGACTGCCGGCTTGGTCGGGTTGATGCCGAGATAGCCGAGTGCGGCGTGGCGAAAGTCTGAGGCCACGAAGGCGACCAGCCCAAGCACCGCGACCACGCTGAGTCCATGGGTGACGATATCGCGAAGGTTGCGAGGCCGGGCCCGGAAATACACGGTCAGGAAGATGCCTACCGCGAGCGCGGCCGCCACGCCGGCGAGCCCGGACATGAGGATGCCGAGAACGCCGTCTGAGCTGTCGTCAGCGAAAAGGCCCGTGTAGTCGGCGATCGCCTTGAGAAATGCCGGAACGGAATCGCTGGGTAGCTCGGCCGCGCGAGCCGCACCCTTGGAGATCGGAGAGGTAAGGTTCATCGCAATATCTCGAGGGCGCTTCAAGCCCGATGGAAACCGGAAAATCACTTAATATGCCGATTAGTCACGGAAACCGGGATGGAGGTTCACGCTGGCGGGGCATTTGTTGTCAGGGGGGAGCGCGGTCGCTATAGCGAAGTCTGGCGCTTCAGCCAGGGGAATTATCGATGTCGGTTCAGTCTGTTTTGCTGCCGGTTTTCGTTCTGGTCGTGCTCACCCTCGCGCTGCTGGTGGGCATGGTCGCGACCCGCCGGCGGGCGCTCGTTGGCGGCGAGACCAAGATACGGGACATTGCGCTCGGACAGCACAATTGGCCGGTGCGGGCTACCCAGATCGGCAATTGCTACCGCAATCAGTTCGAGCTGCCGCTACTTTTTTACGCCCTGATCGCGATCGCGCTGCCGTTGCGCCACGTCGATCTGTTCATGGTGCTGATGTCCTGGGTGTTCGTAGTCACCCGACTTATTCATGCCGGGATTTTCGTCACCTCCAATGATCTCCAGCGCCGCTTTTTGGCATGGCTCTCGGGCGTCCTGGTGCTGTTCGCGATGTGGATCTACTTCGCGCTTCGAATCCTGTTGCTGATCTGAGGGTGCGGCGCCTCACCCTAAGCTGAGCGTCATCCCAAGCTGAAAGTCTGCAATGACCCCTGCTGCCCGGCTGTCCGCAGCCATCGAACTGCTCGATACCATCGACACCGAACGTGTCCCGGCTGCAAAGGCCCTCAAGGAGTGGGGCACCGCGCATCGTTACGCCGGTTCCGGCGACCGCGCCGCGATCTCCGGCCTGGTGTGGGATGTTCTGCGCCGGCGTGCATCGAGCGCGTGGCTGATGGGCGAGGATACGGCGCGCGCACGCGTACTCGGGATGCTGAAGCTCGAGCGCGGCATGGATGTCGATGCGATCGCCGCGCTGTGTGATGGCGGTCGTTTCGCGCCGGAGCCTTTGACGGACGCCGAACGGGCGGCGCTTATGTCACGTTCCCTTGCCGGCGCCCCTTCGCATGTTGCCGGCGATTACCCGGAGTGGCTGGACGGCTATCTGGCGCAGGTATTCGGCGAGGATCGTGTGGCGGAGGCGACCGCGATGGCGAGCCGCGCGCCGCTCGACCTGCGGGTCAACACGTTGAAAGCCAAACGCGAAAAGACACTGCCGTCGCTCGCGCATCTCGGCGCAAAACCGACGCCCTGGTCGCCGCTCGGCCTGCGCATCGAACTCGGCGCCGACGCGCGCAATCCGGGCATCCATGCCGAGGAGGACTTCATCAAGGGCGCCATCGAAGTACAGGATGAGGGCTCGCAGCTCGCGGCGCTGTTGTCGGCGGCCAAGCCGGGGGAGCAGGTGATCGATCTCTGCGCCGGCGCCGGCGGCAAGACGCTGGCGTTGGCGGCGATGATGCAGGGCAAGGGCCGGCTGATCGCAACCGACCACGACAAGCGCCAGCTCGCGCCGATGTACGAGCGGCTGTCACGCGCGGGCGTCCACAATGCCGATGTGCGAACGCCAAAGGGCGAAGCCGATACGCTCGGCGATATCAAGGCGTCAGCCGATCTGGTGGTGATCGATGCGCCATGCACGGGAACAGGTACGTGGCGCCGAAATCCAGACGCCAAATGGCGGATGCGTCCAGGCGCGCTCGAGGTGCGGTTAAAGGACCAGATAGAGGTGCTCGATCGCGCCGCGCCGCTGGTCAAGCCCGGCGGGCGGATCGCCTACATTACCTGCTCGGTGCTGCCACCCGAAAACGGCGACCAGGTCCGCGGCTTCATCGCCCGGCATCCGCAGTTTGCGGTGGTGCCGCCGGCCGAAATCGTGTCCGTCCTGTGGGACAAAGCCGACGAATTCGCCGGAGCCGTGCTGCAATCGGCAGAAGGCGTGCTGATGACGCCGCGCCGGACCGGAACGGACGGGTTTTTCGTTTCGCTGCTGAAGCGGCAAAAGGCCTAAATTTCAGCCCGGAAAGCCGGTTTCTGGCATTGCCGGGTCGCGTTCGGTCGCGTAATTCCTTGCCATGACAGCAGCACAGCCAGCCCGCGAGTCGACGCCTTCGGTGGCTTCGGCGCATGACAAGATTCTCATCGTCGATTTCGGCAGCCAGGTGACGCAGTTGATTGCGCGTCGCGTGCGGGAGGAGGGCGTCTACTCCGAGATCGTGCCCTTTCAAAAAGCTGAAGCGGCGTTCGCGCAGATGAAGCCAAAGGCCGTCATCCTCTCCGGCGGCCCGGGATCCGTGCACGAAAAGGGCTCGCCGCGGGCACCGCAGGCGATCTTCGATTCCGGCGTTCCCGTGCTCGGGATCTGCTACGGCCAGATGGTCATGGCGGCTCAACTCGGCGGCAATGTCGAGGGCGGTCATCATCGCGAATTCGGTCGCGCCGATGTCGAGGTCAAAGCGGCGAGCGGGCTGTTCGATTCCGCCTGGTCTGTGGGCGAGCGCCACCCGGTGTGGATGAGCCATGGCGACCGCATCACCCGGATGCCGCCCGGCTTTGTCGTGGCGGGGGTCAGCGCGAACGCGCCGTTTGCCGTGATCCAGGACGAGAAGCGCAAATATTACGGGCTGATGTTCCACCCCGAGGTGGTGCACACGCCCGACGGCGCAAAACTGATCCGCAATTTCGTCCGCAGGATCGCAGGCCTCTCCGGCGACTGGACCATGCGCGCCTTCCGCGAGGAGGAGATCGCCAAGATCCGCGCCCAGGTCGGCAAGGGCAGGGTGCTCTGCGGCCTCTCCGGCGGAGTCGATTCCGCGGTCGCGGCCGTGCTGATCCACGAAGCCATCGGCGAGCAGCTCACCTGCGTTTTCGTCGATCACGGCATGCTGCGCCTCGATGAAGCCAAGACCGTGGTCGATCTGTTCCGCCACCACTACAACATCCCGCTCGTGCATGTGGATGCCTCCAAGCAATTCTTGGGCGAACTCGAAGGCGTCACCGACCCCGAGACCAAGCGCAAGACCATCGGCCGCCTCTTCATCGAGGTGTTCGAGGCGGAGGCCAAGAAGATCGGCGGCGCCGACTTCCTGGCGCAAGGCACGCTCTACCCAGATGTGATCGAGAGCGTCTCCTTCACCGGCGGTCCCTCGGTGACGATCAAGTCGCACCACAATGTCGGCGGTCTCCCCGAGCGCATGAACATGAAGCTCGTCGAGCCCCTGCGCGAGCTGTTCAAGGACGAGGTCCGGCGTCTGGGCCGTGATATCGGATTGGAAGAAGAGTTCGTCGTGAGACAGCCGTTCCCCGGGCCGGGGCTTGCCGTCCGCATCCTTGGCGAAGTCACCCGGCCGCGGCTGGAGTTGCTGCGCCGCGCCGACGCGATCGTCGTGGACGAGGTGAAGAAGGCCGGGCTGTACAAGACGCTCTGGCAAAGTTTCG
>JBJMTO010000053.1:0-4062 GCA_045811665.1 Bradyrhizobium sp.
CCGTAAGCCTGCAGCACAAGCGAACGGCTTCTTTTCGAGACGCGGCTTTGTGCGTTGTACTGCAGCCCGGTTTTGAGACATCCGGCTGGGCTTATTCAAGCAGCCAACTTTAGATCGGCCATTGCGTTCTGATCAAGCTGGCGTTGAGCGGCTCGTACCTGGGCGGGGGTACGATTACCGTGGCGGGCGACGAGCCAGGTTTCGTTGTAGTGCCTGGCGAACTCGACGAGCGCGGCTCGGAGCTCTTCGATCGTATCGAAGGTTCGCGCCCACAATAGGTTCTCCTTCAAGGTCCGGATGAAGCGCTCCGCGACGCCGTTGCCCTGGGGCTCTCGCACGAAGGACGGCGAAGCTTCGATACCCAAGCATTCGATCTCTTCTTGGAAGTCACGGGACATGTAGTTGGAGCCATGATCGTGACGCAGCATCAATCCACGCGCCACACCAGGTGAGATGGATCCGAAGCACCGATGCACCCCCTGGCGCACCGGCTCCAGCGCCTCGAAGCGATTGGCCGAACGCGCGGCATGAATGCCGACGACTTCCGAATTGGCGTGTTCCACGGCGACGAAGACATAGGCCCTGCCTTCCGCGACGGTGATCGTCTGCGTCATGTCTGTTCCCCACATTTCATTGACCTTGTTGGTGACGATCGTTCCATCGTGCGGCTTGCTCTCGGCGCGTCCGACGCGATGAGGAGCGAGCAAGCCGTTCTCGCCCATCACGCGTCGCACACGGCGGGGGCTTGCGCGAACGCCAGCAAAGCGCAATCGCGCCCATAACTTGCGGTACCCCTCACCGTGAAGGCGTGAGGCAGCTATTTGCTGGCGGATATGGTCGGCCAATTCCGAGTCCGAACATGCCCCGACCGGGCCAGGGCGACGGGCGATCGTGTTCGGCGGCATCTCTTTGAGCGAGCGATAGACGCTGGCACGCGAGACCGACCACACGCGCGCAACGCGCGCCAAGCCATAACCGCGAGCACTGGAGGGCGAGAGCGTCTGGCTCATCGTCTCGACCTCCTGTAGGCCAAAGGGCGTTTGCCCTCCAGCGCCGCGATCTTGGCGTTGAGCAGTTCGTTGTCCATGGTGATCTCGCCCACCTTGGATTTCAGCCGGGCGATTTCGTCGTCGCGGTCATCGCGTTCGCGTTCTTTCAAGGCCGTAGCCGCGCCTGCAAGCGCGCGATCGCGCCACTCGGTTAGCCTGGCGATGGAGACATTCGTTTGCCGGGCCACCAGGTCCAGCGGCTCGCCGCGCAACAGTCGCGCGACGATCGCGATCTTGCGCTGAACGGAAAAGCGCTTCGGACCATTCCCGTCGACGCCCAAAGGGGCACCTACGCCAGATTTGGCGGAGCGCTCCGGCGCCCCTTCGGGCTTGAGCCCTTCATCATTTGTCATCTGTAACACTCCAGTTGAGGTTCAATTTACCTCAGCCGGGTGTCTCAATTATCAGTGCCGCACCTCAGTTCCCCGCCGCGAGTTTCGACAACACACGTACCTTCAAAGGATTTTGGGATTGGTCGCGGTAAAGCGCCCCTACATTAAACAGCATCTCGCCTGTCGCGACGCCCAAGAAACTGGCCAATACCAGTTGGCCCCCACGCATTCAGCGTTCTGTGCTCGTGTCAGTGGCGAAATCCAAGGGTGACTACAAGGTCCGTCGTCTCGGGCTCGTGAAGGTCCAGGGCGCTCAGAGCGTCGTCACTCCACTCCCCGAGGTTCACGACCTTGGCCGATTGCACCCCTGCCAGACCGCTCCCGGCCGGTTCCAGGATAATGAGGCCATCGCTATTGACGAAATATGTGTGTTCCCCAAACACCTCGTTGAGCTGCGGAACCATGGGATGGTTCTCTGGAATGGGCTCCGCTTCGAATTGGCCGAGCGTTTGCTCGATCTGTGTGGACGTGAGCTTCATCGTCCTTTTCCTCTCGGTTGGTAGTCTCGCCGGCGGCATCATCAGGCGGAGGGCGTCCGGCCCTCGTGTGTTCACTTACGTTCGTTCTTGCAGCGCTGTCTGCACTCTGAGGTAAGGTGCTCACACACCCCATCAAGGGGATGCCTGTATCCAGATGCGTAGTCCGACGGAAGTCGGCCACTGATTCCGACGCAATCCGGCAGCCCTTGGCATCTACGACGCTTTTCCTTCGAGTCATGCCATGCATGTGGGCGCGGTCGCTTCCGCCAAAACCTGCTCGCGTGGTTTGCGAGTTCTCCACGCTCACTCCGCGACCAATGGTAGGCAAAAATGACTTCAACCGAAATCTGCGAAAAAAGAGCAGAAGAAGCTCGCACGCGGGCAGAGCAGTCCGTCTACCCAGATGAACGGGAGGTTTGGCTTACGGCTGCGTCAGAATGGACGAAGCTCGCGCATCAGCCAATCAATGGCTTGATGGGAGCCTTCACCCGAACCTATGCCGGTAGAGCACGGCATTTGTGAGCTACCTCACAGTCATGCGACATCGCTTGGCATGCCGGAGTGGTCCCGCAGAGCGCAAAGCGCCGCAAGGACGCTCAACATGCAGGTGCGACTATGACGACAGCGACGCAGCACGCGGTACTGGCCTGCTTGCTCGCTTTGATCACAGCCACCCCCTCGTTCGCGCAAACCCGACCGGGGACAGCGGTGTGAACCGCTCCGGGTTTGCCGGAGGCTCCAACTCTTGAGAAGGTGGAGCCATGAGCAAGCAGACAAGCAACAAGTTTTCGCCTGAGGTCCGGTCGCGCGCGGTGCGGCTGGTCCTCGATCAGGAGGCCGAGCACCGATCACGTTGGACGGCGATCATGTCGATCGCGGCCAAGATCGGCTGCACCCCGCAGACACTTCTCGACTGGGTGAAGAAGGCGGAGGTTGACAGCGGCAAGCGGGCTGGCGTTCCGACGGACATGGCGGAGAAGCTGAAGGCCCTGGAGCGCGAGAACCGGGAGCTTCGACAAGCGAACGAGATTCTTCGCAAGGCGTCAGCGTATTTTGCCCAGGCGGAGCTCGACCGCCGAGTGAAGCCATGATCGCGTTCATCAACGATCATCGGGAAGCGTATGGGATCGAGCCGATCTGCAAGGTGTTGCCGATCGCCCCGTCGACCTACCACGACCATGTCGCCAAGCGGTTCGATCCCTCCCGGCTGTCCGACCGGGCGAAGCGGGATGAGGCCCTGAAGATCGAGGTGCGGCGCGTGTTCGAGGACAACTTCCGCGTCTACGGCGCGCGCAAGGTCTGGCGTCAGTTGCGACGAGAAGGCTTTACGATTGCCCGCTGCACCGTCGAGCGGCTGATGGCGAGCCTCGGCCTGCAGGGCGTAATTCGTGGCAAGCCGGTGCGAACAACGATCAGCGACAAGTCGGCGGCTTGCCCGCTCGATCACGTCAACCGGCAGTTCCAGGCGTCACGGCCGAATGCGCTCTGGGTCTCGGACTTCACCTATGTGGCAACCTGGACCGGCTTCGTCTACGTCGCCTTCGTGATCGACGCCTACGCCCGTCGCATCGTGGGCTGGCGTGTCTCACGAACAGCACATGCGGGCTTCGTGCTCGATGCACTGGAGCAGGCTCTCCATGATAGGCGACCCGTTCATCGCGGCGGCCTCGTGCACCACAGCGACCGCGGCAGCCAATACCTCTCAATCAAGTATACCGAGCGCCTGGCAGAGGCAGGCGTCGAGCCTTCGGTTGGCAGCGTCGGCGATTCCTACGACAACGCTCTCGCCGAGACGATCAATGGCCTCTACAAGGCCGAGCTCATCCATCGACGAGCACCATGGCGGTCGTTCGAAGCCGTCGAGTTCGCGACACTGGAATGGGTAGACTGGTTCAACAACCGGCGACTCCTGGAGCCCATCGGTAACATACCGCCGGCCGAAGCCGAGCAACGGTACTACGCCATGCTGGACGAACCAGCCATGGCAGCGTGACTCAAATCAAATAGCCTCCGACGAACCCGGGGCGGTTCAGTAACGCGAAAGCCACAGAGCTCGATAAGGGGATTGCGGAGACCAAGAAGGCGCAGAGGTCGGCGCATCGTCAGAACCAGCGCCGTAACCAGCCCCGGGGCGATGCAAGA
>JBJMTO010000054.1:0-6702 GCA_045811665.1 Bradyrhizobium sp.
GCACCAGCCATCCGATATAGGCAATATGATAGCGGACATTGATCCGCGCCGCACGGATCGCGTCGGTGTCGGGCGGACCGCCACCCTGCTCGATGCGCATCAGCCGCTTGTAGAAGCGTTCCATGACCAAGGGCCCGCTGACCTCGGCGAAGAACTTCTCGTTGAACCAGGCTGTAAGCCGGCGGACCTCGATCCGCTGGCCGATTTCGACCGGTATCAGCCGGCGCTCGTGCAATTGTGCGCCGCTGGTCTCGTCGAGGAATTCGGCGATGGTGGCGGCGCCCGGCACCGCCGGATAGCCCTCCGCCATCAGCACCGGCGTGGTGGCGGCCGGATTGAGCATCAGGAATTCCTCCCGCCGCTCCCACACCCGTTCCTCGATGACGCGGTGCTCCAGCCCGTGCTCGGCGAGCGCCAGCCGGATGAACCGCGAATGCGGGCAAAACGGATGATGGAACAGTGTCAGCATTGAGCCAAAGGATTGGGGCCTTGAGATAGCGGGCCGACGCGGCGGGAATCAGCGGCGCAGCCTAACAGGGCGCGAAAAAAGTCCCAACCCGTCATTCCGCATGGTGGGACAATCATACCGCTCGGTCGCCAAACTGTTGAGCGTCACGCCATTGCCATTGCCCGGGCGGAGCGGTTGGGCGAAAAAGCACGGATCAATTTTGCGCCGGAGCATTGCATGACCTTCGACATTATCAAGGCGATCATCCTCGGCATCGTCGAGGGCCTCACCGAGTTCGTACCGGTCTCGTCGACCGGTCATCTGCTGCTGGTGCAGCGCTTTTTCGGTTTTGCCGACGAGGACTTCGGCAAGACCTTCGCGGTGCTGATCCAGTTCGGCGCCATCCTCGCGTTGCTATCGATCTATTTTGTGCGGCTGTGGAAGCTCGCGCTCGGATTTTTCACCGATCCGGCGGCGCGGCGCTTCGTCATCGGCATCCTGCTGGCGTTTCTGCCGGCGGCGGTGGTCGGCGCCATCGCACACGATTTCATCAAGAGCGTGCTGTTCAACGAATGGCTGATCTGCTTCACGCTGATCGCCGGCGGCGCGGTGCTGTTGTGGATCGACATGCTCAATCTCAAGCCGCGCTACAACGACGCCCAGAAATTCACGCTGCCGATGTATTTCATGATCGGCCTCGTGCAGTGCCTTTCTATGGTGCCGGGCGTGTCGCGCTCGGGCGCGACCATCGTCGGCGCCATGCTGCTCGGCGCCGACCGCCGCTCCGCCGCCGAGTTCTCGTTCTGGCTCGCCATGCCGACCATGGCCGGCGCGTTCGCCTATGATCTCTACAAGTCCCACGCCCAGATGAGCTCGGGCAACACCATGCTGACCGCCATCGGTTTCGCCGTGTCGTTTATTTGCGCCTGGATCGTGGTGAAGACGTTCCTCGGCTACGTGCAGCGCCACGGCTTTGCGCTGTTCGCATGGTGGCGCGTGCTGGTCGGCGCGCTCGGGCTGATCGCGCTGGCGCTCGGGAAATAGCCGGGCGCCTTAACGCAAACGTTTGATCAGCAGGTAGTTGCAACACATTCGGCGTCATGCGCGGACTTGATCCGCGCATCCATGAGGCCATGCAGCGGCTAAGACCGTATGGATGTTATCTGCTGCGCTTCATCATGGATTGCCGGGTCGAAGGCCCGGCAATGACGTGGAGAGGCTTTCGCAGGACAACGTGGCTTAATTTCAAACGGAGCGTTTCGCGGCGCGCACGAAGCTGCCTGTCACGCCAGGGCACAGATCCGCTACGCGAAGCGGCCGGTCTTGAACTGCCCGGTCTTGCGGAAGCGCCAGAGGTACGACGGCACAATCACCTCCATCGCGGTCGGCACGATGCCGAGCCCATGGAGCGTGCGGCCTTCGCGTTCGGCCGAGGGCGACACCACGTTGTCGCTCTTGAGCAGTTCGACCTGATCGGGGGTCAATAGTGGCGTCGGCAGGTATTGCAGGAACGTCGCCTGGAACTTGGCCAGCCCGAACGGCAGCGGGATCAGAAAGCGCCGGCGCTCGGTGACCTGGAGCACATATTCCATCAGCTGCTTGAAGGTCCGCACCTCCGGCCCACCGGTCTCGTAGGTGGCGCCGGCCTTGGCCTCGCCAGCGACCGCGCGGGCGATGGCTTCAGCCCCGTCGCCGACGAACACCCGCTGGACTTTGGGTTCGCCGCCGCCGACCAGCGGCAGCGCCGGCAGGAGGCGCGCCATCGCGGCAAACTTGTTGAAGAAGTTGTCCTCCGGCCCGAACATGATCGACGGCCGGAAGAGGATGGCGTGGGGTTTTGCCGCCAGCACGGCCTTCTCGCCTTCAGCCTTGGCGCGGGCGTAGCCCGACGGCGAATTCTCGTCGGCGCCGATCGCGGAGACCTGGATCATCTGCGCGCCGTGATTGGCGGCGGCCAGCGCCACCTGCTCGGCGCCGAACGCCTGCACGGTGTCGAAGCGCTGCCGGCCGCGCTCATACAGAATGCCGACCAGGTTGATGACGATGTCGGCGCCGCGCACGGCCGCTTCCACCGAACCGGCGTTCCGCACGTTGGCCTGCACCGCATGGATCTGGCCGACCCGGCCGAGCGGCTGCAGGTGGCCGGCGAGGTCCGGCCGGCGCACCGCGACGCGGATGCGGTAATGCCGCTTGGCCAGCGCCCGGACCAGATGGCGGCCGAGGAAGCCGGAGCCGCCGAAGATCGTGATCAGCGTGTCGTTATGGGCCTGGAGGGTCATGGCACTGCGCTCGCGGCGGGTCCGGCCTCCGCCGAATACAGCAAGGGTTTGCGCCCGTCCAGCGCTGAAAAACCGCCTCGATTGACAAGGCAAAAGGCGCGCCCTTATCTGTGCCGCGAGTGCCCGGACGCACTCGCCCGAGCACCTTGCCCAGGTGGCGGAATTGGTAGACGCACTAGTTTCAGGTACTAGCGCCGCGAGGCGTGGAGGTTCGAGTCCTCTCCTGGGCACCAACAAGGTCTAGACTTCAGTCAGGTCAAGAACTTAAGCCCCCTCAGAGTTTTGCGCGCCCCGGTTCGAGCAAGCGTCAGTTTGAAGGGTCTCACCAACAGGCTGGCTACGCTCACTCGCTAGAGGGCTCCGGCGCGTTCAATACGTGCCGCTGTTCTGCGTAGCACTTCGAAAATCACAGCAGTCGACCAGCCAAATAACAAGACGCCATTCATGGCAGTCATTGGCCCAAGAAGCTGCCAATCTTTCACATGGATTATGTCGCCGTAGCCAAGTGTCGTGTAATTGACGAACGCGAAATACAGAAGACCGGAATCAGCCGCTACTGCATTCACGAGCAGGTAAGCCAACGCCCAAACGGCGACCTCACAAGTATGCGCAACCATCAAGACCAACACAGTAGAAATCATGACGCAGGCCAACAGCAGTGAAGGGTGCGCTATATTCTTCGAACTCGTTCTCTGGGCAACTCTTGCAACTGCCGTCATAACGAACGCGTGAATCGTGATGTTGCAGACACTGACGGCGCCGCCAACTAGGAATTGACGCAACATGTCGATCTCCCGCAAATCGCGACCAGCGTTAGGCGGCTGCGGACGCGTTTGTTTCTCGTGGGCAGATTCGCATCTTGGAAGTGTATTGATTTGTTTATTGGCCGCTGCTTGGCGGTCTTAGCCGGTCTGATATCTTACGGGAGTATTTTGGGCTTGGCGCTAGTAGTTGCTTTCGACGATGGCGGTCGTCGGTCAGACTGGCCAGAACATCGCGACCACTATTAGAACCCACGAAAGGGCAAACAAGTAGTAGCAGCTTGTTATGGTGGTTGATTGGTTCATGGCCCTACCTCCGTAGGTGCAACCTGGAAGCTGTCCCCTCGGACTACCCTCCATGTTGCAATGGGTAGGCGGTCGCGGTTTGAACGAGAAGTGCGCAAAGGCACACTGGAGAGCGCATCATGGTCAATCGCAGAAGCGGATTGTCGCATCGCTTCCGCAGAATGTTTTCGTTGCGGTCGAGCGATTGCTAAAGCCAGTAATCTTGGGATTTGGGGTATGGCCTGCACCCGAATACGCAATTCGAGGTTTCGAGTGACTCCGCGGAAAGGAGCCGAACTAACAGGGCCGCTTCCTTGGTAGTAGGACCGCGCTGCCAAGCCAAAGGAAAAATATAAGATTTCTCAACGGCTTAAGGTTTGGACAGCGCAATCCTCTCCTGGGCACCAAGCATTTTTAGGCTCTGACTTAGTTCGCCGTTTCGGCTTCGAGGATTGGCCTCGGCCGCCCACCTATGAACACAAACGAAGGAACAAAATCGCCCCTGCGGAATTGGTGCGTGGATTTTGGGGAGTTTCTCACATGCGTAAAAAGTCAAAGGCGCCGCTCAAGCCGGCGCTGAAGTGCGAATTATGCGAGGGAATCCTGAAGCTTAAGAAGGTCATCCCGGCCGCCCATATCTTCCCGGAGCTGCGGACCTACGCATGCGTCGAGTGCGGCGCGCTGCGGTCGGTCGAGGATGAGGCGGAGCTCCTGACCCCCCGGGTGTCTCTCGCCAAGGTCGCCAAGCAGCGACTGCGGGTTCTGATGGGGACGCAGCAAAACAGCAACCTCCGGGACTACCAGTTTTAGAAACTTCAGTAGCCCCGGTTGGACGACGGGATAGCCGATTTTTCGACCGCTTCCCGATGGCGCTGGTCCATGCGGACCGTGCGGTCGGTTTCGATCCGGACGACGCAATCGTTGAAGGCGTCGCTCTTGGGTTGATAGCCGCGCTCCACGCACCGCTCCTCGTTGCGCTTCGCCTGTTGCTCGGCGGTGGTGATGCAGCCGGCCGTAAGCGCGCAAAGCGCCAGCGCCAGGATGGGTCGACCGAAGGAGCGGGTCATGGTCGAACTGTGCCTCGTTGCCATATCTGCGGGATAGGCTCCGCGTATAGGCGGAAATTACGCTGTTTTTCAGGCGCTTGCGAAGGCCGGCGGTGGACCGGCTTTCGCCGCAATGCTAAATCGTGAGCTAGTGCCGCCGATTTAAAGTTCCTACACCAGTTGCAGCAAACTCGATTAGGAACTTCAAATCGAAAAGCTGCACTAGAACCATAGTTTGTTAGTGCCCCTTTGTTTCCGAAGTTCGTCGCAGGGTGTGTTGCGACGTAGCACGAACTTCGGAAACGGGGCACCAGGTCGGAGATCGGAGACGCGCATGCGCGAGGACGTCATCGGTCGAGCCAACGTCGAGGATACGCCCGAGCTCGACCGCTACTATCAGGAGCTTGGCCGGCAGGAGAGCTACGCGCTCTGGACGGTCGCCAACTCGATCGAACCCTGGCATCCGCAGCCGACCTCGCTGCCGCAGATGTGGAGCTACAAGGCGATGCGCCCGCTGGTGCTGCAGGCGCTCGATCTGGTCAGTCCCGAAAAAGCCGGCCGGCGCGTCATCGCGCTGGAGAATCCCGGCCGCAAGGGCACTTCGGCCTGCGTCGGCTGGCTCTACAGCGGCTTGCAGGTGATGAAGCCCGGCGAGTCCGCGACCGCGCACAGCCATGCGTCGTCGGCGCTGCGCTTCATCATCGAGGGCAAGGGCGCCTACACGGTGGTCGACGGCCACAAGATGGATCTCGCCGCCGGCGATTTCGTCATCACGCCGAACGGCACTTGGCACGACCACGGCGTCGAGTCCGACGGCGCAGTCACGATCTGGCAGGACGGTCTCGACATGCTGCTGGTCAACCAGCTCGACGCCAACTTCTACGCCGTGCACCCCGACCGTGTGCAGAAGTCGAACCATCCGCTTAACGACAGCACGATGGTATACGGCGGCCCGGGACTGCTGCCGGCCGGTGGTGAAGCTTGGAGCAAGCCGTATTCGCCGCTCTTGAAGTATGAGTGGGGCCGCACCTACGAGACGCTGGTCAACGCCGCGAAGGCGACCGATGGCTCGCCCTACGACGGCATCATGATGCAATACGTCAATCCGGCGACCGGCGGTCCAGTGATGAAGACGCTCGGCGCGCATATCCAGCTGCTGCGCGGCGGCGAACGCACCAAGGCGCACCGCCATACCGGCTCGGTGGTTTACACATGCGCCAAGGGCAGCGGATATTCCGTCATCGGCGGCAAGCGCTACGACTGGAGCCAGAACGACATCTTCGTGTTGCCGTCGTGGGCGATGCACGAGCACGCCAACGCGTCCGAGCGCGACGACGCCGTGCTGTTCTCGTTCAGCGACATTCCGTCGATGGTGGCGCTCGGCCTCTATCGCGAAGAGAATCTCATCGACAATGACGGCCATCAGAAAGCGACTCACTGACAATGACCATCCGTCAGCATCACGGCGATCTTCCCGACCTGTCGCGCTACACCGGTCACGCGGTCGCGGTCGACACCGAAGCGATGGGTCTCGACGCGCGGCGGGACCGGCTCTGCGTCGTGCAGCTGTCGCCCGGCGACGGCTCGGCCGACGTCGTGCAGATTCCGGCCGGCAATGTTTCCGCGCCCAATCTCAAGAAGCTGATGGGTGACACCAAGATTCTGAAAATCTTTCACTTCGCGCGGTTCGATCTCGGCATGATCTTCAACACGCTCGGCGTCATGCCGGCGCCGGTGTATTGCACGCGGACCGCCTCGCGCCTTGCCCGCACCTACACCGACAAGCACGGCCTCAAGGACCTCGCCCGCGAGCTGCTCGGCGTCGATATGTCGAAGCAGCAGCAATCGTCCGACTGGGGTGCCGACACGCTTAGTGACGCCCA
>JBJMTO010000055.1:0-15647 GCA_045811665.1 Bradyrhizobium sp.
AAGCCCGATCACCGGGGAGATCACGGGGTAAACCGTTAAAACCATTGCGTAGGGAATGCCGGGTGTAACCGGCGTGACCGTGGTGACTATGCTCGTATGCTTTTTAATTTTGCATGCGAGGCTGCGGGCGCATCGAGCGCCTGGCATTCCCTGCGCCCTCTGATCTTTCGGGGCAAACTGGCTGATCGAAACTCGCGCGCACGCGCGGCGAGATGGCGAAGGTGTGTCTGAGATATCCGCCGTCGTCATTGCGAGCGCAGCGAAGCAATCCATCTTTGATCTGGCGACGCTGAGACGTGGATGGCTTCGCTTCGCTCGCAATGACGGAAAAAAATGCAGGCGAGCTTGGCTTGCTGAAATCGCAATTCGTGCCCGCACGAAGGTGCCTGTTACCTCGCTCCGCTTGCGGAGCGAGCCTCTAACCCAGCAACACTGCGTCCGCGCCGTTTACGGCTTCGGCGCTATCCATCACCGTGCGTTCAAGCGAGGCCGCGTGCACCGAGATGTTTTCGGCGAAAAATCGCGCCAGCGTGACATAGCGCGCGGCATCGCCGGTGCCGTTGCGGGCCGCCAGCGCTTCATTGGCGAGCATGCAGCCGCCGAGGGTCGACCCGAACAGCCTGAGATAAGGCGTCGCGCCGGCGAGGGCGTCGTTCGGCGCGGAGGTGACGCGCTCCAGCAGCCAGCGGCTGGTGCGATCGAGCGATCCCAGGGCGTCGCGCAGTTTCGCGCCTGTCGTGCCGAAAGCTGGGTCGTTCGACGCCTCGACCTGCCTGACAATCGCCGTGAGTTCTTCGAGCAGAGCCCAGACCGACTCGCCGCCATTGGCGGGAAGCTTGCGTGTCACCAGATCGATCGACTGGATACCGTTGGTGCCTTCATAGATGGGCGTGATGCGCGCATCGCGATAATGCTGGGCCGCGCCGGTTTCCTCGATGAATCCCATGCCGCCATGGATCTGCACGCCGAGCGAGGCAACCTCGTTGCCGATGTCGGTCGAGAACGCCTTGGCGATCGGCGTCAGCAGCGCGCCGCGCGCCGCCGCCAGACCGCGAGTCCTTGCATCCGGGGATCGCGCGGAAACATCCAGCGCTACCGCGGTGGCGTAGCAAATCGTGCGTGCCGCCGCTGTCATGGCGCGCATCTGCATCAGCATCCGTTTGACGTCGGGATGCACGATGATCGGGTCCGGTCCATCGCCAACCTTGCCGATGGCGCGGCCCTGACGCCGTTCCTGCGCGAATGCCAACGCCTGCTGATAGGCGCGGTCGGCAATGCCTACGCCTTCAAGACCGACGGCGAGGCGGGCCTGGTTCATCATCGTGAACATGCAATGCATGCCGCGATTTTCCTCGCCGATCAGGTAGCCTATCGCACCGCCCTTATCGCCCATGGTCATGGTGCAGGTGGGCGCGGCATGCATGCCGAGCTTGTGCTCGATGCCGCTGGCGTAGATGTCGTTGCGCGCCCCGAGGCTGCCGTCGGGATTGACCATGAATTTCGGAATCAAAAACAGCGAGATGCCTTTGGTGCCCGCGGGCGCGTCGGGCAATCGCGCCAGCACGAAATGCACGATGTTATCGCTCATGTCGTGATCGCCATAAGTGATGAATATTTTCGTGCCGGAGATCCGATAGCTGCCATCGCCGGCTCGCTCGGCCCGGCTCCGCAGCGCGCCGACATCCGATCCGGCCTGCGGCTCGGTGAGCTGCATCGTGCCGGGCCACTCGCCCGACACCAGTTTCTCGAGATAGATCTTCTTGAGCTCGTGGCTGCCATGCGCCTCGAGCGCTTCGATCGCGCTCAGCGTCAACAGCGGGCAGAGACCGAACGCGATGTTCGAGGCGCTCCAGATTTCGGTGCAGGCCGCGTTGATCGCGAGCGGAAGGCCCTGGCCTCCGAACGCCTCCGGCCCGGACACTGCGTTCCAGCCCGCGGCCGTCCAGCGACGGTAGGCATCGGGCCAGCCCGGTGCCGTCGTGACATTGCCGTCGTTGAGCTTGATGCCATGTTCGTCGCCCACCCGATTGAGCGGCGCCAGCACCTCGGAGGCAAATTTGCCTGCTTCCTCGAGCACGGCTGCGGTGATGTCGGCATCGAAATCGCCATAATGGCCGGCCTTGAAGGCGGCCTGCAGCCCTGCGCCATGATTGAGGGCCAGCAAGATGTCGTTGATCGGGGCGCGGTAGGTCATGACGGTTTCTCGTTTCCGGCGGTGAACAGCGGGCTTTGTTATTCCCACGATAGCACGGGCGTCTCAACTGTCCGATCACCGGAACCGAGCTATTTGCGGCGGGCAAATGGGCTTCAGCGTGCATCCGCCCGGGGCGGTTCGCATCAGCTTCGATTCAAGCTGAATTGCCCATCTAGCCTGTTGAAATGGTTCAACTCCCTCTATAGACCGGCGTTGCCGGCGAAATCCGCGGAACGACCATCCGCTGCTTTCCAGACAATCTATTGGGGCGTCGCCAAGTGGTAAGGCAGTGGATTTTGATTCCACCATGCGGAGGTTCGAATCCTCCCGCCCCAGCCAGGGTTAAGTCGCCTGGCGCGTCATCAGCCGGAAGCACACCCTTATCATGCGGTCCTCAGTTGAGCAGCGTGCGACCAGATCGAACCAGCGTACCCAGCGGGCGAAGTCGATGTCGGCTGAGAGAGAGCAATCAGTGCCCAAGGTCAGCCTGGGTGTGGTCTCAACGTGATGCCGCTTTCGCCAGCGGCCGAACTGAAGTGGTGGTATAGATACTATTTGCGACTGAGCGCGGCCGCGCCGGTTAGACAAGTTTCGAGCGCGATTTCGCGAAGCTGATTGGCAACGTCGAACGACTGTTCTTTTCATGGCCGTTGGTCCGGCGACCATGTCCGGTGGAGGATCTGCCAGCTTCAAACAACGCGCGAATAAGGTCCGCTAACTCATACGCGAAACTTGGTCGTGAACATCAAGGAGAGACAACCATGACAGTTGCAGTCAATCCCGCAAAGGTGCGGACGATGGACATGAAGCTCGAGATCGTTGTCATCCCTGTTGCGGACGTCGAACGCGCCAAGCAGTTTTACGCTGGCCTGAACTGGAGGCTCGACGCCGACTTCGCCTTTCCCGACGGTTTCCGTGTGATCCAGTTCACGCCGCCGGGCTCGGGCGCATCGATCATCTTTGGCACGAACGTCACGGCGGCGGCGCCAGGCTCCGCAAAGGGGCTCTATCTGGCCGTTTCCGATATCGGGGCGGCGCGGCAGGAGCTGCTCGATTGCGGTGTGAAGGTGAGCGAGGTGTTTCACGGCGGTGACAACGTACACAAAGGTGTCGACGAGCCTCACTTGTTCGGCAGCGTCCGCGTCAGCGGTCCGGATCCGGATCGGCGCAGCTACTTCTCGCTGGCGTCGTTCAGCGATCCCGATGGCAACGGCTGGATGCTCCAGGAGATCACCAGTCGGTTGCCTGGGCGTGTGGATAGCGACATCACGGCCTTTACCTCCTCGACTGAGATCGCGAGGGCTCTACGCCGAGCATCGGTCGCTCACGGTGAGCACGAGAAACAAATCGGCCGGCACGATGTCAACTGGCCGGAGTGGTACGCCGAATACATCGTCGCTGAGCAGGCCGGCAAGCAGATGGCGTCATGAACCCCGCTATCTTGTCCGGTCATCGGCCGGGGTGCAGCAGGCAGCGCAAACTTTGCGATCGAGAACATCGATGAGCAATCGCATCCTCGTCATTTATGGGTCCTATCGTTCCGACCGGATGGGCATCCGGCTTGCCCGGTTTCTGGTCGAGCGACTGCGGCGGCGAGGCGAGCAGGTCGAGTTGATCGACGCCAAGGCGATCGACTTGCCCATGCTTGACAGGATGTACAAGGAACATCCGAAGGGTGAAGCGCCCGAGCGGCTCGAGCAACTGGCGAGCAAGATCCGTGATGCCGACGGTTTCGTATTCGTGACCGGCGAATACAATTGGGGAATCCAGCCGGGATTGAAGAATCTCACGGATCATTTTCTGGAGGAATGGTTTTGGCGTCCGGTCGCGATCGCGAGCTATTCGGCCGGACGTTTGTCAGGTGCACGCGCGGCCACTGCCTGGCACGGCACGCTGTCAGAGATGGGGATGGTGGTGGTCTCGAGCACGATTGCCGTTGGTCCCATTGCACAGGCCCTATCAGCTGAAGGAGAGCCGATCGGCGAGAGCGGAGTGATAGTCGAACGGGCTTTCCCGCGCTTTGCCGACGATCTCATGTGGTGGGTTGAAGCGGCGAAGTCCCAACGACAGCGTAAGGCCCCGCCGTATTGAGCGCGGGAGAAGCAACTCACCGAGAACCCGGACGATAGTGTCGCGGCTTCGAATTAAAGAAAATGCAATGCGTTTTGTCCTGGCACTATTTCTGTTAACCGCCCTCTGTGCTCCTGCTAACGCGGGCCCTAGGGGCCAAAATGCCAAATCGAGAGAGGGCGTACTTCGTTCCAGCCAGCCTGTGGTCCCGAGCTACGTCACTCCGAGTGGCTCGCGAGTATATCGCGACGACTCCGTTCCTGGCGGTCTACGGACCGACCACAATGACCCTCCCGCCTACAATGATCCGTCGAAATTTGGGGGCGGTTGATTTGCGGAGGGCGAGCGTATTGGGACCGTGTGACGGAGCCATCCATGTCCGGTAAGTTCTCGCGTCGGCACTTTGCGAAGCTTGCGGGTTTTTCGGCGCTGGGCATGGTCCAACCGCAGCAGCGTGCTGCCTTAGCAGCGCCGATCGAACACGCTTCCCGAAGCTTCCCGCGCGAATTTGTTTGGGGTACCGCAACGTCCGCGTACCAAATAGAGGGGGCACTCGATGAAGACGGCCGAGGCCGCTCGATTTGGGATACGTTCGCGCACACGCCGGGCAAGATCGGCGATGGCAGCAACGCGGACCGTGCCAACGATCACTATCACCGATACAAGGAAGACGTTCGCCTGATGAAGGAGCTGGGCGTCAAGGCGTATCGTTTTTCGATAGCGTGGCCGCGCGTATTTCCGGACGGAGACGGTGCGCCGAATCCCACAGGCCTGGACTTTTACCAACGGCTTGTGGACGAACTTCTGGCCAATGGCATCGAACCATACGCCACGCTTTATCATTGGGATCTGCCGCAGTCGCTTCAGGACCGGGTTGGCGGCTGGCAATCGAGTGACACGTCGAAGGCGTTCGCGAACTACGCTGGTTACGTCGCAGAGCGTCTCACCGATCGGGTCAGGAATATCTTCACGATCAACGAAGCCGGAAGGTTCGTGAACTTCGGTTATGGATCGGGCATCGATGCCCCTGGTGTCAAACTGCCGCTGGCAGAACTGAACCAGGTCCGCCACCACGTCGCGTTGGGCCATGGACTCGCGGTGCAGGCGATTCGCGCTCGTGGGCGCGCGGGGACCAAAGCAGGTCCGGCTGAGAACATCGCAGCTTGCTTGCCGGCGATCGATACGCCCGCGAACGTGCGTGCGGCCGAGATCGCGACCCGCGAACTGAATGCCGGGTTCCTGAACGTGATTATGGAGGGCAACTATACAAACGCATTTCTGGATTATGCCGGCGCGGACGCTCCGAAGTTCACCGCCGACGAACTGAAGGTGATCGCCTCGCCTAACGATTTTGTCGGCCTGAACATCTATGCGCCGCAACATTACGTGGTCGCCTCCGAGCAGGCACCCGGGTTCACTGTTCTGCCTTTTCCCACATCGTTTCCTCATATGAACGTGGATTGGCTGAGGATCGGCCCCGAGACGCTCTATTGGGTGCCGCGACTTGCGGCGAAGATTTGGAACATCGACACGATCTACATCAGCGAGAACGGGACCTCAGCCGCCGATGACGTGACTGCTGATGGCAGCGTCTACGACATCGACCGCATCATGTACTTGCGCAACTATCTGGCGCAGCTGCAGCGTGCCACTTCCGAGGGCGTGCCGGTTCGCGGATATTTCCTGTGGAGCTTGATGGACAATTTCGAATGGATCTACGGCTATGAAAAACGCTTTGGCTTGTACCGGGTAGATTTCCAGACGCAACTCCGCACCCCAAAGCTTAGCGCTTCATTCTATCGAAATGTAATCGAGCGAAACGCAGTCGGTCTTTAGCGGGAGATTGGGATGGATGACAATACCGTACGGCTGGCACTAAAGCGGCATTGGGATGCGTCGGACGCGAGCAATTTTAAGCTCGAACATGAAATCTACCACGAGGATGCTGTACTTGATTATCCGCAATCGGGCGAGAGGATCCGGGGCCGGCGCAACATCCAGGAGAGCCGATTGGTTCAGCCAAACAAGAAGCGTTTTACGGTCAGGCGAATTATCGGCAGCGGCGAACTCTGGGTCACTGAATTCGTACTTACTTACGACGGCATACCATCTTACGCAGTGAGCATCATGGAATTGCGCGAAGGATTGGTGGTCAACGAAACCCAATATTTCGCCGACAGGTTTCAGCCTGCACCCTCACGCGCGCATATTGTTGAGGCAATGCAGAAGTGACGAGGACGCGGACAAGCCAGCTTTGTGCCTCAAAAGAGAGTGGATCCGATGAACCTGTTCAGCAAGCTGCGTGATCGGGAAGCATCTAATCGGCCGTTGCGGGTAGGTTTGATCGGCGCAGGTAAATTCGGCTCGATGTATCTGGCGCAAGTGCCGCGCACACCCGGCATTCATGTGTTGGGGATCGCCGACATCTCGCCATCCAATGCAAGGAGCAACCTTGAGCGGGTGGGCTGGCCGAAAGAGCGCTCCTCAGCGGCCTCTATTGACGACGCTATGAAGACGAATGGAACGCATGTCGGGGATGACTGGGAAGCGTTGGTCTCGCATCCGGAAATCGAGATCGTAATCGAGTGCACCGGAAACCCCTCGGCGGCGGTGGAGCATTCGCTGGCTGCTTTTCGGCATGGAAAACACGTCATCAACGTTACCGTGGAGGCGGATGCGCTCTGCGGACCCCTGCTGGCGCTCAAGGCCAGCCAAGCAGGCGTTATATACAGCTTGGCCTATGGCGATCAGCCGGCTCTCGTTTGCGAACTTGTTGATTGGGCGCGTACTGCGGGGTTTCCCGTCGTCGCAGCCGGCCGCGGCCATAAATGGTTGCCGCAGTATCGGGAGTCGACCCCTGATACTGTCTGGACGCATTGGGGTTTGACAGCCGAACAGGCCAGAGAGGGCGGCCTCAATCCAAAGATGTTCAACGCCTTCCTCGATGGTTCAAAACCGGCCATTGAGAGTGCGGCCGTCGCGAACGCGACCGGCCTTGAGGCGCCCGAGGATGGATTAAGCTTCCCGCCAGGTTCGATCGATGACATTCCGACATTGATGCGCCCGAGAAGTGAAGGCGGCATCCTCGACCGAAAAGGACTGGTCGAGGTGGTATCATGCCTTAGCCACGATGGCGCGCCGCTCCCTTACGACATTCGCAAGGGAGTATGGGTTTGTGTCGAGGGGGACACGGATTACATCCGGCGCTGCTTCAACGAATACAGTGTCGTGACCGATCCAAGTGGGCGCTACATGAGCATGTACCGCCGCTGGCACATGATAGGGCTGGAGCTCGGCATCTCCATCGCGTCGGTGGGATTACGCAGAGAGGCAACCGGCGTACCGACCTGCTTCAACGCCGATGTGGTGGCAGCGGCCAAGCGCGACCTTGTGCCCGGCGAAATCCTCGACGGGGAGGGTGGTTACACCGTATTCGGCAAGCTTGTTCCCGCCGAACGTTCACTGGCGCAGGGCGGCCTTCCGCTGGGGCTTGCTCACAATCTCAGACTTGTTCGGCCCGTTCGGAAGGACGCGTTGTTGACTTGGAAGGACCTCGCAATCGATGAGAACCAGCCGGCGGTCAAAGCCAGGATGGAGCTGGAGACCATCTTTGCGCCTAAAGCGATCCGAAGCGGAGAATAGAAACCGCTTCGCCTGACGTGCCCGATAACGATCGGTACCTTCCCGTGATGTCTGTAATTCGTAGGGAATTGCTTGCCCCATCAACACTGCACCGCCAGGGAACAGGCCGGTGAATCATTAAGTTCTATATTCGAATTGGTAACTGCGAACGCGCCGATAAAAATCGCATCGATGATCGTCAACCCCTTTGCTGCCCACAGCGCGCGCGCCCTGGTCATGAACTCTAAGATCGACGTGGTTTTTCCTAAGATTTGCGAACTAACTCGGCCCTTTCAAATGAGACCGCATCAGCTCGGCGCCTCGGGCTGAGAAAGATCGTCTCCCGCGCCGAACCCAAAAAAATGCGAATGCACTTGACGAGTTCAAAAAAAGAACTGTAGGGTCTGCGCGAACCGGCCGAGCGAGTGACGGGCGGTTGCGGGCTGACCACGGCGCCGGCCGCCAGCAGGGAGGAAGTCATGTCTGGCAGAATCAAGCTTGCGTTCGCGCTGGTGCTCGCGCTGTGCACGCCGGCATTTCCAGCAGACACGCCCGGCGTGACCGCCACGGAAATCAAGGTCGGTGGCGTGTTCCCGTTTAGTGGCCCAGCGTCCTCAATCGGCCTCGTCGGCAAAGGGGTGCTTGCCTACGTTCAGTCGATCAACGACCGGGGCGGCGTGAACAACCGCAAGATCAATTACATCGCCATGGACGATGCCTACAGTCCGCCAAAGTCGGTGGAACATATCCGCAAGCTAGTCGACAGCGACGAAGTCGCATTCATCTTCAGCCAGTTGGGAACGGCGGGAAACACCGCGGCGGCTAAATACCTGGCTGTAAAGGGCGTTCCGACCATCGCGCTTGTCTCCGGCTCGAGCAAGTTCACCAACGTCCAGGAATTTCCCCGCACAACCACAGGGCTCGTCAGCTACGACGTCGAAGGGCAAATCTACGCCAAATACCTGAGCAGGGCGGTGCCTTCGGGGAAATACGCGATCCTGTTCCAGAACGATGATCTGGGAAAAGATTACGTCAACGCGTTTCGCAAGTTCATGAAGGCCGATTTCGACAAGCGCGTCGTGACCGCAGCGTATGAAGTGAGCGAGCCCACGGTGGATTCGCAGGTGGTCAACTTGAAGAGTTCGGGAGCGGAGGCTTTCTTCATCGCCGGGACCCCCAAGTTCGCGGCCCAGGCGATCCGCAAAGCAGCGGAAATCGGCTGGAAGCCGACGATAATCATAGATTTTCCGTCCGGCTCGATTGCCGGCACGCTGAAGCCGGCGGGTCTCGACAAGTCGATCGGCGTGATCGTCGGCACGACCAACAAGGATCCTACCGATCCGAGCTGGGACAACGACCCGGGTATCAAGGCGTATCGGGCGTTCTTTGAGAAGTATCTGCCGGGTGCGGATATTTCGAACGGAAGTTATCTGACCGGTTATCAGCAAGGCATTCTGCTGGAGCAAATCCTCAAGCAGTGCGGCGACGATCTCTCACGGGACAATATTTTGCGCCAATCCAAATCCCTGAAAGATTTCGTGGTCCCCACCGCCTTGCCCGGCATCAAGATCAACACCAGCCCGACAAACAACATGGTGTGGACGCAGATGCGGCTGCAGCGCTGGACCGGCACGAACTGGGAGCCGTTCGGCGAGGTTCTCGATGCCGAATCGGACTAGAAGGCTGCCCTTTCAATAACTGCAAGTTCGAGCACATACCGATCGCTCTTGCCGCACATCTCGATCCAGACGCGCTGCACGTCGTGGTCGCGGATCGCCACTCACAAGGGAGAAGTCGAATGATCAGAAAATGGCAAATCGCATTCGCATTGACCCTGGCGTTGGGATCGCCCGTATTTGCGGCCGATGCTCCCGGTGTCAGCGCAACTGAAGTCAAGGTGGGCGGGATTTTCCCGTTCAGCGGGCCGGCCTCGTCGATCGGGTTGGTCGGCCGTGGGATTCTTGCTTACGTCCAATCGATCAACCATCGTGGGGGCATCAACGGGAGGAAGATAAACTACATCGCCTACGATGATGCCTATAGCCCGCCGAAAGCGGTAGAGCACGCGCGCAAGCTCGTCGAAAGCGATGAGGTGGCTTTCATGTTCAGCCAGCTCGGCACGCCCGGCAATACCGCGACCTCCAAATACCTGATCTCCAAAGGCGTCCCCGCAATCGCCATCGTTTCCGGATCGAACAAGTTCACCAACGTCGCGGATTTTCCGCTGACCACGACGAGCCTGGTGAGCTTCGATACCGAGGGGAAAATCTATGCCAAGTTTTTGACCAGGACGCTTCCGAGCGCCAAGTACGCAATCCTTTATCAGAACGACGATCTTGGCAAAGACTACGTCAATGCCTTCAAGGCACTGCTCAAGAGCGACTTCGACAAGAAGGTTGTGGCGGCCGCCTACGAAATCAACGATCCGACCGTTGATTCCCAGGTCGTAAACCTGAAGAGCTCCGGCGCCGAAGCGTTGCTGGTGGCAGGCACGCCAAAATTCGCGGCCCAAGCCATTCGCAAAGCCTTCGAAATCGGCTGGAAGCCGACCATCCTGCTGAATTACCCTTCGAGCTCTGTCGGTGCGACGCTGAAACCCGCAGGCCTCGACAAATCGACCGGGGTCATCGTCGGCACGATCACGATGGATCCAACCGACTCGCAGTGGGACAATAACGAGGGAATGAAGAATTTCCGTTCCTTCGTCGACAAGTACATGCCCGGAATCGACATCGCCGATACCAATTACCTTTTCGGCTACACGCAGGGCATGCTGCTCGAACACCTCATCAAACAATGCGGCAACGATCTGTCCCGCCAAAACATCATCAAGCAGGCCAAGAACCTGAAGGATGTCGTTCTGCCAACGGTGCTGCCGGGCATCAAGATCAATACGTCCGATAAGATCAACATGGACTTTACCCAGATGAGGCTGCAGCGCTGGACGGGCACGCGTTGGGACCAGTTCAGCGACGTTCTCGATGCCGCATCCGAGTGATGGGCCTAGGCACAAGGGGGAGGGGGTCATGAAGGGACTGATGCAGAATCAGCCGCTGTTGCTTTCGTCGTTTCTTAAGCATGCAGATCGCTTTCATTCCGCAACGGAGATCGTGTCGCGTACGGTCGAGGGCCCGATCCATCGCTATGGCTATGCGGATGCGGCCCGTCGCACCCGGAGGCTTTCCGATGCGCTCCGGCAGCATGGGATTGGACCGGGTGACCGGGTCGCGACGCTTGCCTGGAACAACTACCGGCATTTCGAAATTGAATACGGCGTCACCGGTATTGGCGCGGTGTGGCACGCAATTAACCCGCGGCTCGCGCCAAGCCAGATCTCCTACATCGTCAATCATGCCGAAGACAGCATCCTGTGCTTCGACAGCACCTTTCTTCCTATTGTCGAGAAGCTCGCGCCGGAATGGCCGAGCGTCCGGCTTTACGTGCTGATGGTGGACCCGTCCGCGATGCCCGCAAGTCGCCTGCCGAATCTTGTGTGTTATGAGGATTTCATCAGCACCGGTAACGGCGAGTTCCAATGGCCGGTATTCGACGAACTCTCGGCCTCTTCGCTGTTCTACACCTCGGGAACGACCGGTAATCCCAAAGGCGTGCTCTATTCGCATCGCTCTGACGTGCTGCACGCCCTCACTCTCGGCACCGCGAGCGGCTTCGGGTTCACGGCGCAGGATACGATCCTGCCGATGACGCCGATGTTTCACGCCAATGGTGCGTGGGGGTTTACCCATGCAGCGCCGATGGTGGGAGCGAAACTGGTGTTGCCCGGCCCGAAACTGGACGGCGCCAGCATCGCAGGGTTGATCGAAAGTGAGGGCGTTACCGTCACGGCCGGCGTGCCGACGCTGTACAACAATTTGCTGAAGTATCTCGAAGAGCAAGACCGCGGCGCCGGCACGTTGAAACGCATCGCCGTGGCGGGATCGGCGCCCGCACCGCGCATGATCGAAGGATACGAACGGCTTGGTGTAGCGGTAAACCATGTCTGGGGGATGACGGAGACCAGCCCGAGCGGAACCTCTCCCCAGCCGTCGCGACGTACGGCGAAGCTCTCAGCGCGTGAACAAGTCGCCCGGAAGACGTCGCAAGGACACCCGCTCTACGGCGTCGACCTGAAAATCGCCGACGAATTCGGCAATGAGCTCCCGCGCGATGGAAAATCCGCCGGAAGGTTGATGGTTCGCGGACCCTGGATCATCAGCGGCTACTATCGTGACGAAAAGCCCTTGCTTCAGGATGGCTGGTTCGACAGCGGCGACGTCGCTGTCCTTGACGACGACAACACCGTTCGTCTTACCGATCGCGCCAAGGACGTCATCAAATCCGGTGGCGAGTGGATCAGTTCGATCGACGTCGAGAACCTCGCGATGGGATGTCCGGGCGTGGCTGAAGCCGCCGTGGTCGGCGTACCGCATCCGAAATGGGAAGAGCGGCCATTGCTCGTCGTCGTGCCGCTGGCCGGCGCGACGGTGACGGCGCAATCGATCACGGCGCATCTGGAAGGCAAAATCGCCAAATGGTGGATGCCCGATGATGTCGTATTCGTCGAAGCGCTCACGTATGGAGCAACTGGCAAGATCCAGAAGATGGATTTACGTCGCCGCTTCTCAGCTCACTATTCATCAGTAGCCACATCGAGCGCGTGATCAACTGCAAGCCGAACTCCGCCGGGCTTGCAGTATGATCTGCTCGAAACGGTCAGGCGGCTTGCTTGCCAGGCTTGGCCTTGGTCACCTTCTGGGGAACCGGGCGCGCGCCGGGACCCGGATGGGTGTGGACTTCCTTCGCATTGAGCGGCTCGCCGCACTCGGAGCACACCAGTACTGGATCGAAGTTCTTCCCGCATTTACGATGTTCGTGCAGCAGCGGTCGTCCGCGCTCGTCGACCATGTGCGTGTCGCCCCAATGCACCAGCGCCATCATGATCGGATACAGGTCGAGTCCCTTTTGGGTAAGGATGTATTCGTGCCGCTTGGGCGACTCCTGGTAGGGGATGCGACGCAGTACGCCCTGTCGGACCAGTTTCTTCAAACGCTCCGCGAGCAGATGCCGGGTAATTCCGAGTGCCGACTGAAATCCCTCGAACCGCCGCGTGCGCAGAAAGCATTCGCGCAAGATCAGAAGTGTCCATCGGTCCCCGATCACCCCGATGGTGCGGGCAAGCGAACACGGCTCTTCCTCAAGGGCATCCCACTTCATTCCTGGCTCCAATGCTTAGTCATATCAATCCGCTCGAATCAGGTAAATGAGGCGAGCGGCCGTCTCATTCTAAATAGGCACTTTAGGACAGGCAACCACCGCAATAGCCCTTAAATGGCCTAAATAATCTAACCTATGGGCCGACTGATTGACAGTTCGTTTTTAGAACTGTATTAATATCTTCCAGAAAAGGCAGGCTGTGGTCGCGACGTGCCACTGACCACATAACGCGTGAAGGAGAGGCCGGTGGTAAGTCCCGTGAGAGTTGAATTTCAGTTCGATTTCGGCAGCCCCAATGCGTATCTTGCTGAACTCGCCCTTCCCGGCATCGAACGGCGTACCGGAGTCAAATTCGAGTACGTGCCGGTGTTGCTCGGCGGCATCTACAAGGCCACCAACAATGCGTCTCCCGCCGAGTCCTTGCGGGGAATCAAGAACAAGCCCGAGTATCAGGCGCTCGAGACGCAGCGCTTTCTCCGTCGCCACAACATCACGAAATTTCGACAGAATCCGTTTTTCCCCGTCAACACGTTGATGCTGATGAGGGGTGCGGTGGCAGCTCAGTTCGAGGGCTTGTTCGAACCCTATTTCCGCGCCGCCTATCATCACATGTGGGAAGAACCCAAGAAGATGGACGACATCGAAGTCTTCCGTAGTGCCTTCGCCTCATCGGGCATCGATATCGAACGGCTGATGGCGCGAGCGCAGCAGGATGACGTCAAGAAGCGGCTGATCGATTTGACCAACGACGCAGTCAATCGCGGCGCTTTCGGCTCGCCGACTTTCTTCGTCGGCAATGAGATGTTCTTCGGCAAGGATCAGCTTCGCGACGTCGAGGAATCCATTGTAGAACAAACGAGCGGCGCCATGTCCAAGACCGCCTGATACCTGAGCCATAGGCCGCGAATAACATTTGGAAACACGCCGGTCGAAGCGCAACAATGATGACGCTCGTTCCGCTGCGGAACGCATAAAAGGGAGGATGTCATGCCCGGCCCACTCAATGGTGTTCGCGTCCTCGATCTGACGGGGGTGGTGTCGGGCCCCTACGCGACCATGTTTCTAGCGGACCAGGGCGCCGACGTTCTCAAGATCGAGCCGATCGGTGGCGATATCACCCGCCGTAGCCGCGCTACGATCGACAAGGGCGGGGAGTTCTCGGCCCTGTTCATCTCGTCCAATCGCGGGAAACGTTCGCTCTCCATCGACGTCAAGAGCATGGCAGGCCGCGAGGTCCTGGCGAAACTCGTCGCGCAGGCCGACGTGCTGGTGCAGAATTTCCGTCCTGGCACCATGGAGCGGCTCGGTCTCGGCGCCGACGAACTCCGCCAGCGTCATCCGCGCCTGATCTACGTTTCGATCAGCGGCGTCGGCGATACCGGGCCGTACGTGAAGAAGCGGGTCTACGATCCCATTATTCAGGGGCTATCCGGCTTTGCCGACATCCAGTCCCAGCCGGTGACCAACCGGCCGCAGATGATCCGCACGATCGTCTGCGACAAGACCACCGCCGTCTTTACCGCACAGGCGGTAGCCTCCGCGCTGTACGCCCGGGAGAAGACGGGCGAGGGCGACCACATCCATGTTGCGATGCTGGACGCCATGATTTCCTATCTATGGCCCGAAGGCATGATGCAGTACACCGTGGTTGGCGCGGAAGCCGCGTCCACCGATCCCAACGACCGCCCCGATCTCGTGTTCAAGACCAGCGACGGCTATCTCACCGCCGGCACCATCTCGGATTCCGAATGGCAGGGTTTCTGCCGCGCGTCGGGAGATCCAGAGCTTGCACAAGATCCGCGGTTTGCAACCCCGTCGGCACGTTCGGTGAACGCCACCGCCCGCATCAACAAGATGGCCGAATACATCGCGCAGCGTACCACGGCCGAATGGCTTGACCGCCTCGATGCCGCCGACGTTCCTTGCGCGCCGATTTTGCGGCGCGGCGAGATCATCCACAACGAGCAGGTCGTAGCGCGCGACATCATTACGGAATTCGATCAGCCGATGGTCGGACGGGTGCGGCAGCCGAAACCTGCAGCGCAGTTCAAAATCAATCAAGCTGTGATCGGCGGGCCCGCGCCGCGGATCGGTGAGCACACCCGCGAAGTGCTGCGCGAGTTGGGCTATGAGGACGCCGCCATCGAGAGGATGGTCACCGAAAAGTCGATTCGGGTAGCCGTCTAACCCGGTCAGGCTTTTTGCTGCACGGGAACGATTGGCGACAGAGGCACGTTTGCCTCCTTGGCGGCCCGGTAGGCGGGTCGTGCCTGAATGCGTTCCAGATAAGGGTGCGCGTTATCGCAGATGCCGACGTCGTAGGCGATCGCCCAATCCAGACAGGTCGTCAGCAGGATATCGGCGCTGGTGAACCTGTCGCCCATCAGGAACTGACGGCCATCTCCAAGCGCGACCTCGACGTGGCGCAACTGTTCTCGAAAATACTCGCCGGCCTTGGCGACGACCTCGGGCGCAACGCCGTAGATAGCACCGAGTGCGTCGGCCCGGTGCCGGCGCATCACGTAAAGGCTGGTGGAGTCGAGTTCAG
>JBJMTO010000056.1:0-11917 GCA_045811665.1 Bradyrhizobium sp.
AGCTGGCGACCTGATCGCTATCGGACGAGCGGAATCAGATTGACCGCCCAATACGCCAGCGCCGCGACAAGCGCCGAGGCCGGGATGGTAATCACCCAGGCATAGACGATCGAACTCGCCACGTTCCAGCGCACCGCCGAAACCCGCCGCGCCGCGCCAACGCCGACGATGGCGCCGGTGATGGTGTGCGTGGTGGAGACGGGCACCCCGAGCCAGGTCGCCATGAACAGCGTCGCGGCACCGCCGGTTTCGGCGCAAAAACCCTGCATCGGCGTCAGCCGCGTGATCCGCAAGCCCATGGTGCGGACGATCCGCCAGCCGCCCATCAGCGTGCCCATCGCCATCGCGGCCTGGCACGACAGCACCACCCAGAACGGCACCGAAAATTCGCTGCCGAGATGGCCTTGCGAATAGAGCAGCACCGCGATGATGCCCATGGTCTTCTGCGCATCGTTGCCGCCGTGGCCGAGCGAATACAGCGACGCCGAGACAAATTGCAGGATGCGGAACGCGCGATCGACCGCGAACGGCGTCGAGCGCACCGAGGCCCAGGACACGATCGCGACCAGCACCAGCGCCAGCAGAAATCCAACCAGCGGCGACAGCACGATCGCGAGCAATGTCTTCGTCAGACCGGTCCAGACCGCTGCCGAAATACCGGCCTTGGCCATGCCTGCCCCGACCAGGCCTCCGATCAAGGCGTGCGAGCTGGAGGACGGGATACCCAATCCCCAGGTGATCACGTTCCAGACGATGGCGCCGATCAGCGCGCCGAAGATCACCTGCGCGTCGATCACGCTGGGCTCGATGATGCCGGTGCCGATGGTGTTGGCGACATGCAGCCCGAACACCAGAAAGGCGATGAAATTGAAAAACGCCGCCCACAGCACCGCGTATTGCGGACGCAGCACCCGGGTCGACACGATAGTCGCGATCGAGTTGGCGGCGTCGTGCAACCCGTTGAGGAAGTCGAACAGCAGCGCGACTGCGATTAATCCGACCAGGATCGGAAGAGCTAGCGTGGCATCCACTGCGCGGCCCTGCCCTATACCTGTTCGATCACGATGCTATTGATCTCGTTGGCGACATCGTCGAAACGATCTGAAACCTTTTCCAGGTGCTTGTAGATTTCGGAGCCGACCACGAAATCCATCGCGTTGGCGTTACGGTGCTTGAGGAAGAGCTCCTTCAGCCCGATATCGTGCAGATCGTCGACGCGACCTTCCAGCTTTCCGATCTCCTCGGTGATCGCGGTCAGCAACGACACGTTGTCGCCGATGTGTTGCAACAGCGGCAGCGCCCGCCCGACCAGATTGGCGCATTCCACCAGCAGCGTACCCATCTCGCGCATCGGCGGTTCGAAGGAACGGACCTCGAACAGAATGACGGCTTTCGCGGTCTGCTGCATTTGGTCGATAGCGTCGTCCATGGAGGTGATCAGGTTCTTGATGTCGCCACGGTCGAACGGAGTGATGAATGTCCGGCGCACCGCCGTCAGCACCTCGCGGGTGATGTTGTCGGCGTCATTTTCGAATTGATTGACGCGCTGACAGAACACCGGTGTTTCGTCGCCGCCGCGCAGCATGCCTTGCAACGCCAGCGCGCCTTGGACGACCGTCTGGGAGTGCCGGGCAAACAGATCGAAAAACCGTTCCTCCCTGGGGAGAAAGGCGCGAAACCAACGCAGCATCTGAGATGTCCATACTTGCGGAAAATGGCGTCCAAAGGCGCCGCGACGGAACTGTCATAGACCTTTTCCCGACAAAGCGCCCACAGCGGCGGCGGAGGAACCCGCTCATCCACCACTTTGTAGGGGGCAAAAAAATGTGGTCGAAATCGGCTCCTTCCTAGAGCGAACGCCGGAAATAATGGGCTATTTCCCCAATCACGCCACGCCGGAAGGTCAGCACGCAAATCACGAAAATGACGCCCTGAATGACCGTGACCCACTGCCCGAAACCGGCCAGGTACTGCTGCATGGCGATGATCACGAAGGCGCCGACCACCGGTCCAAACACGGTTCCCAGGCCGCCGACGAGTGTCATGAGCACGATTTCGCCGGACATGGTCCAGTGCACGTCCGTGAGCGAGGCATTCTGGGCGACAAACACCTTCAGCGAGCCCGCAAACCCCGCCAGCGTGCCGGAAAGGATGTAGGCGAGCAGCTTGTAGTGATCGGTCTTGTAGCCGAGCGATATCGCGCGCTGCTCGTTCTCCCGGATGGATTTCAGAACTTCGCCGAACGGTGAATTGATGGTGCGATAGATCAGTAGGAAACCGAGCAGGAAGCCCACAAGGATGACGTAGTAAAGAATGGTCGGGTTCGCGAGATTGAATATCCCGAACAGATAGCCTTGCGGAATACCCTGGATGCCGTCTTCGCCATGGGTGAACGGCGTTTGCAGATAGATGAAATACAGCAATTGCGACAGCGCCAGGGTAATCATCGAGAAGTAGATGCCCTGCCGGCGAATGGCTACGACCCCGGTCACCACGCCGAGCCCGGCCGCGCCGGCAGTACCGACCAGAATTGCCAATTCAGGCGTTAGGCCCCAAACCTTCAGCGCGTGCGCGGTGACATAGCCCGCAGTGCCCAGGAACATGGCGTGCCCGAACGAGAGCAAGCCGCCATAGCCGATCAGCAGGTTGAAAGCGCAGGCCAGCAGCGCAAAGCAAAGCGCCTGCATGACGAAGAAGGGGTACACGCCGGTCAGCGGCACCACCAACAGCAGGGCCGTCATTATGCCGAACGCAACCATTTCGTCGCGGACGGCCCGGGTGCCCGCCTTCACCGGTATCGTATCGTCGGTCAATGCCGTCATGTCAGGCCGTCCGTCCCGTTAGTCCCGAAGGCTTCACCAGCAGCACCAGCACCATCAGGACAAATACCACGGTGTTGGAAGCTTCGGGATAGAAGTATTTCGTCAGGCCTTCGATCACGCCCAGCGTGAATCCGGTGATGATCGACCCCATGATGGAACCCATGCCGCCGATCACCACCACCGCGAACACCACGATGATCAGATCGGCCCCCATCAGCGGCCGCACCTGGTTGATCGGCGCTGACAGCACCCCCGCCAGCGCGGCGAGGCCAACGCCGAGGCCGTAAGTCAGCGTAATCATCCTCGGCACGTTGACACCGAACGCGCGTACCAGGGTGGGATTTTCCGTGGCGGCGCGCAGGTAGGCGCCGAGTCGTGTCCGCTCGATCAAATACCAGGTCAGCAAGCAGATGATCAGCGAGAAGATCACCACCCACCCGCGATAGATCGGCAGGAACATAAATCCCAGATTCATTCCGCCCTTGAGCTCGTCGGGAATAGAATAGGGTAAGCCGGACGAACCAAAGTAGTTCTGGAACACGCCCTGGATGATCAGCGCCAACCCGAAGGTCAGCAACAGCCCATAGAGATGGTCCAGCCCCGAAAGCCACTGCAGCATGGTTCGTTCCAGGAACATGCCGAAGATCCCGACCACGATGGGGGCGATGATCAGCGCTGGCCAATATCCGATACCGGTCAGGTTCAGCAGGAAGTAAGCTACAAATGCGCCCATCATATACACCGCGCCATGCGCGAAATTGATGATGTTGAGCATCCCGAAGATCACGGCGAGGCCCAGACTAAGCAGCGCGTAAAAGGAGCCGTTGATCAGCCCTACCAGAAGCTGCGCGTAGAGAGCTTGCATCGATCGATCTTTCGCAGTCGGTCCTGTTGTAACGCCTTAAATCGCCCGCCGGCACAAGGCCGGCGGGCGGCTATTGTTACTTCTTTACCAGCGGACAGGCACTTTCCGAAAGCGGCCTGAAGGCCTGATCTCCCGGGGTGGTGCCGACCAGCTTGTAATAGTCCCACGGTCCCTTGGATTCTTGCGGCTTCTTCACTTCGAACAGATAGGCTGGATGGATCTTGCGGCCATCGGCGCGGATCGTGCCCTTGCCGAACAACGGATCGTCGGTCGGCATTTCCTTCATCTTCGCTACGACCTTGATGCCGTCATGCGGGTTGCCGCCCATTCCTTCCAGCGCCTTGAAATAATGCAGCAGTCCCGAATAGACCCCGGCCTGCACCATGCTGGGCGCCGCCTTGTTCTTGGCCCGATCCGAAAAGCGCTTCGAGAACGCGCGGGTGTCGTCGTTCAGGTCCCAGTAGAACGTTTCGGTGAAGTTCAGCCCCTGAGCCACTTTCAGGCCGAGCGAGTGCACGTCGGTAATGAACAAAAGAAGGCCGGCCAGTTTCTGGCCTCCGGCAACGATGCCGAATTCGGACGCTTGCTTGATGGTGTTAGTCGTATCGCCGCCGGCATTGGCCATTCCGATGATCTTGGCCTTTGACGCCTGCGCCTGCAGCAAGAACGAGGAGAAGTCTGCTGTGTTCAGCGGGTGCTTGACGCCGCCAATCACCTTTCCGCCAGCCTTGCTCACGACCGCGGTGGTGTCGCGTTCCAGCGCCGCGCCGAAGGCATAGTCTGCGGTCAAGAAGAACCAGGTGTCGCCCCCGGCCTTCACCAGCGCCTGGCCGGTGCTGTTGGCCAGCATATAGGTGTCGTAGACCCAGTGAATTGTGTTGGGCGAGCACTGCGCGTTGGTGAGATCGGAGGATGCAGCCCCCGTGTTGATCATGATGGAGTTCTTCTCCTTCACGAGGTTGTTGACCGCCAGCGCGACGCCGGAGTTCAGCACATCCATGAAGATGTCGACCTTCTCGACATCGATCCATTGTCGCGCGATGTTGGTCGCGATATCGGGCTTGTTCTGATGATCGGCCGAAATCACGTCGATCTTCCAGCCTTTGGCCGCCAGCCCGGCATCTTCCACCGCCATCTGCGCGGCCAGAGTCGAGCCTGCGCCACCCAGATCGGAGTAAAGCCCCGAATTGTCGGTCAGGACGCCGATCTTGATGGTCTTGTCCTGCGCAAACGCCGCGCCGCTTGCGCCACTCGACAATGCGAAGGCAAGCAAGACAGCCGAGATTCTATGTTTCATGTGTACTCCGTCGATCCTGATTGAAGATGTTGTTCAAACGCCGAGATAGGTGTGCAGCTTGTTCATATTGGCCTGTAGATCCGTGTTGGCGAAGCCGTCGATCACCTTGCCATGTTCGACGATGTAGTAGCGGTCGGCGACCGTAGCCGCGAACCGGAAATTCTGTTCGACCAGAAGGATGGTGAACCCCTCCTTCTTGAGACGCGCGATGGTATGCCCGATCTGCTGGATGATCACCGGAGCAAGCCCTTCGGTCGGCTCGTCCAGCATCAGAAAGCGCGCGCCGGTCCGCAGGATCCTCGCGATCGCCAGCATCTGCTGTTCGCCGCCGGAAAGTTTGGTGCCCTGGCTGTTCAGCCGTTCCTTCAGATTCGGAAACAGCTCGAAAATCTGATCCAGCGATAAGCCGCCGCTCCTCACGATGGGCGGCAACAACAGGTTCTCCCTCACATCGAGGCTGGCGAAAATTCCGCGTTCCTCGGGGCAAAACGCGACGCCCATGCGCGCGATCCGATCCGAAGACGCACGGATGATCTCTTGACCGTTGAATCGGACCGAGCCGGTACGCTTGCCGATGATGCCCATCACCGATTTCAGCGTGGTGGTCTTGCCGGCGCCGTTACGTCCGAGCAACGTCACCACCTCGCCCGCATTCACATTGAAGTTGATGCCGTGGAGGATGTGCGACTCGCCGTACCAGGCCTGCAGATCCTGAACCGCCAGTACCGGCGCGGCGGCGCCTGGCCCCGTCGTGGACTTTGGCGCTGCTTCGGCCATTTCGATGTCAGGCATGACCGGCTCCCAGATAGGCTTCCTTGACCCGCTCATCCCTCGAGAGGTCGGCATAGTTGCCTTCCGCCAGGACGTGCCCGCGCGTCAGAACGGTGATGATGTCGGATAGGTTTGCCACCACGCTGAGATTGTGTTCGACCATCAGGATTGTGTACTTCGCCGAGATCCGCTTGATCAGCCCGGCGATCTTGTCGATGTCTTCGTGCCCCATGCCCGCCATCGGCTCGTCGAGCAGCATCATTTCCGGATCGAGCGCGAGGGTGGTGGCGATTTCGAGCGCGCGTTTGCGCCCATAGGGCATTTCGACCGCCGGCGTGGTTGCGAACTCGCTGAGACCGACATCGTCGAGCAGTTCAAGCGCGCGGCCATTGAACCGATCGAGCACCGATTTCGAACGCCAGAAATCGAACGACTGCCCGTGTTGACGCTGCAGCGCCACCCTTACGTTCTCCAGCGCGGTCAGATGCGGAAACACCGCCGATATCTGGAACGAGCGTACCAGGCCAAGACGCGCTACGTCTGCCGGCGCCATCGCCGTGATATCTTGTCCCTTGTAGAGGATTTGGCCGGCCGAAGGCTTCAGGAACTTGGTAAGCAGATTGAAGCACGTGGTTTTGCCGGCCCCGTTCGGACCGATCAACGCATGGATGCTGCCGCGCCGAACCCGAAGCTCGACATCGCGAACAGCGAAGAATCCCGCGAACTCCTTGGTCAATCCGCGGGTCTCGAGAATGAACTCATCAGCCAATCAAATTTCCCCCATCAACCATCCCCGCGAAGCCCCCGCGTATGGCCAATCTCTGTTCACCGGCAGGTTCTAGCAGGAGCTTCTGAGAAACCGCCGGGACGCTGTCCCCGGCCGGAATATGCCGTCAACGGCCCGCCTTACGCAAGGCGGAAAGCTGGGGCGCGCGCCGAGGCTCTGAGGATTCGCCCTTAGTCCTATTGATTGGCAGAAAGTATTAAGCCGGTGGCGGATGTTTACGGCGGCTGCTTGAGCCAGCGTGAAAGCGGTCGTTAACGCTCTTTGGATGCAATGCAGGCCATTTCATAGAATATTTCTGCCTCGCACCGATGTTAGTTGCTTCAACCACAGGACGGAATCGCAGCCTTGGAATTCGAGAGCTCCACCCCCTCGGTCGTCAGATCGATCAAGCAGCGAGACCTGTTGAACACCTGGTTGCGGCTATATGCCCGTGAGCAGAGCTTGCCGCGCCTGAACGAATACGAACCCGCGCGTCTGGCCGAGGAGCTTCCCGAACTCGTCTACTACACGGTCGATAAGTCGCAGCAGCCGCCGCGATTGACGATTGAGAGCAACGGGACCCGGATGTCGACCGCCTATGGTCAGACCGGCAAAGGCCGCTACCTGGACGAGTACGTTCCGGCGAGGCTCGTCGATGTCGTGATGCCGGCCTACTACGAATGCATCGCGCGCGCGCTCCCCGTGTACACCATCTCGGACCTTGACGACGTCTGCGGCCGTGTCGTCGTTTATGAGCGGATGCTGCTGCCGTTCTCGGAGTCCGGCGCCATCACTCATGTGGTCGCTTCGCTCAAGACCATTTCGGAAGACGGCGGGTTTGAGATTAAAAACCTGATGAGCGGCAACGACGCGATCCCGAGGCCGAAGCTTCGCACCGTCATCGATCGCGATCTTTTCCACCGCGCACCCGGCCGCATTACGGCCGGCGAAGTGATAGAATTCAACTAACGAGAGCCGCCGGCGCGCTGCGGCGTCACTTCCCTGGCATAGATCTCCGGCTTGAACCCGACCAGCAATTTGCCGCCGAGATCGAGCACCGGGCGCTTGATCATCGAGGGCTGGGCCAACATCAACGCCATCGCTTTCCGCTCATCCAGGTTTTCCCGCTCGCTGTCGGGCAATTTACGAAACGTGGTTCCCGCGCGATTGAGCAGAGTTTCCCACCCGAGTTCGTCGCACCAGCTCTTCAGTTTATCCTTTGCCACGCCTTCGCTCTTGTAATCATGGAAGCTGTAGGGAACGCCGTGGCTGTCGAGCCAGGCGCGGGCTTTCTTCATGGTGTCGCAGTTTTTGATGCCGTAGATGGTGGTCTGACCCATCATTCGTTCCTTAGCGATTCTTGAAAATCGGTACCTAGCCGGATGTGTTGTCCTCAAGACTCACGATGACCGCGGCATTGGCGATGATGATGGCATCACTACCCTGCTCGGCCGCAATCTCAAGACCACCTTTAACGGCGCTAACCGTTACCGTTCCATATGGAAGCTCTTTGGCGACCGCCGCAATGTCAACGGCGCCGGGGTCGGGCACGCCGATGGTGACGTCGACGAACATGTCGTTTGCCGTCTTGCCCAGCATCCGAAAGAAGCCAAGGCTGGAGTGACGGATCGCATCCGACACCGCGCGCTTGGCCGCCTTGGTCGCGTCGCGCCCGTGAACGTCAACTCCCATGCCCATTTCGGTGATACAGCGGACCCGTGCCATTGGTTCGTCTTTCGGTTGGGTGTGAGGGGATGTGTTTTCGGCGCTCTCAATCGGACGGCACATCAGACACCGTCAAATACTCGTTACGCTGATGATCGCGCGGCGGTCGGCCACGCGCGTGGCACCGTCATCAATCGCCTGACTCAATCGTTCCAGGCGGCTTCGTCAAGTCGTTTTCATCGGCGAAGCATGCGCAACGAGGTACGCGTCTTCGATCTCGCGGCGCAACGCGCCCGAGTTGTTGAACGAACTTTGTCCCTCCAAGACAGAGGGCGCAGGGAAAGCCGGGCGTCCGATGCACCCGCAGCCTCATGTGCAAAAATGGAAAGCACACGAGTTAGTCACCACAGGTTCGCCGGATCAGTCCGGCTTTCCCCGCGCAATGGTTTTAACGGCTGCTTCGTGATCTCCTCGGCGACCGGGCTCTTTTGCCACCGTCGCTCCGCGGATGTTGACGCATCTGACCCGGTCGGGCCTGAAACGTCTCCGCAGAACTTGACGCCAGCGTCGGGGCGTCAGGACCACACGACTTCACCGTACGCAACATCGCCGCTCGTCTGCGCGCCGTCAGTCGCTCACGAATCCAAAGGACCGCCCTGCGACCACGATTGCGCGCCGACGCTGTCGCGTCCACCGCATCCCGCCCCGCGTTCGTGACGATCGCGAGCCGCCCCTCTGGGGACGAGACGGCCGAGACATGGCTGCTGATTTGCCCTGAAAGGAAAGGGAAATATTTTGCGAATTCGGGCTGGACAGGAAATTGGTGATTTGCCCGACGGGCGGTTTTGCGGGGGTGCACTGGACCCTAGTTTATATTAATGCTTGAAACAGTGCTCGCGGTGCCAGTTTAAGAAATGCGGATGTGGACGGTCCGATATACGCCGCGGTGCAAGCGCGCTACCTGATTTATTAATTATCGATCGTATCCCTTCAAGATCGTTCGTCTGCCGAGAGACCAATATCTTTAAGTCGTCAGCCAAACTAATGAGACCCCGATCGAACATCCAATGCGCAGTGCCCGAGAGAGCGATGCCATTGCTGACGATATCTGGCCCGCTCGCTTCGACGGGCCGGATGTGTGCCGCAGCGACTTCTGCCCGCCCTCTTCCATTGATGAGCTTCAGCCCAGTGATGGCGCAGCGCTCATCATAGGCACGCAGGACAACACGACGGAAGGCTCGATCACGTAAAATCCTCGACAGGTTGACGCTAATACGCTCGCGCTGCTGATCAAATGCAAAAGGCGTCTGCTCCTCATCGAAGCCAGACAATGACATGTCGTCGTCAAGCCGAGGCAACAAGGGTGCCTGTTCCTCGAAGCCGATCTCGATTATTCTATGGAAATCTCCGGCGGAGATTGAACGGACGGCCGATTGAGCGCGTCCGGAAATGCGTCCTAGGTCATTGAGAACGCCCAGTTCTACTGGTCCGGTTGGTCCGTTGAAAGGACTGGATTCGGAAGATCAAGATAGCTTCCGGGCTCAATCAGAGCAAAATACATCCGGGAAGCGCTAGGATCAGGAATGATTTCGCGAACCTTTGCAATTCCGAAGTAGCCTCGCGTCTCAGTGATCTTGCGCGGTTCATAATAGATTATCCAGTCGCCGACGCACGCCTCGACGCGACGCAGATACTGACTGGGGAACTGATATCGTTCAGCAGGACTGTCATCGTAAATTGAGTCTAAGCGATGAATGAATACTCCAAATCCCATATCTTTTCAGCACGGCCTTTCTGGAATTTGTTCTTCGTCCCTGGGACAACCCTCGAACAAATCAGGCTTCGTGCAACCGCTTATTCCCAGACAGTCGCTTCTCACTCCCACTCGATGGTCCCAGGCGGCTTGCTGGTCACGTCGTACACCACGCGATTGACGCCCTTGACCTCGTTGATGATGCGGGTGGCGGTGGCGCCTAGGAAGGCCATGTCAAACGGATAGAAGTCGGCGGTCATGCCGTCGGTCGATGTGACCGCGCGCAGGCCCACGACGTATTCGTAGGTGCGGCCATCGCCCATCACGCCGACGGTCTTCACCGGAAGCAGCACCGCGAACGCCTGCCATATCTTGTCGTACAGCCCGGCCTTGCGAATTTGATCGATATAAACCGCGTCGGCGTTGCGCAGGATATCCAGCTTCTCCGGCGTGATCTCGCCGGGGCAGCGGATCGCAAGTCCGGGTCCCGGAAACGGATGGCGGCCGACAAATATTTCCGGCAGGCCAAGCTCACGCCCGAGCACCCGCACCTCGTCCTTGAACAGTTCGCGCAATGGTTCGACCAGCTTCATGTTCATGCGTTCGGGTAGACCGCCGACATTGTGGTGCGACTTGATCGTGACCGAGGGTCCGCCGGTGAACGAAACGCTCTCGATCACGTCCGGGTAGAGCGTCCCCTGCGCCAGGAATTCAGCGCCACCAATCTTTTTGGCTTCGGCGTCGAACACGTCAATGAACAGCCGGCCGATGGTCTTGCGCTTTTTCTCGGGGTCGATGACCCCGGCCAGCTCGCCGAGAAATTGCTTCGAGGCATCAACATGAACCAGCGGGATATTGTAGTGATGCCGGAACAGATCGACCACGGTTTCGGCTTCGTTAAGCCGCAGCAAGCCGTGATCGACGAACACGCAGGTGAGTTGGTGGCCGATCGCCTCGTGGATCAGCACAGCGGCCACCGCGGAATCCACGCCGCCGGAGAGGCCGCAGATCACTTTGCCATTGCCGACCTGTGCGCGGATTTTTTCGATCGCCTCCTCGCGGAACGCCCGCATGGTCCAGTCGCCGGTAAGCCCTGCGACTTTGCGGACGAAATTACGGATCAGTTTCGCACCGTCGGGCGTATGCACCACTTCAGGGTGGAACATCGGCCCGTAATACTTGCGCTTCTCGTCCTGGATCACGGCGAACGGCGCGTTGGCGCTGACAGCGGCGACGACAAAGCCCGGCGGCATCTGCGTGATGCGGTCGCCATGACTCATCCAGACCGGATGGCGCTCGCCAAATGACCAGGTGGAATCGAATAGCCGGCTTGCAGCCTTGACCTCGACATCGGCGCGCCCGAACTCGCGATGGTGGCCGCCTTCGACCAGGCCGCCGAGTTGGGCCGCCATCGCCATCTGGCCATAGCAGATGCCGAGCACGGGAACGCCGGAGTCGAAGATAGCCTGCGGCGCGCGCGGCGAGCCCTTTTCGTGCACCGATTCTGGCCCGCCGGAGAGGATCACGGCCTTCGGCTTCATCTGCGCGAATGCCGCTTCGGCTTTCTGGAACGGGACGATCTCGGAATAGACGCCCTCCTCACGCACCCGGCGCGCAATCAATTGCGTGACCTGGCTGCCGAAATCGACAATCAGAATCTTGTCATGCGCCGAGGCCACCGAAGGCATCGACTCGCGGGCTTGCTGTGCTGCTGTCATGGGTAGGAATTACGCGACCGCGAGCGGCCTCGCAATGCCGGAAATCGGCTTGTGCGACTGAAATTTAGGCCTTTTGCCGCCTCACGATGGACACGAAAAACCCGTCCGTTCCGGTCCGGCGCGGCGTCATCAGCAAGCCTTCGGCCGACTGCAGAACCGCACCGGCGAACTCGTTCGCTTTATCACCTAACACCGTCATGGTCTCGGCGGGCGGCACCACCGTGAATTCGGGATGACGCGCGACAAAGGCGCGGATTTGG
>JBJMTO010000057.1:0-80393 GCA_045811665.1 Bradyrhizobium sp.
GGGAAAGCGCCTGGAGATGCTGAAAGAGGCAATCCCTTCGACGTCTAAGGCCGCATTTCTGGGCATGCGCGACGGTTGGGAAGGTTCTTCTGGTCAATTCATTCGCGATGTGAGCGCCCGACTAGGAATCTCGTTGACGTCAATGATGCCGCGGGAAGGAACTCCCTCCGAGATTGAGCGAGTCTTCGCCGAAATGGGGCAGCAACGGCCGGACGCACTATTGATCAGCGGCGAAGGCGACCTTTACGCTCACCGCCATCTGGTCTCCCAGCTTGCCGAGAAGAACCGCTTGCCGGCGATGTGTCCGTACCGCGATTATGTCGATGCCGGCGGACTAATGGCTTATACCGTTGATCTCGCGGAGCTGCTCAGGCGCATGGCTGATGATGTGCACAGGATCCTCCACGGAGCCAAGCCGGGGGACATCCCAATTTTTCAGCCCACCAAGTTCGAACTTCTGATCAACTTGAAGACGGCAAAAGCGCTTGGCCTCACGTTACCGCCGGCGCTGCTGGTCCGTGCCGCCGACATAATCGAGTAAGCTTGCTTGCTTCCGAGGTGCGTTCGGAGCTGAGCGTTAGGACTGAGAAGGTCCGCTCGTGGCTGGTAAGGCAAACCTGCTGTCGCGCGCTCCAGCTCCGAGCAAGCCGCTTCCCTTGAGCGGAAACGTTCTCCTGGGGAGCGTTGGCCACCGGGAGTATCGATGGGTCGGGTAGAACGAAACTCGCGGCAAAAGTCCCCGCCAATGTGCTAGTTTGGGCCTTTCAGAGCTTCGGGGATTGCAATGCCACGGCGCGACGAACCGGCGGGGAAATCCACAAAGTCGCAAAGCCGGAAAAGTGTGAGCCCCGGCAATACGACGAAGCTTCCGTCTGCCCGCAAGACATCTGCCACCGATGTAAACCAGAAGATCGCACTGCTGCAACACAGGCTGGATGAAGCACTGGAGCAGCAAGCGGCAACCTCGGAGGTGCTGAAAGTCATCAGCTCATCGCGGGGTGACATGAAGCCGGTATTCGAAGCCATCCTGTCGAACGCATTGCGGATTTGCCAGGCTAAGTTCGGCCATCTCCTGCTCTATGACGGCGAACGCTTTTCCGCGACGCATCTCCACGATGTTCCTCCATCGTACCGCGAGTTTTGGGAGCAACACGCCCCGATACTCCCGAGCTCGAGCACGGGGCTGGGCCGGCTCGCCCGTACAAAGCAAGTCGCCCATATCCCGGATCTGAAGGCCGACCCCGCTTACGCCCAACGTGAGCCGTTGCGCGTCGTGACCGTCGAACTGGCAGGGGCGCGGTCCTTTCTTGCCGTACCGATGCTCAAGGAGAACATGTTGATCGGTGCGATCGTTATCTATCGCAGGGAAGTGCGACCGTTCACCGACAGGCAGATAGAACTCGTGAAGAACTTTGCCGCGCAGGCGGTCATCGCCATCGAGAACACGCGACTACTGAACGAATTGCGCCAGCGTACAGATGACTTGAGCGAGTCACTGCAACAACAGACCGCAACGGCCGACGTATTGAAGGTGATCAGCCGGTCGACTTTCGATCTGCAGGCGGTCCTCGAAACCCTCGTCAAGTCCGCCTCTCAGCTCTGCGATGCGGAAATGGTTTCTGTCACGCGCCCAAGGGATAGCGGCGAGGCTCATTACCACGTGGCAAGTGTCGGATTTTCGCCGGAATGGTTCACAGCCATGCAAAGCTGGCCACTTCTACCGGATCGAGGCACCCTGATCGGGCGGACTTTGCTTGAACGCAAAATCATTCACATTCCGGATGTGCTCGCAGACCCGGAGTACACCGCCGCGAAAGCACAGCAATTAGGAGAGTTTCGAACCACACTAGGTGTTCCTCTCTTGCGCGAAGGAACTGCAATCGGTGTGTTCATGATTGCTCGCAGCGCGCAAAAGCCATTCACGGAAAAGCAGATCGGATTGGCCACAACTTTTGCCGACCAAGCTGCAATCGCCATCGAAAATGTCAGGTTATTCGAGGAGGTGCAGGCCAAGACCCGCGAGCTGTCGGAGGCGCTTACATACCAAACCGCCAGCAGCAATATCCTGGGTGTGATCGCATCCTCTCCCACCCAGGTCAGTCCGGCTCTTCAGGCAATTGTTGAGAGTGCCTGCAAGCTTTGCGACGCCTACGACGCAAATGTCCTGTTGAAGGTCGGCAACGATCTGCATTTCAGCGCTCACCATGGGCCGATACCGACGGGCCAGCATAAATGGCCGATCAACCGTAATTGGGTAACTGGCCGCTCGGTTGTGGATAAAGCCCCGGTGCAGGTTTCGGACTTTTTAGCACCCGAGGCGGCAGAATTTCCCGATGGACAGGAGCAATCGCGAACCCAGGGTCACCGTTGCACCTTGAGTGTTCCTCTGATGCGGGAGGGCGAAGCCATCGGCGCGATCGCGCTGCGTCGAATGGAGCCGGTCGCATTCAATGAAAAACAAGTCGGCTTATTGCGCGCCTTTGCTGATCAGGCGGTCATTGCGATCGGGAACGTCAGATTGTTTGACGAAGTCAAGGCGCGTACCGACGATTTGCAGGAATCGTTGCAGCAACAGACTGCGGTCGGCGATGTGCTCAAGATCATCAGTCGCTCCACCTTCGATCTGCAACCGGTGCTCGATACCCTGGTGCACACCGCGGCCCGGCTATGCGATGCCGACATGGCTTTCATATTGCGGCGTGAGGGAGATCGTTATCGAGCAGGCGCAGCCATGGGATTTTCGCCGCAGTACATCAGCTTTTTGCAGAGCAATCCGATTGCGGTCGACCGCGGAACCATCACTGGACGCGTAGCGCTCGGTCGCCGGGTCGTGCAAGTGCTGGATGTGGCTAACGACCCTGAATACACGATGAGCGAATCCGTGACGCTTGCCAATCAGCGTACCGCTCTCGGGGTGCCTCTGCTGCGCGAAAACGAGCCGATCGGCGTGATTGTCTTGGCCCGCCAGCGGGTCGAGGGATTCACGCCGAAGCAGATCGAGCTTGTTACCACCTTTGCCGATCAGGCCGTGATCGCGATCGAGAACGTCCGGTTATTTGAAGAATTGAAGCACCGGACCGACGATCTCAGCGAATCTCTGCGAGTCCAGACGGTCACTCTGCAGGAGTTGCGAACCGCCCAGGACCGCCTGGTTCAAACCGAGAAGCTGGCCTCGCTTGGCCAGCTCACCGCAGGTATCGCACATGAGATCAAGAACCCGCTCAACTTCGTCAACAACTTCGCCGCGCTTTCTGCGGAGTTGACGCAGGAGTTGAACCAGCTGCTTGGGCGAGCCGAAATTGCGACCAAGACCCGGGCCGAGGTCGACGAATTGACCGGCTTTTTGAGGGACAACCTTGAAAAGGTCGTGCAGCACGGCAAGCGCGCTGATGCCATCGTGAAAAACATGCTGCTGCATTCCCGGGAAGGCTCCGGCGAGCAGCGTTCCGCCGACATCAACGCGATGGTCGATGAAAGCTTGAACCTCGCTTATCATGGCGCCCGCGCAGAAAAGGCAGGCTTCAGCATCGACTTGCGACGCGAACTCGATCCTTCCGTAGGCACCGCCGATATATACCCGCAGGAGATCACGCGGGCTCTGCTTAATCTGATATCGAACGGATTTTACGCCGCCACCAAACGCAAGGAGCAAGCCGGTGACGCCTTTGAGCCGACGCTATCGGCCATGACGAAGAACCTCGGAGACAAGGTTGAAATCCGTATTCGAGATAATGGAATTGGCATCCCACAAGAGGTGCGAGCGAAGATATTCAACCCCTTCTTCACGACCAAGCCCTCGGGCGAAGGTACCGGGCTTGGCCTCTCAATGAGCCACGACATCATTGTGAAGCAACATGGCGGTAGCATTGATGTCGAGAGCTCGCCCGGCAACTTTACCGAATTCAGGATTGTCCTGCCGCGAACGCGTTGAAGATGATCCCCTCAAGCTCAGGTAACAACCAGGTGAGCGAGTCGGAGAGGGAACAGACCTTCGGTGACGCGGTTTGTAAGCTGCGGAACAGTGGTGTCCTTCCTGGCAACGGTAAAGCCTCGTCGAGTAGCGGGGGCGGAGGTTACCTGTCCAACGCGCGAAGGAGCAAAAGGCCCGTGCTCGTCATTACCTTATACCTGCTCGCAGCCGCCACACTCGCAGTTACGCTGTCATCGGCTGCGTCGCGGTAAGTAGTTGCGCGCCATTCGCGAGGTGGCCTGATTGCCTGCGGCGCTCGTGCCGCAGAGCCGGCCGAAACGCGCGATACGATCATCGCCCATGGTCAAAACCTGATCCTGCCGCCCCCCCACCGGTCTTCATAACTGAGTGAGCCTCCGCCGGGCCAAACAGCAGCTCCCGCAGTTATTCAGGAAAAAGAAAGGCGGCGGGAACTCTCGCTGCATACTTCCTTTGAACGACGATGCGGCGACACACCAGACAAGCGTTGATGCTGCGTGACCTGGCACTCGGGTGCCTCGAGGCGAACGTCGACACCGGCCGACTGCAGATTCAATACAAGCCAGCGAACGGAGATAAGCCGCATCAACTGGAATTATTCCTCAGCGGCCACACCCCAGCACGGGTCTTTGCAGTGGTCTGGCTTGATGACGTCGGGGCCATCGTTCCGACTTACGTTGTCGGCAATTGGGTGCGCGCCTTGCGGCGTGCTGTACTGAGATCATCCGAGCGCTAGGAGCTCAGCAGCTGGGATCATGCGCCCGCGCTCAAGAGCCACACACACCAGTTACAAGGTGATGCCAAATTTGGCCAAGGTCCACGCCGTGAGCACATACAATGCGATCGTCAACGCGCAGCTTGCGCCCATGCTTGTCCAAAAGCCCACGCCTGCACGGAGCATGGCAGGTAGAACCAAAAACATTGGAAGCGAGGGCAGAACGTACCAGAACGTGGATTCCGCGTGATCTGCGATCTTGGCGGAGTCTGCCGTGTCGCGCCAGAGCCAAAGTATTCCCAACAGCGACACAAGCGGCAGCGAAACGATCAGCGCGCCGAACGCCGGGCTGCGTTTCGCGACCTCAGATACAACTGCGATAATGATGCCGGACAGCGCGCATTTGATTATGAAGTAAAGCATAGCCGATCATAGGCCGCCTCGGGCAACCTCGTCATTGCTTTTGAATCTTGGTGATGGTGTTAACACCATTGATTTCCTGCGAACTGAACGTAACTTCGTCACCTTGGGTCAGGGCATTGAAAACCAATCCGTCCTGCACCGCGAATTTTGCGGTGTTTGTGCCGCTGCTGGCGTTTGTGCCGCTGCTGGACCCGACCGTTCCGTCCACTCTATCCTGAATTGTTATGGATCCGCTCGCCTCGTCAATGTTGGTCACCGTTCCACGTCGTCCATCGTCAGCATAGGCAATCGAAGCGACGAGCAGGCTGGCAAAAATTGTCGATACGCCGATGGTGCTCATAGCTGGTCTCCCTGGTTGCATGTGGGTCCGTTCATCGACTGGCCGTTTTGTCGAGCGCAGATCGAACGCCCCGCGCCAGGGCCAGGGCGTCATCATTTGCCCAAAAGTGGACAAAGAACATGCGAGGTTGCTCATCAAGCATGTGGCTGTGAATGGCAGTCACTTCGATATTGGCGCTGCGCAACGACCTAATCAGCGGGTTGACCTCATTGCCCGTGACCAGGAAATCGCCGGTAATCGCGGCCTTGCCGTTGCCGGTACCTTGGAAGTTGATGGCGTTGGCACCACCCAGCGGGCCGTTCACCTCGACGCCGCTCTCCATCACCGGTTCACGACGCGGTACGCCGAATTGGTAAACCCCGCCATTGGCGGTGCCCTTTACGCCAATGATCTCGTCGAGTTTGGCGCTATCCAGATCCAGTGCTGGCGGCGGACCCGCTTTCGTCGCCAGCGGGTCAAATGGTGTCTTGCTCTCGGCGAGTGCAGAGCGGATGACCGAAGCCATCCTCTCCGGATCGCCGTGGCCGCCAACGTGCATGTAGAAAGTTGCGGGTGACGCGCGCAGGATGTGGTTGTGGATCGCCGTGACGTCGAGCCCGCCTTCAAGTAGTTTCGTCATCACCGGCGTTATTTCGGTTTCCAGCAGGACGAGATCGCCCATCACCATCGCTTCCCCGTGCATCGGGGCGAACGCGACCCATCCACCGAGGGCGAGCGCGGGCTTGATCGCCACGCCGTCCAGCGTGACACGAAGATCGGAACGCGGCAGCCCATAACGGTGCACCTCGCCGGACACCACGGCGGTCTTGCTCAGTGCCGCATCGACCTTTCGCCAATCGATCTCGGCGCACTCTGCTCTGGCGGGGAAGACCGAAACGGCAGCTACCAACAGGATCGCAAGCCTCGCTGTCATTGCACCCTCCTGGACGCTACACTTGGAAGTTCTCGGACGTACCTCAATCGCGCTTGTGGCAGAAAGCCTGAATCACTGCAGTCACAGGACACGCTCGCCGGAGCGAAACGCGATGCTTGGGCATGTCGCCCGAGCGATCGCGGGTCGACTGGCACTCTAATCCTCCACCGGGCCGGATGGTTCCCTGGAGCGAGACCGGACGCGTGTCGGGAGTTGGGCTGGGTTAGCGCTGCAGCTTAGCGAGGTCGCTCAATGCTCTTGCGGACGCTCCGCGCGGCGCAAATAAACGCGAGGCGTTATTCCACGCCGGCCTCATGAGGCGTGAATTGATAGATCGAACTGCAGAACTCGCAGGTCACCACCACCTTGCCGTCCTTGACCATGTCGGCGCGATCCTTTGGGGCGAAGCTCCTGAGCATCGCGGACACGGCCTCGCGCGAACATGAACATTGCGCGCGCAAAGCAAGCGGCTGGAAGACGCGGACGCCGCGCTCGTGGAACAGCCGGTACAACAGCCGTTCGCCCGATAGATCCGGATCGATCAGTTCGATGTCCTCCACCGTCGAGATCAGCGACTGGCCCTCTATCCACGCATCGTCTTCCGCTACGCGGTGCGGGACGATCCCCTCCGGCGCATCGCCCGGATGAAGATCGGCCTGCCGGGCGCGCTCCGGGGCCTTTGGCAGAAACTGCAGCAGCATGCCGCCGCCACGCCAATGGTGTTTCGGCCCCTCGCCGCCGCCGCGCCATTCTTCTCCGACAGCAAGCCGCACCCGGGTCGGAATCTGTTCCGAGCGCAGGAAGTATTCATGTGCGGCGTCTTCAAGGCCACCGCCCTCCAGCGCCACCAGACCCTGATAGCGGCTCATGTCCGGTCCCTGGTCGATGGTCATCGCAAGATGGCCTTTGCCCAGCAACGCCCCGGAGTCGAGCCCGTCGCTCAACCGCTTGGCGTCGAAGCGCGCATACGCCCGCAGCCGGTCCGGCGCCTGGAAATCCACGATCAGAAACGACACCGGCCCGTCGGTCTGGGTCTGCAGGATGAAGCGGCCCTCGAACTTCAGCGAAGACCCCAGCAACGTCGTCAGCACGATGGCTTCGCCCAGCAGCTTGCCGACCGGGGCGGGATAATCGTGCTTGGCCAAGAGATCGTCGAGCGCGGGGCCAAGCCGGGTCAGGCGGCCGCGCAGGTCGAGCGCGTCGACCTCGAACGGCAGCACCGCATCGTCGACCGGAACGGCCGAGGGTGCGCGCACCGGGGTTTCCTGCGTAATAATTTTGATGTGAGGCGATTGTGAAGTCATGGCGCTTTATCTGGGGTTGGCGGGCTAGGAACGAAACCCCCGAACGAATTGAAAAGGGTGTTCCGGTCGCCGGATCGCAATTCATGAACGCCGTTCTTGCACACTCGAACCCGGCGAGATCGTCCGGATTCGGACGGCCTTCGGCGCGCGATCAACGTAGGCGCGCTTACCCGACCGTCTCGAAGCACCACGCCAGTATGCCTTTTTGCACGTGCAGGCGATTTTCGGCCTCGTCAAACACCACCGACTGCGGCCCGTCGATCACCTCATCGGTGACCTCATCGCCGCGGTGCGCGGGCAAGCAATGCATGAACAGCGCATCGGGCTTTGCCAGCGACATCAGCCTGGCGTTGACCTGATACGGCTTCAGCAGGTTGTGTCGATGCTCGCCGTCCTTGTCGCCCATCGAGAACCAGGTGTCGGTGACCACGCAATCGGCGCCACGCACGGCGGCTTCCGGATCCTGGCCGAGCACGATCGGCGCTTGCGTTGCCTTGATCCAGTCCCGCATCGCCTTGTTCGGCGCAAGCTGCGGAGGGGTCGCGACGTTCAACTTGAACTTGAATCGCTCCGCCGCATGCGCCCATGATGCCAGCACGTTGTTGTCATCGCCGGTCCATGCCACGGTGCGGCCCTCGATCGGACCCCGATGCTCCTCAAATGTCATCAGGTCCGCCATCACCTGGCAAGGATGCGAGCGCCGCGTCAGTCCATTTATCACGGGGACGGTGGCGTGCGCGGCGAGTTCCAGCAGCGCATCGTGGTTGAGAATGCGGATCATGATGGCATCGACGTAGCGCGACAGCACCCGCGCGGTATCGGCGATGGTCTCGCCGCGGCCGAGCTGCATTTCGGTGCCCGTCAGCATGATGGATTCGCCGCCGAGCTGGCGCATCCCGACGTCGAACGAAACGCGGGTGCGGGTCGAGGGTTTCTCGAAAATCATCGCCAGCGTTTTGCCTTCGAGCGGCCTTTTGGGCTGCGCATGCGCCTTCAATTTCGCCTTCATGGCGAGGCTGGCGGCAAGCATGTTGCGCAGCTCCGTCGTCGGCAACTCGTTGAGGTCGAGAAAATGGCGGAGTGCTTTGTTCATTGCGTCGCCGCCCGTTTCGACTGACCGCTGGAAAGCGCTTCACAGGCGCGTTCGAGCCGTGTGACGGATTCCTCGATCTCCGCCTCGGTCACGATCAAGGGCGGCAGGAACCGGACCACGTTTTCGCCGGCGCCGACTGTAAGCAGCTTCTGGTCGCGCAACGCGGTCACCAGATCGGCCGAGGGCGCGACCGCCTTTATTCCGATCAGCAATCCCTCGCCACGCACTTCGGCGAGCACGTCGGGATGGCGATCGACCGCCGAGGCGAGCTTCTGTTTCAGGAGCAGGGACATCTTCTGCACGTGCTCGAAGAAGCCCGGCTTAAGCATCACGTCGAGCACAGCGTTCGCGGCAGCCACGGCGAGCGGGTTGCCGCCGAATGTCGAGCCGTGCGAACCCGGGGTCATGCCGATAGCGGCTTCGGTCGTCGCCAGGCAAGCGCCGATCGGGAAGCCGCCGCCAAGCGCCTTCGCCAGAGGCATCACGTCAGGCGTCACGCCCAGACGCCGGTGTGCGAACAACTCGCCCGTGCGGCCCATCCCGGTCTGCACCTCGTCGAAGATCAACAGCAGCCCGCTGTCGTCGCAAAGCTCGCGCAACGCACGAAAAAATGAAGGGGGCGCGGCGCGGACGCCGCCTTCTCCCTGCAGCGGCTCGATCAGGATGCCGGCGGTGTGAGGGCCGACCGCTTTCTTGACCGCTTCGAAATCGCCGAGCGGCACCTGATCGAAGCCGTCCACCGGCGGCCCGAAACCCTCAAGGTATTTCGGAGAGCCGGTCGCGGCCAGCGTCGCCAGCGTCCGTCCGTGAAATGCACCGTCGAAGGTGACGATGCGATAACGTTCGGGGTGGCCGTTGGCGGCATGGTATTTGCGCGTGATCTTGATCGCGCATTCCATCGCCTCGGCACCGGAATTGGCAAAGAACACCAAATCCGCAAAGCTTGCGTCGCACAGGCGCGCAGCCAGCCGCTCGCCATCGGGGCTCTTGAACAGGTTGGACATGTGCCACAGCTTGGTGGCCTGTTCCTGCAGCGCGGCTACCAGATGAGGATGACAATGACCGAGCGCATTCACCGCGACCCCGCTGGTGAAATCGAGATAGCGCTCGCCGTCGGTCGCAATCAACCATGCGCCTTCGCCGCGCTCGAAACCGAGATCGGCTCTGGCAAATACGGGAAGCAGATGCGACGTCGCGCTCTTGGTCATGGCGATCACTGAAGTTAGGCCGGTCGTGATACGCGCATTGGCGCGATCGCATCGCAACCGGTCCGGAAAACAAAACGTGCCGCCTTTTAGGGGCGGCACGTAGAAGGCATTCTATGCGTGCGGCGATCACTGTCAACCATGCAGGTCAGTGCTCAGCCGCAGGTGTCGCGGAAAGAGCGCATTGTGCTGCCATTGTGACGGAACATGTGGACGCGTGTCGCCGGACTCTTGCGCCAGAGTCGCGCCATATTGTAGCCTTTAGGTTGTCGGGTACGACATCTCGTGCGGTAGTATTTGATCCTGTAAGTCGCAACTGTTCGGCGTAAACGTTCGGCGCGCTTTTTTGCGCCCGGCGCGGGCTAAGGGATTCTGCCGGCTGGGATTTTTTTGAGCTTTGATCGCAGCGTCGCCCACATTCGGCCGGCGCGTCGCGAGGGAAAGAGTGCGATGACGGTATTGACCTGGTCCGACGATCGCGTCGAACAACTCAAAAAACTTTGGGAAGGCGGACTTTCGGCCAGCCAGATTGCGGCCGAGTTGGGCAATGTGACGCGCAACGCGGTAATCGGCAAGGTGCATCGGCTCGGCCTGTCAGGCCGGGCCAAGAGCCCCTCCTCAGCCGCGCCACGCCAGCGCAAGGCGCGTCCGGCCCAGCAGATGATGCGGGTGGCCCGTCCCGCCTCGCGCGGCAACACCGCGCTGGCGCATGCGTTCGAGCTGGAAGTGGAGCCCGACCCGATCGCCTTCGACAACGTGGTTCCGATGAGCCAGCGGCTGTCGCTGCTGGAATTGAACGAGGCTACTTGTCACTGGCCGATCGGCGATCCCGCCAGCTCGGAATTCTACTTCTGCGGCGGAAAAGCGCTGACCAGCCTGCCCTACTGCGCGCATCACTCGCGGATCGCCTATCAACCTGCAAGCGATCGCCGTCGCCACCCCTCCAAGCCGGCAAGATAGCCTGCTTCCATCGCCGCGCTCCCGTTCGGCGGAGCCGTAAACACGGCGCATGCTTCCCGGCGCTTACCTATTCTGTCGGCTTGGCGAAGCGATCGTCGAGCGAATATCCGACGCCGCGCATTGGTTCGGATCGGATCGTGTCGCGGCCGGCATTCAGCATCTTGCGCAAACGCCCGATAGGAACGTCCACGCTCCGCTCGTCGGTGTAGACCTCCCTGCCCCACACAGCATCGAGCAACTGCTCGCGACTGAATACGCCGCCCGGATGCTCCAGGAAATATCGCAGCAACCGGCACTCGGTGGGCCCGAGTCGATCAGCCGGCCTGAGCGGAGAACGCGGCGTTTCTCGCGGTCGAGTTGGAGCTCTCCATAAGTGAGCAACGTCGGCGAGCCGCTCGGGACTGGCGAGGCCCAACAGGCCCTTTACCCGCGCCAGCAGTTCCGGCACCGAGAACGGCTTGACGATGTGATCGTCTTTCAAGCGCCGCTACCGAATGACAGTAAGAGAGCCGTTGACCCTGCTGAGAACTAGGCCGGAGCGGCAACTTTCGGCTGGGGGAAACAGACGGTGAAAACCGCTCCCTCGTTAGGCACGCTTTCGATCAGAAGCCGGCCGCGATGGCGGTTAACGATATGCTTGACCAGCGATAGACCGAGCCCGGTGCCACCCTGGGCGCGGCTGTCGCCGACGTCGACCCGATAGAACCGTTCAGTGAGCCGCGGCAGATGTTCGGGCGCTATGCCGGGGCCGAAATCGCGCACCACGGCACGGACTTCCGGCATCGCTTCCCCCGGTTCCGCCGCAGTGACCGACACCATCACCTTGCCGCCGGAAGCGCCGTATTTCAGCGCGTTCTCCACCAAGTTCTCGAATAACCGCAGCAACTCCTCGCGGTCGCCGGCGATCACGACCGGGGTTGCCGGCAGCACGATCTCCACTGCGACCTGACGCTCCCGCGCCAACGGCTCGAGCCCGTCCGCAACCTGCCGAATGATCGGGACGATATCGACCACGGTATCGGGGCGGACCTGCGCCGAGAGCTCCACTCGCGACAGCGACAGCAGATCATCGATCAGCCGCGCCATCCGCGTCGCCTGGGCCTGCATGATGCCAAGGAAGCGCTCGCGGGCCTTCGGATCATCTCTCGCAGGTCCTTGCAGCGTATCGATGAACCCGGAAAGCGCGGCGAGCGGCGTTCGCAATTCGTGGCTGGCATTGGCGACGAAGTCGGCGCGCATCTCCTCGACGCGGCGTAGGGCGGTCTGATCGTGGAACGTCATCAGCATGCATTTTTCGCTGCCATCAAAGACGGTCGGCACCTGCACCGGACTGATGATCAGCTCGATCCAGCGATCGACCGGCCGGTGGTCGAGATAAGTGGCGCGGCGGGGTTCGGTCGTGGCTATCGCTTCGCGAAGCGCGGTGAGAATCTCGGGCGATCGCAACGCAAACTGGGCGAACTCGTTCTTGCGCAGTGCCGGCGCGAGCTGGGCCGCCGCCGCGTTAAGGTGAATGACGCGCCCCGCCCGATCGAGCAGTACCGCGGGATCAGGCATCCCGGCGACAATGGCGCTCACGGCGGCCGTTTCCACCGGGCTGGTGATGCGAACGTCTTCACGCGAAGCCGCGGCATCGTGCAATCGCCAGGGTACCAGTGCGGCGGCTACGATGCAGGCGAACACCGCAGCCGCAACAGCGGCCGCCAGTTCTCCCAGCGCGACGAGAGATACGAGCGCCACAGCAGCGGCCAGCAGGACGATCGCGCAGTGCCGCAAACGATCCGGCCATGTCGACAACAAGGAAGACGGAGCATCCGATGCCGTCTGGGCCGGGTGTCTCCGCATCGTCTCCAGATCCTCAGGCGCGGGTGTCGCCGCGCTCTTTCACAAAGGCCGCTTCGCGCTTCGGCTCTACCTGCATCCTTGGTGCGACGTGCCGCAGTCGCTTCATCCTGGTACCCATGATGATCTCGCGCAGGGTGAGCATGGCTACAGAGATAACGAAGGGCGCAAGATAATAGAGGACCCGAAACAGCAGCATCCCCGCGAGCAGGTCCTCCCGATCCATCTGCCACAGGCCGACCAGCATCGCCGCGTCGAACACGCCAAGCCCGCCCGGCGAATGGCTGGCGAAGCCAAGCAGTGTCGCCGAAACAAAGATGACCGCGACCACGACGAAGCCGAGATTTGGCTCATCCGGCACCAGCACATACATCGCCAGCGCGCAAAACCCGAGATCGACAATTCCGATGGCTATCTGCAACAGCGTCAGTGGACCGCCGGGCAGCACCACCGTCCATGGGCCTCGGCCTACCCTTCGCGGCTGGGTCCAAACCCAGGCGACGTAACCCAATAGCCCGATGATGATCACAATCGCGGCCAGCCGGTTCAGCCACGGCGGAAGCTGATCGATCGCCGCGGCCGCTTCCGGGTGATAGGCGATGCCAAGTCCCAGCACCGCGGCGTTGCCAAGCCAGAAAGTCAGCCCGGCGAGAAAGCAGATTTTGGCGACGTCGATCGCGTTCAGACCCCAGGCGGAATAAATCCGGTAGCGCACGGCGCCGCCCGTGAACACGCTGGCGCCCACATTGTGTCCGATCGAATAGCTGGTGAACGCGGCGAGCGCGTTGACACGGTAGGGAATGTCGGTGCGGCCAATCGCGCGGACCGCGAACAAGTCATAGAACGTCAGCGTGAAATAGCCGGCGGCTACGAACAAGGCGGAGAGCGCGATCTGACGGGGCTCGGTCTGCTTGATGGCGTCGAAGACCTCGTCGACATCGATGCCCCGCAGCATGTGGTAAAGCACATAGCACGCGATCCCGATGACCGTGACGCTGATGCCGACGCCTAGCTTATGCAGGATTTGCTTGTGGCGCAGAAACGAGATCGCCCTGCGTATTGCTTCCAGCATTTAGACCTCGAATTGCGATCCCGCGAGATGGCACCCTGAGCGAACTTCCAGCGCCCAACGCTTGTTCCTGTCCAAGGTGGTAGCGTGTTTTGAGCCGGAGTGGAATTCGCTTCCTGCCAACATCGCTCGCCGCTTCAATATATTACGAAGAGTTCATCGCCGGCGAATGCACAATTGCTGCATCCGCTCAAGCGGCAAACGAGGGACGCCCCACCCTGGGGCGCCCACCCAGTAATTGTGTGGTTGTGGCGCTGGAAATGCACCAGCGAAGGTTGCAGCGGTCATCACGCCGACGAGGGCGGACGATGCCGGCGGTTCCATGGCTCCGGCGGGCAAACTCTCCACCAAATGGACGACACCCAATCCGGCGCCTCACCGGCGGCATCGCTCTTCGCCGGTTCGCATCCTGGAGTTCAGCCCGCGGGAGCGCTGCGCGAGATTACCCGGTCGCGAAGCCACGATCCAACCGCACACCCGCCGAGATAGATTGCGAACATGACGAGGCCGAGGTCGAGCCAGTAGCCGAGACGGCCGGGGATCACCCGGGCCAGCGCGGATGCAAGTAGCGCTACCGCCAATAGCGCGAGCCATCGCGATGTGCGCTTCGATACCTCGGCGCCGCGATGAACCACGGCGATCCAACCCATTGCCAGACCGAGCAACATCGATCCCAGCAACCAGCCCCAATGAAATGTCACCAGAAATGCCATCGGTTATCTCACCAGGAAATCGATGCGGCGGTTTTGCGCCTTGCCTTCATCGGTGTCGTTGGTCGCGACCGGTTGCGAACTGCCGTAGCCCGTAGCGGTGAACCGATCCGGCGGCAGCCCCGCCTTGACCATGTAATCCGCCACCGCCTGCGCGCGCTTCTCGGATAATGCGATGTTGAAGCCATCTTCCCCATCCGCATCGGTATGTCCCGCAATCTCGATCCGCGCGTTGGGACAGCGCAGCGCCGTTTCGATCAGGCGGTCCAGCAACCCGGCCGAATCCGGATCGATGGTGGCGCGCCCGGGCTCGAACCGGATTTTTCCTTTGTCCAGCAACTCCGACAAAAGCTGCTGGCATACGGTTGGATCGACCGGCGCCGCGGCCGGCTTGACCGAAAGTTCTGAATTGACCTGCCAGCCTTGGGGGAAATCCCTCGCGAGGGTGGCGCGTATCTGCCCAACCGCAGCCTCGTACAACGCGTCGCCGGAAATCTTCGCCTCGCGATCCGTCACTACGAGGGTGCCCGTCGAGAGCCGCGACAAGGCGCCCAGCGCCGGCACCACCGCACTGACGAATCTTGAGGGAGCGCCGATGCTGGACTTCAAATTATCGACCACCTTCTGGCCGAAAAACTTGCGCCTCGCAGCCGCGGTGATCGTCGCCTGGACGTTGTTGTCAGGCACGTAGCCCGTCAGCGTCAGGGTCATCGTCACAGGATCCTTGTAGGCCTGAAAAACGTAAGGCGGCGCTCTGACGCCGTTGGCTGCCACGGAGAAACCCTCGGGGAGATTTTTCAGGGCAGCGGCGATGGCTTCCCGGCCGCCGAGATCACGCGCCATACCGGTCAAGCTGACCGTTGTATCTGAAAGCGTGATCTTGCCTTCCTTCAATTTCCCGATCTGCTCGACCAGCAGCAAGGCCGCGCTCTCGAAACCCTGAGGCGCGCCCCGCGACAACTGCATCTGATCGACGACCTCAACACCACCGACGCTTGCGCGAGCCGCCTCCTGCATCTTCCCCTTTGTTGCGGGGAAGGGCGAATTCCCGGAGATGGTGACCCTGGAGACATCCCGCTCAGCCGACCAGACGAACGGCTTCGCTTCGGGGACAAGCCGGGTTTCGTCATTGACCAGCCGCACCCCCGGCACGGCCTCCACCGAGCCTACCGCGCCGCGGCGTCCATCCTCCGAGAATGCATCCGCGGCAAAGCGGATGTCGCGCCCCGAGACGTCAATCCTGGTCTTGTCCAGCACGGTGTCCTTGAGGGCGGCGGCGGATCGGGCAGCCAGGTCGGCCTCCAATGGGGAGGTGCTTGTCCAGGCCGCCATGGCCCAAAGAACAGCCAGTGGAATCACTCCCGGCCACCATTTGCTGCTCCATTTGAACAGACCGTGCATTCGATGTCCTGCGGGGCGTGATGCCCCGTTTCCGAAGTTCATAAGCTATTGAGCGTCCCCTGACACGAACTTCGGAAGCAAAAGCGATACCAGCCAAACAGCCTTTTCGGCGCCCCTTCAAGCCGTGGTTCCCCGCGGGAAATCAGCGAGCGGCTGCTTGGATTTGACCTGGGCGGCATCAGAACAGAGAGAAAACAAACCCTCCTCAGTCTGTCAAACCCGAACTGTTACCTGCGTCGTCCGCTAGGCACACGACGTTCGGCTAACCCTTTCTTCAGCGTCGCCCATTAGTTTCGGACCGATAACAGGAGCGGCCTTTGTCGAATGAAGCATTTTCGCAGCAACGTCATTCGCGCCGGATTGGGAGCGCTGTACTTCACCGGCGCGCATCATCTTTTGCGCCCGATCTTCGCCGGCGTGGGCGCCATTTTCATGCTGCACCATGTCCGCCCGGCACGGGACGGGGAATTCCAGCCCAACCGGCACCTCGAGATCGCGCCGGAATTCCTCAGAGCGATGTTGTCACATCTTCGCTCGCGCGGCATCGACGTCATCAGCATGGACGAGGTCCATCGCCGGCTGAAGCAAGGCGAGTTTTCACGGCGGTTCGCCTGCTTTTGCATTGACGATGGTTACCGCGACAACCGGGATTTCGCGCTGCCGGTAATGCGGGAATTTGACGCACCCTTTACGGTCTATGTAGCGAGCGACTTCGCCGAAGGCGTGGGCAAGTTGTGGTGGATCGCCCTCGAATTGGTCATCGCCAAGGCGCGCGCAATCGAACTCACAACCGGCGATACCCCGACCCGCATCGATGCCAGTACGCCGGACACCAAACAGGCGGCCTTCGAGCGCGTGCACGAGTTACTTCGCTCGCTGCCCACCGAGCAAGACGTTCATCGCGAGATCGGCGCCTTGTGCGCCCGCCATGAGGTGGATGAAAATGCCGTTTGCCGCGAGCTGTGCATGTCGTGGGACGAACTGAAGCCGTTCGCCGACGACCCGCTGGTCACAATCGGGGCGCATACCATGACGCATTGCAATCTCGCCAAAACGAGCGCGAGCCAAGCCGCCCAAGAGATGGCGACCGCTCGCGCGCGAATTGAAGACATGCTGCAGCGGCAGGCTGTTCATCTCGCTTATCCCTACGGCGACAAGGAAGCCGCCGGCCGGCGCGAGTTCGCACTCGCGCGAAGCGTCGGGTTCAAGACCGCCGTGACCACGCGACCGGGCATGATCTTCCCTGAAAGCGCCGACCATCTCACTGCGCTGCCGCGCGTGTCGCTCAACGGCAATTATCAGGACGCGCGCATTCTGCCGGTGCTGACTTCCGGGGCCGCCACTGCAATGTGGAACGGCTTCCGACGCGTCGACGCCGCGTAAGTCGCCGATCAGCCTTTCCTTGACTCAAGGTGGCCTCGCGCCCAGAACCATGGGCAAAACGCAGCGGAGGTGACATGTTCAAGGATCTTTTCTCGCTCAAGGGCCGCGTCGCGCTGGTCACCGGGGGATCGCGCGGGATCGGCAAGATGATCGCCGCGGGTTTTCTCAGCCAGGGCGCGGCCAAGGTCTACATCACGGCTCGCAAGGCGGGACCTTGCGAGGCGACCGCCAAAGAGCTGAGCGAAGAATATGGCGGCGAGTGCATCGCGCTGCCGATCGATATTTCCACGATGGCCGGCATCGAGATGCTGGCTGCGGAGATCAAAAAGCGCGAGCCGAAACTCGACATCCTCGTCAACAACGCGGGCGCCGCATGGGGTGCGGATTTCGACGAGTTTCCCGAAAGCGGCTGGGACAAGGTGATGAACCTCAACCTCAAGACGCCGTTCTTTCTCACCAAGGCCCTGGCCGGGCCGCTCCGCGCCGCAGCCAGCACCGACAAGCCGTCCAAGGTCATCAACATCGCCTCGATCGATGGCATCTTCGTCAATCCGATGGAAACCTACTCGTACGCTGCCAGCAAATCGGGCCTGATCCACCTCACCCGCCGGATGGCCGTCAGGCTGATCCGCGACAATATCGTGGTGACGGCGATTGCGCCGGGACCCTTCAAGTCGGACATGAACAAGGCGGCGCGCGACAATGCCGACGAGGTCTCCCGGCGGGTGCCGTCGGGGCGTATCGGCACCGACGAGGACATGGCCGGAGCTGCGATCTATCTCGCCTCGCGCGCCGGAGATTACGTGGTCGGCGCCACCATCGCCGTCGATGGCGGCATCGTCTATGCCAATCCCGGCATCAAGGGCGACGGCTGGGACTAGGCGCGCGGCTGTTCGGAGGCATCACTCGTCCCGAGCCGAAATCATTCAGGGATCTGTGCTCCTGCTGAATGACCCAAGGGCCAGTAGCCCACGATCAGTTCGGGAAGCGCGAGAGACGAGGGCCTTCACCAGAAAACTGATAGCGCGCAGTGTTCAGCTGCATCGCGAGTGATGTGTAGTAACCACTTATGCCAACCATATCGACCACTCCCTTTTTGCCAAAACGCTGCTCGGCCGCGCTGAATGTGGCGTCAGACACGCGCTTGTTCTTTTGGAGTTCGATCGTGAAGTCGTAGACGATTTCTTCGTCAGCACTCATTTTAACGGGCCTGCGACCGTCGGCAATTGCATCCGTAATGTCCTTTGATATTCCCGCCTTGAGCGCGATCGGCTGGTGGACAAACCACTCGTAGTCCTGCGACCACTCGCGAGCCGTGATCAGTATTACAAGCTCGCTCAGCGTATTTCCGATAGCCGAATGATAACGCAGATAGTCGCCGGTGGATCGGGCAATGCTCATCACCTCCGGACTGTGCATCATCGGTTCGAACGGGCCGAAAACCGGCACTTTGCGCGCGGCCATAAAGTCGTCGGCAGCCTTCTTTTGCTCGGCCGTATATTGCTCTGGAGGAATCGTAGGAAGCCGTTGTTGCGCGAAGGCCGGACCCGAGGTCAGCATGCTGCCAACTAGCACCGCAAGAACTGGGGTGAATCGAAACATCATCCGCATGATTTTTGCTCCTTCTTTGAGGATCATGAGAAGTTCGGAATGGCGGCGGCGATCAGCGGAAAGCGCGGCTTTGACGTTTGATCGGTGGCTGAAGGATATCAGCAAAGGCCCGCGATGTCGTGTGACGATGGTTCGAGGGCACGCGTGTGCGGGCTTGTCGAACTCATGCTATATAGATCATCGCTGAATTCGCTGTCGGCGGAGGCAATCATGGCCCTGGCATTACCGGCTGAAAGCTACTCGCTTTGGGAAACAATCCGCCGTGAGGCGGTCGCGGTGGCGGGCGCTGATCCGGTTCTAGCCGCGTGGATGCACGAGGCCATCGTCAATCACAGCGATCTTGCCAGCGCGCTGACGCAATTGATCGCCACCGCGGTCGGCGGCAGCGGCGACGAGAAGACCGTAATCAGGCAACTCGTCGAACGGGCCTATCGCGACCAACCCTCTCTTATCGAGATCGCGACCCTCGACCTGAGGGCGCCACTTGAGCGCGATCCGGCGTGTCCCGGCGCTCTTCACGTGCTGCTACATTTCAAAGGCTACATCGGGCTGCAGGCTCACCGCATCTCGCATTGGCTGTGGGAAAGCGGCCGAACCGATTTCGCGCGTGAGCTTCACGGCCGCATCAGTCAGGCGCTGCATATCAGCATCCATCCTTCGGTGACGATCGCCAGCGGTGTATTTGTCGACCATGGCACCGGTATCACCATCGGCGAAGGCGTGGTGATCGGCGACGACGTATCGATGCTGCAGGAGGTCACGATCAGCAGCTCGCCAGGGGGCCAAGCTGGCGCGCCACGGATCGGTCGTGGCGTGCTGCTATCAGCCGGCGCGACGGTATTGGGCAACGTTGAGATCGGCGACTTTGCCAAGATCGGCGCCGGCTCACTTGTTATCGGGTCGGTGCCGTCCGGCTACACCGCGGCAGGTGTGCCGGCGCGGCTGGTCGGCCGCGCACCGGATGCGCGGCCTGCATCAAGCATGGATCAGTCCCTGCCCTGAGTCTCGGCCCTGATTGTCGCGCCGCTGTTCTCAGGTCTCGATCTTCACGTACTCGAAATCGCCGGGCTTGTTGTCGATGCCGACTTTCGGCGGCGAGATCCAGGGAGCGTAGGCGCCAAGCTCGGTCACCGGGGTCATCAGCGAAGCGACGAAGTCGCCATCGTCGGTCGAAGGCAGCCATTCGCTCTTGCGCCTGTTCCAGGTGGTGTCGTCGATCAGAAGCCCGTCGGGGGTGGCGTGGATGTCCTTGAACTCCCCGATCTGTCGATGGAAGGCAACATTCGGCAGCGTCAATTTGAAATCGAAGCCGGCGAGCGAAATGATCTTGTTCCAGCGCAACAATCCCTTGATGCAGTCCTGGGTGTAGTCGTCGCGCAGCCGCATGTTGAGCGCCGTCAGGGCCGGCTCGTCCACGCGCTTGATCTGCCCGTCCACCAGCTTCAGCACCGGATAGGTATCGTTCTGCAGGCGGTGATCGTCCTTGATCTGGGTCTCGTGATAGCGGCCCTTGACGCCGGCATTGAAGGCGTTTGCGGCATTGGTGGACACCTCCGATCCGAACAGGTCGAGCGAGAGCGTGTAGTGCAGGTTGAGCTTTTTCTGAATGGTCGGAAGATCGATGACGCCAAGCGCGCGCACCTTCGCGATGTCGCCGGGGTCGCTGATTCCGGCGCTGCGCATCGCTTCGCAGGTGCGCTGCACGATGCGGCTGATGCCGGTTTCGCCGACGAACATGTGATGCGCCTCTTCCGTGAGCATGAAACGGCAGGTGCGCGACAGCGGGTCGAAGCCGGATTGCGCCAGGCTGTGCAATTGCATCTTGCCGTCGCGATCGGTGAAGTAGGTGAACATGAAGAACGACAGCCAGTCCGGCGTCGCCTCATTGAAAGCCCCGAGCATCCGCGGGCTGTCGGCATCGCCGGAGCGGCGGCGCAACAAATCGTCCGCCTCTTCGCGGCCGTCGCGGCCAAAATATTTCTGCAGCAGATAAACCATCGCCCAGAGATGGCGCCCCTCCTCGACATTGACCTGAAACAGGTTGCGCAGATCGTAAAGCGATGGCGCGGTTTTTCCGAGGTGGCGCTGCTGCTCGACCGAAGCCGGCTCGGTGTCGCCCTGAATGACGATCAGGCGGCGCAGCATGGCACGGTGCTCACCCGGCACCTCCTGCCAGGCAGGCTCCCCATAATGCTGGCCAAAGGGTACGACCCGGTTTTCCTCCTGCGGCGCCAGCAGAATGCCCCAGCGATAGTCAGGCATTTTCACGTAGTCGAATTTGGCCCAGCCGCGCGGGTCGACCGAATACGCGGTGCGCAGATACACCAGCGACTGCTGGAAACCCTCCGGGCCCATGTCGCCCCACCAGTTCATGTAGCCGGGGTGCCAGCCTTCCAGCGCCTTCAGTACCTGACGATCCTCGCTGAGATTCACGTTGTTGGGAATCTTGGTCGAATAGTCGACGTTCATGATGTTGGCGTTCATGGCTCAACTCCTCTGGAGGCTTTTTAGTGCGAGCCGGCCTTGTGCCGGGCATTGACGTATTGTCTTGATCGGACGGTGTGGATGGCCGGGCGAGCCCGCCACGCCGCAGCTGGATTCATCAAACTCGCGTCATGTCGTACTGCGCCTTTTGGCCGGTGCCATAGCGGCGCAACGCACCGTTCTCGCCGACCGCATTGGGGCGCTGGAATATCCAGTTCTGCCAGGCGGTCAGACGGGAGAAGATCTTCGATTCCATGGTCTCGGGTCCGGGAAATCTCAGGTTCGCTTCCATGCCGGTGAGACCGTCAGGGGAGAAGCTGGTGCGCTCCTCGAAAAACAATCTGATCTCGTCATCCCAGTCGATATCGTCGAGTGCGAACGTGACGAACCCAAGCTGCTCCGCCTGCTCGGCATCGAGCGCCGCGCCGACACTCGCCCTGGCGCGCTCCAGATCGGCCGGATCGGCCTGAAAGCGCGATTGCAGCCGGGTCAGGCCGTGGCTCATCGGATAGGGCCCGAAATTCATCGCGGTCAGTTCGACCTTCGGCGGCGCGCGGTTGTCGCCCTGCTTCTGGCCGATCAGCATGTACGACCGGTCGGCCGCGAACACCAGTTCGGCGAGCGTGCCGGCGAAGCACGAGCCCGGCTCCACCAGGGTGACCAGCGTGCGCGAGGTGACGTCGATGCGCTTGAGCACGCGCTTCCAGTATTGGGTGATTTCGTTGACCAGCCAGTGCGCCTTGTTGGCTTCCAGGAAGGCGTCGCAGGCAAGAACGTTTTCGCGATCGCCGTGCGACTTGAACACCAGCATCGCGATCTCAAGTTCGTTGATGCGCAAATGCAGGATCGCATCGTCGAGTTCGCGGGCGACCTGAAGCGGCCAGAACGAGGCGCCCTGCGCGATCATGCCGTCGATGTCTGCAGGCGGCGGCGCATCCGGGGCTTGAACGGAAATCGTGGCGATACGCTGCGCGCGATCGATATCGACGCTGACGAGGCCGTAGCGGATGCCGTTATCATCGAAATTCCGCGTCAGCGGTGTCAGCGATATGCCTTTGTCCCCGCCGTTGCGGCTCGAAGCGGCGGCGAATTGTTTGGCGCGACGGGCCACCTCGGCTTCCAGCTTGCTGTTGGGCACGATCTCGTCGACGAGACGCCACTGCAGCGCGCGCTTGCCCTTGATGCCCTCTTCGATGGTGCAGAAATAATCGGCGTGATCGCGGCGCACCTTGCGCTTGTCGACGACGCGCGTCAGGCCGCCGGTGCCCGGCAGCACCGCAAGCAGCGGCACTTCAGGCAGCGCCACGGCGGCCGCGCCGTCATCGGCGAGGATGATGTGATCCGTCGCAAGCGCCAGCTCGTAGCCGCCACCTGCCGCCGTACCGTTCACAACAGTGATGAAGCGCTGCCCCGAATTGGCGCTGGAATCTTCCAGCCCGTTGCGGGTTTCGTTGGTGAATTTGCAGAAGTTGACCTTGTGCGCATGGCTGGCGCCGGCCAGCATTCGGATGTTGGCGCCCGCGCAGAACACCCGGTTCTTGCCGGAGCGCAGCACGACGGCCTTCACCGCGGGATACTCGAACCGCAGCCGCTGCACCGCGTCTGCCAACTCGATGTCGACGCCGAGATCGTAGGAATTCAGCTTGAGCTGATAACCTTCGAACAGCCCGCCATTCTCGTCGACATCCATGGTCAGCGTGGCGACGTCGCCCTCGACAGCAAGCTTCCAGTGCCGATAGCGGGCCGGCTCGGTCTGGAAGTCGATGTACCTGGCGCCACCAGCGAGAACGCGATCTTCCCCGGCCATGCGCTACCCTCTCGTCTGGATTAACCCAAGAAAGATGCACAATAATGCATATCCATCTCGCGGTCCAGCCGCTTGTGGTCAATAATTCGGCATTTTGGTTCATGTTTTTCTGACGTTGCCGGCGACCCGATCCGCCCTGGACAGCAATCTGTGAGCCCTCCGGATGTAGGGGCGCAACGATAGACCGAACACGAGTTAGTTAATTTGTCTGTGGACAACGCTTGCTTTGCCTAGACTAAAACCGACTCACTCTCGTCAGATCCTCCCAACCAGGGGGGTTACATGGCGGCATTTCAGCAAGTTTGCCTCGGATCGGCGCTGACCGGATTTTTGGTCTTTGTAGGCGCTACCGCAATCGCAGTCATGACAGGATTAATCTAGTTAACTCGGTTCCATTTATTAGCTATTTATCTAGGAACTAATTAACTGTATAATCCTTAGCGCGCGGTAGTTGATTTTAGTAGGAGTCAGCATGACGGAAGTTTCCCAACGACCCGAAGATGACGCCCACAGGGATCGCCGCAAATTCCTGGCGACCTGCGGAAAGTTTGCCGTCGTCACGCCGCCAGCGATCACAATGCTGCTCTCAACATCGCTGCACAGTTCGGCCATCGCCCATTCCGGCGGTCGTGGCGGCCCAACAGCCGGTGGCATCCATAGAAGCGGTGGCATCCACAAAAGCGGCGGTATCTTCCGAAGCGGAGGCCGAGGAAATAACGGTTACGGAAACGGCGGGTATGACGGAAGCCCGAACGGCAGCACCGACAGGTACCGGTAAAGTCCCGCAGCATCCCACAGAGTAAAGGCCGCCTCAGTTGGCGGCCTCTTCTTGCCTGTACAACTTGATCGTCGGGAAAGTCCAATGTCAGTTGGGCAGCGGGATTGCTCACGTGAGCATCCCCGCGGCAATCGCCTTAGGCCGCTCGTCCGTGCGAGCCTTCATGAGTATCGAAAATGCTTTCGGCAAATTCCGAAACGACGTTGAGAGTTACCTCCGGCGCGTCGCGATGCGGTGAGTGTCCCGTACCCTGGACCATCATCACCTCTACCGGACAGTAGCACTCCTGCCTCGCAATCTCGACCTGTCGGATCGTCCCATAATGATCATCGGCACCTTGCAGGATGGCCACGGGTACGCGGATATAAGCCAGATATTCGGAAATATCCCAGTTGCGAAACGCCGGGTCGAGCCACGCTCCGTTCCACCCGTAGAAGGCATTGTCGACATCGCCATGCCAGCGCGCCAATTTCGATTTCAGTGCTGTGGTTTCGTAAGCCGTCCTGATCTCCGCGATCGAACTCACCGAGACATCTTCCACAATGAAATGAGGCGCGATCATCACCACCCCGCGCACCCGGTGATCGGCTATGCCTCCGGCATAGATGGTGGCGATCGAGGCTCCGTCGGAATGGCCGAGCAGCAGGCCGCGGCGAAATCCGATTCTGTCGAGCAATCGTGGCAGCACCTCGAGCGCCTCGACGTGCATGTAATTGAGCGGCCGGGGCAGCTTTACCGGCGAGGAAGCGCCATAGCCGGCGCGGGAGTAGACGAATACGCCGGCGCCCGTCGCGGCCTGGAGCCGATCGGGGAAATCTCCCCACAGCCCGACCGAACCCAGCCCTTCGTGCAGCATCACGATGATCGGCCCCTCGTCCGGCGCCGGACCGATCATGCGGTATTCCAGCGCCGAGGCGCCGATCTGGAGAAAGCCGGCCGGTGCGAGAGCGGTCATTGCACTCACGCTCCTTTGGATATGACCGCTGCGCTCTCTCCCGCCTTGTGGGGGAAGGTTAAAGAGCCGAGCTTCGGGTCGCCTCGAGCTATTCGCGACGATGCCCTCATGGCTTGGCCGTTTCGCCGTCGCGCAGCTTGAAACGCTGGATCTTTCCGGTGGCGGTTTTAGGCAGGCTGTCCACGACTTCAATCCAGCGCGGATATTTCCAGGCCCCGATCTTCTGTTTGACGTGCTCTTTCAGAGCCTCGTGCAGGCCCCCGGTGTCCACGCCCGGGCGCAGCACCACGAACGCTTTTGGCTTGAGCAATCCCTCGCCGTCCGCTTCAGGCACCACGGCGGCCTCCAGCACTGCTTGATGGGTGATCAAGGCGCTCTCGACCTCGAACGGCGACACCCAGATGCCGGACACCTTGAACATGTCGTCACTGCGGCCGCAGAAGGTGTAGCGCCCTTCGGCGTCGCGGACATATTTGTCTCCGGTTCGTGTCCAGTGCCCCTCAAAGGTCTGGCGGCTTTTGCTGCGCTGATTCCAGTACCCCTCGCCGGCGGAGGGCGCATCGACCAGCAGTTCGCCGATCTCGCCATCGGCGACGTCCTGGCCGGCTTCGTTGACGAGCCGCACCCTATAGCCCGGCACCGGCCGCCCCGCGGTGCCGTATTTGATGTCCCCCTGCGAGTTGGACAGGAAGATGTGCAGCAGTTCGGTCGAGCCGACGCCATCGAGAATGTCGACGCCGAACCGCGCCTTCCAGGCGTTGCCGACGGATTCCGGAAGCGCTTCGCCGGCGGACGTGCAGATCCTTAGCCGCGAGCCGACGCGCTCGTTCTTCAGCGCCTCGTCGTTGAGCATTGCGGAAAACAGCGTGGGCACCCCGAAGAAGATAGTCGGGTTATATTTGTTCATGAGCGCAAACATCAACGCCGGTGTTGGACGCTCGGAATTGAGAACGGTGGTGGCGCCGACCGACATCGGAAACGTCAGGGCGTTGCCAAGCCCGTAGGCAAAGAACAGCTTCGCCGCCGACAGCCCGACATCGTCCTCGCGAATGCCGAGCACCTGCTTGGCGTAGGTGTCGGCGGTCGCGGCGAGATTGGAATGCAGGTGACGCACGCCCTTGGGCATGCCGGTCGAGCCCGACGAATAGAGCCAGAACGCCGGCTCGTCTGCGTGGGTCGCGGCGGTCGCGAACGCATCCTTCTCGCCGGCGAGTTCATCCGAGAGCTTCTTGTAGCCGTGCGCATCCTTGCCGGAAACGACGACGTGATCGAGGTCCGGCATCCGTCCCACCATGTCCTTGACGACAGGCAGCAGCGCCTCGGAAACGAACAACACCCGGGCCCGGCAATCCGCCAGCACGTAGGCGTATTGATCGGAGGTCAAAAGCGTATTGAGCGGCACCGGCACTACGCCGGCTCGGATCGCGCCAAGGAAGACGCTCGGAAAATCGACCGTATCGAGCATGATCATGGCGACCCGCTCTTCACGGCGAACGCCGAGACGGCGCAGCATGTTCGCGACCCGGCAGCTTTGCTTCTGCAGCTCGCCGTAGGTCAGCTCCGAAACCGTGTCGGTGAAGGCGAGCTTGTCCGCGCGGCCTTCATCGATATTGCGGTCAAGCAACCATGTCACCGCATTGTACGACCCGGAAATGCCGCTCATGCCGCCTCTCCATTGCTCAAGCGTGTCACGACCGCTTACTCTCCAATTTCAGCACTATAATTCATAGAAGGGCACCGTGCGCGCTTGCTGTCAATCCGTGTCGGCATTATGTTTCCTGAGCATCATTTCCTAAGGGGGTAAACAATGTCGCCGGAGTTAGTCGATGAGGCCATCCTGGAGCATTGCAGACCGACATTTCTAAAGGTTGCCCGCGTCATCTACGACGCGGCGGAGGCTTTAGGGTTCTCTACAGAGGCGAAACTCCATTTCATCGCTAAGCGGATCAAGGCACTCGCAACAGCCGACCGGCTGGAATCGGCGGGCAATCTCGATCACTGGGGCTATAGCGAAATCCGATTGCGCGAAAAAAGGGCCTCCGATGCGGTCGCTGAAGTGAGCCGCCGTCGCGAAACAGCCGAATAAGGGACATGCCCGAAACCCCCGATCCCGAAATCGGCTTTCTGGAGCAGCTCGGGCAGCGGGTCCGCACCATGCGCGCGCTTCGCGGGATGTCGCGAAAGGTGCTTGCCGACGTTTCCGGCATTTCCGAACGCTACATCGCCCAACTTGAAAGCGGCAAGGGCAACGTCTCGATCGTGCTGCTGCGGCGCGTCTCGAATGCGATGGGTGCCCAGCTTGAGGACCTCATTCCGGCGACCGAACCCGCGCCGGACTGGCCGGTCATCCGCGACCTCCTGCGCAAGGCGACGCCGAACCAGATCGCACAAGCAAAGGATGTTCTCGCCGGCCACGGCATCGCGGCGCAGGGGCGAACCTTCGCAGGCATCGCGCTGATCGGCTTGCGCGGCGCGGGAAAATCCACCCTGGGCAAGATGCTGGCGAAGCACATCGGTTGGGATTTCGTCGAGCTGAACAAAGAGATCGAGGCGCAAAACGGTTTGTCCGTCGCCGAGATCATCGCGCTTTATGGCCAGGAGGGTTTCCGCCGCATGGAGCAGGCTGCGCTCGGGCAGTTGCTCGCGCGCAAGGAACTGATGGTGCTGGCGACCGGCGGCGGCATCGTATCCGAGCCGGTCAGCTTCGACCTGATCCTGTCGTCGTTTTACACCATCTGGGTAAAGGCCGAGCCCGAAGAGCACATGGCGCGCGTGCGCGGTCAGGGCGATCTGCGCCCGATGGCGGACGATCGCTCGGCAATGGCGGAACTGCGCTCCATCTTGAAGAGCCGAGAGCCGCTCTACGCCCGCGCCTCCGCCGTGGTCGACACGTCAGGACTTTCCGTTGACGCCGCGGCGGCCGGTTTATTCAATGCGGTGACGCCGCTGCTCGACACCATGCACCGATCCTGGCGTGCTGCCAGCTCTGGCCGCGCATGAAACTGCTCTTCCTCCATGGCGCGCCCGCGGCCGGCAAACTGACGGTCGCGAAAGCGGTGCTTGGGTTGGTGCCGGGCCGGTTGTTCGATAACCACGTCGCCCTGGATCCGGCACTGATGCTGTTCGAGTTCGGCGCTCCCGGATTCTGGGAATTGGTGCACAACATCAGATGCGACGCCTTTGCGGCGGCCGCCGAGCACGCAATACCCCTTGTCGTCACCACCTTCTGCTACGCCGAGCCGAGCGACCGCGCTCAATTCACAGAATTCGAAGATATCGCTCGGCGGCGCGGCGGGGAATTGCTGCCGGTGTTCTTGTATTGCTCTCGTCAGGAGGCTGCGCGCCGGGTCGGCAATCCCGATCGGGTCGAACGGCGGAAGATGACTTCTCCGGAAACTTTGGCCAGATTTTTGGATGATCATGACTTCACGCCAGTGCCTCGGCCCGATGTTCTGAAGCTGAATACCGAAGCGGTGTCGCCGACAGCGATCGCACAGCAAATCATCGGCCACTTCGGGCTTCACGCGCCGCAGCATTCCTGACCGGATTCCACTTGCCTGGAACCGCGAGGCTAGTAACTTCAATGCAGCATCGGCTAAATGCAAAGAACCTAGTTTCGTGCAGCTTGATCCCGTTGCCGAGCCGGAGGGACCGCCGTCATGATGAGCCAGGAACAGAATGACCTGATCACCCGGACCGGGCCGAGGGATCCCTGCGGAAAACTGATGCGGATGTACTGGCAGCCGGCGGCTCTCCTCGACGAGCTGGAGGGGCCGCGTCCGGTAAAGGCGGTCAAGTTGCTCGGCGAGGATCTCGTGCTGTTTCGGGATGAGCAGGGACGTTATGGCCTGATCGAGCGGCACTGCGCCCATCGCGGCGCTGACCTCGCCTTCGGTCGGCTGGAAAACGGCGGTCTTCGTTGCGCCTTCCATGGCTGGCTGTTTGACGCCTCAGGTCAATGCCTGGAAACGCCGGCTGAGCCAAAGGACTCGCCGCTGTGCAAGAACATCAGGCAGCGCGCCTATCCGGTGATGGAGAAGAGCGGCATCCTGTGGGCTTACCTTGGCGAGGGCGAGACGCCGGCATTTCCGGATATCGACTGCTTTGTGGCGCCGGATAGCCATACATTTGCGTTCAAGGGCCACATCAACTGCAACTGGCTGCAGGCGCTCGAAGTCGGCATCGATCCCTCGCATGCCTCGTTCCTGCATCGGTTCTTCGAAGACGAGGATACCTCAGCTGCTTACGGCAGGCAGTTCCGCGGCGCCTCGGCCGGCAGCGACATGCCGATGACGAAAATCCTTCGGGAGTACGATCGGCCCATCATCAATGTCGAGCAGACCGAATACGGCCTGCGGCTGATCGCGTTGCGCGAAATCGACGAGGAAAGGACGCATGTTCGCGTCACCAACCAGTTATTCCCTCATGGCTTCGTCATACCCATGAGCACCGAAATGACGATCACCCAGTGGCATGTGCCGATCGACGACGAGAACTGCTACTGGTATGCGATCTTCACGAGCTACTCGGCAGCAGTCGACAAGAAGAAGATGCGCGACCAGCGCCTCGAGCTTTATGAACTGCCGGACTACCGCTCGCGGAAGAACAAGTCGAACGATTACGGCTTCGACGCGCAGGAGCAGGCGACCTCGACCTACACCGGCATGGGCGCCGACATCAACGTCCACGATCAATGGGCGGTGGAATCGATGGGCGCGATCCAGGACCGCACCCGCGAACATCTGGGCCAGGCCGACAAGGCTATCGTGCAGTATCGACGGCTGCTGCGGCAGGAGATCGACAACGCCGCTTCGGGCGGCAAGCCATTCATGTTCCTCGACGCCGCGCATGCACGCAGCATCCAGGGCCCGGCGACAATGGACGGCATCGGACCGACCAGGGGATGGGAAACCTTCTGGATGGAAGTGGACGTCAAGCGGCGTCGCGGCGCGCCATGGGCCGCGCCGGTGCCGCAAGAGATCGCCGACAAGGTTCACCGGCTGTCGGCGGCCGAGTGATGGTTTTCCTGCGTCATTGCGAGCGAAGCGAAGCAATCCATGCATCCCCCGTGACCGAGTGGCGATTGGCTCGTCTTTTCTCTGCTTGCAACGACGACAAGCCTGGCTCCCCATCGGCTGCGTTCGAAAGGGCCTTTGAGGGAGTCGCGCGTTGACTTTCGTCGAGCGCAACGCCCTCTGGTCTGACGAACAAAGCGAAGCGGCCAGTCGCCTCAAGCGCATCGTCGACGAGCAAAAGCTTGAAGTCATCAGGCTGTCGTTCCCCGATCAGCACGGCATCCTCCGGGGCAAGACGCTGGTGGCGAGCGAAGCGCTGGCTTCGCTCGCCAGCGGCTGCGCCATTACCACCACGATGTTCGCCAAGGACACTTCGCATCGCACGGTGTTTCCGGTCTTCACCTCCGGCGGCGGCTTCGGCATGCGGGAAATGGAGGGCGCCGCCGATGTGCTGATGGTGCCGGACCCCACAAGCTTTCGCGTGCTGCCGTGGGCGCCGGCAACCGGCTGGCTGTTGTGCGACGTGTATTTCGCCGATGGCCGGCCGGTCCCTTTCGCGACCCGCAATCTTTACCGGTCTGTCCTCGGCAAGCTGGAGAAGCGCGGCTACGACTTCGTCGCCGGGCTTGAGGTCGAGTGCCATATCTTCAAACTCGAAGATGCCCGGATGCTGCCGGAGCACGCCGGCCAACCCGGTCAGCCGCCGGCGGTCAGCCTGTTGTCACAAGGCTATCAATATCTGACCGAGCAGCGTTACGATCAGATGGAGCCGGTGCTGGAGATCGTTCGACGCGATCTCGTCGCGATGGGCCTGCCGCTGCGATCGATCGAGGTCGAGTTCGGCCCGAGCCAGTGCGAATTCACATTCAAGCCGATGGTCGGGCTCGCGCCTGCCGACACCATGATCCTGTTTCGCAGCGCCGTGAAACAGATTTGCCAGCGCCACGGATATCACGCGACGTTCATGTGCCGTCCGCGGCTGCCGAACCTGTTCGCATCGGGGTGGCATCTGCACCAGTCGATCGTATCGCGCACGAACGGCGCGAACGTATTCATGACAGCGGAAAGCGCTGAGGTGCTGAGCGCGTTCGGCCGATCGTATCTCGCCGGGCTGCTGGAGCACGCCCGCGCCTCGGCAGTGTTCACGACACCGACCATCAACGGCTACAAACGTTATCGCAGCTATTCGCTGGCGCCGGACCGGGCGATCTGGGGGCGCGACAACAGGGGCGTGATGGTTCGAGTGCTCGGCGCGGCCGGCGATGCGGCGACCCGGCTGGAAAACCGGATCGGCGAGCCCGCCGCCAACCCCTATCTCTATATGGCGTCGCAGATTCTCTCAGGCATGGACGGCGTCGACCGCGCGCTCGACCCGGGCCCTTCCGCCGACACGCCTTATGAAACGAAAGCCAGCCTGTTGCCGAAGACGCTCGGTGAAGCAGTGTCAGCGTTGAACGACGATCGGTTTTTTCGCGATGCGCTGGGCACCGGGTTTGTCGACTACTACGTCCACATCAAGAACGCCGAAATCGAACGCTTCCAGGCGGAAGTGTCCGACTGGGAACAGCGAGAGTATTTTGAGATTTTTTAAGTCCTAGGCCGAAGCAAACAGGTGATTCCAATTTCTGCGAACTGTTAACTCTGCCGCGACGAACTCCTCTCAAACCCCCAAATACCGATGCTGCAGATCGGGCTCGGCGATCAGTTGCTCCGAGGTGCCGCTCCATACGGCGCGGCCGCGCTCGATGATGTAGTGACGGTCGGCGATGCGCGTGAGATGCTCGATGTTCTTGTCGATCACCAGAACCGATTGGCCGCGGGCCTTGAGCATCGACAAGCATCGCCAGATCTCTTCCCGGATCAGGGGCGCGAGCCCTTCGGTCGCTTCATCGAGAATCAAAAGTCGTGGATTGGTCATCAGCGCACGGCCGATCGCCAGCATCTGCTGTTCGCCGCCGGACAGGGTGTTGCCCATGTTGCGTCCGCGCTCGGCGAGCCGCGGAAACAGCGCATGAATTTTTTCAATCGTCCAGGGATCTGAGCTGCCCAGCCGGTTGCCTGAAGCGGCGACCAGGTTTTCCCGCACCGTCAGGTTCGGAAAGATCTGGCGCCCCTCGGGCACTAGTCCTATTCCGAATTGCGCGATCCGAAACGAAGGAAGCTGGCGGACCTCCCGCCCGGCAAAGCGGATGGTACCGGCGCGCGCCGGCGTCAATCCCAGGATCGATCGGATCGTTGTGGTCTTTCCCATGCCATTGCGGCCCATCATGGCCACCATCTCACCGGAACGAACCGAAAGCGACATGCCGAACAGCACCTGACTGAGGCCATAGCAGGTTTCGATGTTTTCGACCTCGAGCAGCGGCGTAGCGTCAGACATGACGGGTCACCGCATGCTGATCCCCCAGATAGGCGCGCTTGACTTCTTCGTTCTGGCGGATCTCCGCCGGCGTGCCAGACGCGATCACGCGCCCGTAGACCAGAACGGTAATGCGGTCGGCGAGCGCGAACACGGCATCCATGTCATGCTCGACCAGCACGATCGAGACTTCCCGCCGCAACTCCTGAAGCAGCTTCACCATGCGCGCGGACTCGGTGATGCCAAGCCCCGCCATGGGTTCGTCGAGCAGGAGCAGTTGCGGCCGGGTTGCGAGCGCGACGGCGAGTTCAAGCTCGCGCTGTTCGCCATGGCTCAGGCGCGACACCAGTACATCGGCGCGACCGCCGAGTCCGACCCGATCCAGAGCGGCGTGTGCGGCCCGGCGCAGATGCGGCACTTTTCGAGCATTGGTCCAGAAGTGGAAGGAGTGACCGTCGTGCGCTTGCGCCGCCAGCGCGACATTGTCGGCGGCGCTGAAATCCAGCAGCAGCGAGGTGATCTGAAACGAACGCGCCAGTCCGAGCGCACTGCGGCGGTAGGACGGCACTCCGGTGATGTCACGGCCGGCCAGGTGAATGCTTCCGGCATGCGGCATCAATTGTCCCGTCAACTGGCTGATCAGCGTGGTCTTGCCGGCGCCGTTCGGTCCGATGATCGCGTGCAACTCGCCCGGCGCGACCTCCAGCGAGACGCGATCGGTGGCGACGATGCCTCCGAAGCGGCGAACCAGGCTGTCGACCCGAAGCAGGGGTTCAGGCACGGCGCACCCTCCCCAGCAGTCCATCGATGCCGCCGCGCCCGAACAGCACGATCAGCAAAAGCAGCGGGCCCATGATCAAGGCCCAGTATTCGGTGACCTGCGACAGAAGTTCTTCAACCAGCAAGAACGCTATCGCGCCGATCATCGGTCCGAACAACGAGCCCATGCCGCCAAGGATCACCATCACCATCAGGTCGCCCGAGCGGGTCCAGTACATCGCCGCGGGGCTGACGAAATCGGTGTTGTTGGCGAGCAGCGCACCGGCAAGCCCGCACAGCGTGCCGGATATCACGAAGCAGACCAGCCGATAGCGCGTGGCGGGAAACCCGATCGCCTGCATCCGCGCCTCATTCGAGCGCAGCCCCTGCACCACCATGCCAAAGCGCGAATTGACGATCCGCCAAATCAGATAGAGACCCCCGAGCAGGCAGGCGAGGCAGACATAGTAGAACTGCACCCGGTTGGACAAATTGATCAGGCCGCCAAAATCGCTGCGCTTGTAGATGGTCAGGCCGTCATCGCCGCCATAACGGGCAAGCCCGGAGGCGACGTAGTAGGCCATCTGCGCAAAGGCGAGCGTGATCATGATGAAATAAACGCCGCGGGTACGCAGCGAAAGCGCGCCGATGACCAGCGCGAACAGCGCAGAAGCTAGCAGCGCCACCGGCCACTGAATGAACCCGGAGCCGATACCCTCGGCCGCAAGAATTCCGACCGAATAGCCACCGATGCCGAGATAGGCGGCGTGGCCGAAGCTCATCATTCCGCCATACCCCATGATGAGGTTCAGGCTTGCCGCGGCGAGTGCGAAGATCACGATGCGGGTAAACAGCGTAAGCGCGAAGACGTTGCCGCTGAGCGAAGTGTAGAGCGGAAGCAACAGCAGGCCGACAACGACCAGCGCCGCCGCGGCCTTGCGGGCATCGAGCCGGACCTTCATGATCTGTTGGCCGGAAACAGCCCCTCGGGGCGCGCCACCAGCACGATCGCCATCAGCAGATAAATGAGCATCGATGAGAGCGCCGGCGCAGCGGTCGAAGCGGCGCTTGAGCTCAGGACTTGCCGCAGCAGGTCCGGCAGGAACGCGCGGCCGAGCGTGTCGATCATGCCGACGAAAATGGCGGCCAGGAAGGCGCCGCGGATTGAGCCGATGCCGCCGATCACAATGATGACAAAGGCCAGGATGAGAATGTTTTCGCCCATCCCGATCTGAACGGTAAGGATCGGCGCCTGCATCAGCCCGGCGAGACCTGCGAGCGCCGCGCCAAGCCCGAACACCAGCGTATACAGCAGCTTGATGTTGATTCCGAGCGCGCCGATCATTTCCCGGTTTGAGGCGCCGGCGCGGATCAGCATCCCGACGCGGGTTCGCATCACCACAAGATAGAGTATCAGCGCGACCGCCAGCGCGACCGCGATGATCGCCAGCCGGTAAGCCGGATAATAGATGCCTGGCATGATCGCGATCGGCACGGTGAGCCATGCCGGTAGCGGAAGCGCAAGGCCGGCGGGTCCCCAGATCAACCGCACGGCATCATTGAAGAACAGGATCAGCCCAAACGTCGCCAGCACGTGATCGAGATGGTCGCGGCCATAGAGATGCCGAAGCGCGACGAATTCCAGCAGGATACCCAGCAGCAAGGTCGCGCCGAGCGCCAGCACGATGCCGAAGATGAAATTTCCCGTCCACGCCACGAAGCTCGCGGCGAAATAGGCGCCCATCATGTAAAGCGAGCCGTGCGCCAGGTTCACGAAATCCATGATGCCGAACACCAGCGTCAGTCCCGCCGCCAACAGAAACAGCAGCAGGCCGAACTGCAACCCGTTCAGAAACTGTTCGACGATCAGCAGCATGGCTGGTGGAGATTCGCGTTGGAAAACCAGGCCTAAAGGAAAACAGCGGCGACGCCGAGCGCCGCCGCCGCATTGAGCAATATGCCGATGCTCACTTCATCGGGCACTTGTCATGGTAGCGATCCTGGTCGTCCTTGACGATGGTGGCCACCGTCTTGAGGGAAAGCTGGCCATCAGCATCCTTTACGACGTCCTGCAGATAGAAGTTCTGGATCGGAATGTGGTTGTTACCGAACTTGAACGGGCCGCGCACCGACTTGAAATTCGCTTTTTCCATTTCGGCCTTCATCGCGTCCTTTTTGCTGGTGTCCGCTTTCACCGCCTCGACGGCGCTGTTGATCAGTTGGGCCGCGTCGTAGGACTGCGCGCCGTAGAATGTCGGGCGCAGGCCGGTATATTTCTTGCGGTAGTCGGCGACGAACCGCTTGTTCTGCTCATTGGGCAGATCGTTGACCCACTCCTGCGCACCGGGAACGCCGAGTGCATTCTCCTTCTGCAGCGGCAGCGACAATTCGTCGATCGTGAACGCGGTGTACAGCGGGATCTGCTGCTTGAGCCCCGCCTGCGTGTACTGATTGAGGAACTGAACTCCGGCGGCGCCGGGATAGAACACGAAGATCGATTCCGCTTTCGAGGCGCGCGCCTTCGAGAGTTCCGCCGAGAAATCGAGTTGGCTTGGCCAGACCGTATATTCCTCGCCGAGCACCTGACCTTTGAACGTGCTCTTCACACCGGCGAGCATGTCCTTGCCCGCGGCATAGTTCGGACCGATCAGAAACACCGACTTGACGCCCTTCTGGTTCATGTAAAGGCCGACGGCCTGCGGCGTCTGGTCGTTTTGCCAGGAGGTGGAAAATACATAAGGCGAGCACAACTCGCCGGCGAGCTGCGAGGGGCCGGCATTGGCGCTGATCAGGAAGGTCTGGGCGTCGACCGCGGTCTTGAGCGAAGCCAACAGCACGTTCGACCAGATGTAGCCCGCGATAAAGTCGACTTTGTCCGACTGGATCAGCTTCTCCGTTTTCTGCTTGCCGACATCCGGCTTCTGCTGATCGTCTTCGTAGATCACCTCGACGGGCTTGCCGCCCATCTTGCGCCCCATATGATCGAGCGCGAGCTCGAACGAATTGCGCATATCGTTGCCAATCACCGCGGTCGGGCCGCTGAACGTGCTGACAAATCCGATCTTGATGGTGTCCGCAGCGATCGCGGAGTTTGCCAGCGCCAGCGATGTGACGCCCGCCAGCCAGAGTGCAGCTCTCATATTCGTTTTCCTCCTCGTTATTGCTTTTGCCCGCCCGCCGTCGACCTTCCCCCTTTCGGGGAGCGCTCGGCTCCAGTCCCGGGCCTCTCTTTTGAGATGCCCTGTTTTGTGCGCGAATTGGCAGGTCAGCGGCAAGCACGAACCGCCAGCTCCCCCTTAGAACCTTTGGCGCATTGCATTAAGCAAATGCACCATAATTCGCCTCAGCCGCAGATAGCAAGAATTATAGTTCCAGCTTGGGACTCGGTAGCCGCGTCATATCTTCACTGGTGGGGCCGGCAGTTTATCGCGCCAGCCCGATCGAGCCGTGGATCGAAAGGCCGCCACATGACGAGCGAGGCGCCGTCCGTGCCAACACCGCACCGTGTCGTCATTGTCGGCGCCGGATTCGGCGGTCTGGAAACCACTTATCGGCTCGCGGGTGCGCCGGTCAGCATCACGCTGGTCGACCGGCGCAACCATCACCTGTTTCAGCCACTGCTCTATCAGGTCGCCACCGCATCATTGGCAACGTCCGAGATCGCCTGGCCGATTCGCTATCTGCTGCGCGACCGGCCGGAGGTGACGACGTTATTCGCCACCGTGAACGGCGTCGACGCAAAAGCCAAATGCGTGCTGCTCGATGACGCCGGCGCTCTGCCCTATGACACCCTCGTGCTCGCCACCGGCGCGCGTCATGCTTATTTCGGCCACGACGAATGGGAGAAGTTCGCGCCCGGACTGAAGACGCTGGAGGACGCCACCACGGTGCGGCGTCGAATCCTGGTGGCGTTCGAACGCGCGGAGCGCGAACCCGATCCGGCGCGCCGGGCTTCTCTTCTCACCTTCGTCATCATCGGCGCGGGCCCCACCGGCGTCGAACTTGCCGGCACGATTGCCGAACTTGCGCGGGACACGCTGCCGCCGGACTTCCGCAACATCGACACCCACGAGGCCCGGGTCGTGTTGATCGAGGCGGGCCCGCGCGTGCTCGCCGGCTTCCCCGACGATCTCTCGGCTTACGCACAACGCGCGCTTGAAAGTCTTGGCGTCGAGGTCGAGTTGGGACAGGCAGTGACCGAATGCAATTCCGATGGGGTGGTGTACGGAGGCAAAACCCTGCCGTCCAAGACCTTGATATGGGCGGCCGGCGTGCGGGCCTCGCCCGCCGCCGAATGGCTGGGAGCCCCGCACGACCGTGCCGGACGCCTCTTGGTGCTGCCGGATCTCTCGGTGCCCGGGCATCCCGATATCTTCGCGGTTGGCGACACCGTTGCCGTGAGCGGTCCGGACGGAAAGCCCGTCCCCGGAATCGCGCCAGCGGCCAAGCAGCAGGGGCGCTATGTCGCCGGCGCGATAAGAGCGCGTTTACGCGGCGATACGCCAACGCCTTTCCATTACAAACATTCCGGCAGCCTTGCGCAGATCGGCAAGCGCAAAGCGGTGATCGATTTCGGCTGGATCAAATTGCGCGGGGCGCTGGCGTGGTGGATCTGGGGAATCGCCCACATCTATTTCCTGATCGGGCTTCGCAGCCGGCTTAGCGTCGCCTTGAGCTGGCTCTGGATACACGCACGCAATCAGCGCGCGGCCCGTTTGATCACGCAAGGCAGCAGCAAGGTAGCAGGCTGACGGCGCGCGCGCGGCGCGCTTTGACCTCGTTGTCATCACCGCGGCGCTCGCGCAAGCGGTCGAGCCTCACGCCAGTTGATCGCGCGGTTCATCGATCATGCTGACGTGGGCTGCGACTATCTTCCAGCCTTGCGGAAACCGCACCCATGTCTGCATCTGCCGCCCCACCTTGCCCGGCGCGCTCTCGCGATAGAAAAGCGTTGAAGCGACTGCCGTGTCCCGGCCATAGCTGGTGATCACGGTACCGCCGGTCCTGCGCATCAGGCCTGCGGAAGGGCGCGCCGCGCGAAACGCGCTGATTGCGCGATAACCGTAGAGGTTTTCTCCGATGCCGTAGCGGATCGTGCGGTCGTCGGCGTAAAATAACTCATCGAGAACCGCGACATCGTTCGAGACCAGAGCCTTCTCATAGCGCGCGAACTGCGCGGTCACCTCGGCCAGCACGTCGGGAAGATCGATCTGCATTTCTATAGTCCTCTGGGCAACGCAGCGGAGACGACGCCGGTCCGCTCAAGCGCGTAAGCCACCCGCAGCACGATGTCCTCGCGCCAGGGCGCGGCGATGACCTGAACTCCGATCGGCATCGGCTCGAGCGGAACCGGCACCGCGACGACGGGAAGTCCGATGAATGAAATCGGCTGAGTGTGGATTCCGATATGGGCGCGGACCGGAAGCTCGACGTCGTCGAGCACGAATGTGGTTCGGCCGAGCTTCGGGGCGACGCAGGGCGTGGCCGGCGCGATGATAACGTCGACCGCCTTGAACAGCTCAAGCACTTGCGCGCGGTACCAGCGCCGAAATTTCTGCGCTCGGTCCACCAACGGCGCCGGGATCATCGCGCCGGCGAGCAAGCGGTCGCGCACGGCCGGGTCGAAATCATTCGGCCGCTGCCGCAGTCGCTCCAGATGCAGCGAAGCGCCTTCGCTTGTCGTGATCACATAGGCAGCCGCACGGGCTCGCGCCGCTTCCGGTATTTCGACGATGCGGGTGGTTCCGAGTGCCTTTGCAACACGGGCGACGGCCTCGGTGGCTTCGGGGAAAACGTTCTGCTGGAAATAACCGCCCGCGACCGCGATCCGCAGCGCTCCCGGGTCCTGTTCCAACAGCGGGACCACCGGCTCGAGGGCACGATTTGCGCACGCGCCATCATCCGGGTCCGGTCCCTGCATCGCGTCATAGGCAAGCGCGAGATCAGGGACAGTGCGGGCGAACGGGCCGAGATGATCGAGGCTGAACACGAACGGAAACGAACGTGCGCGTGAGAGCCGCCCATAGGTCGGCTTCAGTCCGAAAACGCCGCAGAAGGATGAGGGCACCCGGATCGAGCCGTTGGTATCCGAGCCCAGCGCCAGCGGCACCAGGCCGCCGCCCACCGCGGCTCCGGAGCCGCCGGACGAGCCACCTGTCATTCGAGTCAGATCATGCGGATTGCGCGACGGACCATCGTGGACGTTTTCGCCGGTGAAGTCGTAGGCGTATTCGCCCATGTTCAGGGCGCCGACCAGCACCGCGCCGGCTGCTTCCATCCGCTCGATCAACGCGGCATCGCGCGATGGCGGCGGCAGTTCGCGGTTGATCTTCGATCCCGCGCGAGTCGGGAGCCCCCGCACGTCGAAAAGGTTTTTGACCGCGAACGGCACGCCGGCCAGCGGGCCGACGTTCTTGCGCTCGGCGATTTGACCATCGATGGCGCGTGCCGTTGCCCGTGCACGCACCGCGGTCACGTCCGTGAAGGAATTGAGGACCGGATTGTTAGCGGCGATCCTCGCCAACGTCGCCTCGATCACCTCCAGCGCGGAAACTTTCCCGGCTTGCACGGCGGATGCAATTCCCGCAGCCGAGAGCGGGTCGCCGACTGCGCGTGTGCCTGGATCAGGCGGCAAAGACACTGGCGGGCTCCGTTTCATCGGGAAGCGGAAATTCATCGACCAGATGGGCAAGCCGGAGTGAGACCTCCAGGTTGGCCTTCACCGCCGGCTTCCAGGATTCGTCAATCGGAAGCGCCAGCGCCTTGCCCACGGCATCGATATAATCGTCGAGGGAATTGACGCCCATTGCTTCGATCCTTTGGTGCCGGACTGAACCTGGATTGGGGTGCTCGATCAGCTCTCCCCTTGTACAGGCGTGATGCGAATCATCAAGACCGCGCCTGATGCGCAGTTGCTGGATCGAGCGGCTTAACGCACAAAACAAGCAGCGGCGCGCATCGACGCAAGCGGACCGAGTTCATTGAGGTCGAGGACAATCAATTCGGCCACAGCAATTCCTGCAGCTCGAACAGATCGCCGGCTTTCTCCTGCCAGCCTTCGATGCAGATGTGCCGATTGGGATCGCTGACACGATGCAGAAGTAGCAGCGCCATCAGTCGTCGCTTCAGCGTGAAGTCGATCTCGGCAGGGGAGTAGCCGAAGCCGTGAAACAGACTTCCCACCCGGCGCGGCATTCCCGCCGTCATGAAAGCGCTTGGGCCGAGCAGGTCGTATTCGCCCCAGCCCGTCATCACGTCGCCGAAGTCGAACAGCCCGGCTAACTCCCACTTGCCGTTCTCACAACTCAAAAGAAAATTCTCCGGAATGTACTCGCCGGTCAGGATTACCGATGGTTGATTGGTCGGAATGATCGTCGTCGCGTCGCGGAGAATATCCTCAAGGCCATCCAGATATTTCCCTGCGAGGCCCAGGCGCTGATGGCGGGCGCGACATCCATGGATTTGCCGGGCGATGAACTCACTCCAGTGGGGTTCGATGCACGACAACGCGCCGGCCGGCACCCGCTGAATTTCCCGGATGGTCTCGCCGAGCTGGACGAGGATCCGCTCCTTCTGATCTTCGGGCAGGGTCGGCCATGCCTGCGTGCCGATAATGCCGCCCAGCCGGGTCAGTACGAGGTAGGGCCATCCGTCGCGCTCGCCTTCGAGCACGATTTCCGGAATCGGAATCCCGACCTGCCCCCCAAGCTGCAACAGCGTCATACGCTCCGAGGTGAACTGATTTCGCAATAGCGGAGGGAAAATCTTCAGGACCAGCATGGAATCGAGCGCCAATACCAGATTGGTGCCCGTCGAGAACAGATGTGGACTTTCATGCGACAAGCCATGACTGCGCGCGATATCGAGCGCTGCCGGCAGACATCGGGATGGATCGGCTCGCCAGGCCTGGAATGACTCGATGGTTGTGACGCGCGGCAGCGAATGCATGATCGCCAATGCTATTTCACGCCCGCGCCAGCGCTGCAACTACCGCTCCGGATTGGCCCGCTCGAATTGACGCAGCAGACGATTGCCACGCTCGACCGCGGAATCCAGCGCCGCTTGCGCCGCCTTCTTGCCACTGAACGCGTGCTCCAGTTCGTCGTCGATCACGTCCCTGACCAGTACGAACGATCCGAGCCGAACTCCCCTGGAATTTTCAGTCGGCGGGTTTAGCGTGATCTGCTCGATCGAGATCGCGGTCCCGGGATTGCGGTCGTAAAAGCCCTGCGCCCGGCTCAGATCGAATGCCGCGCGGGTGACCGGCAGATATCCGGTGTTCTGGTGCCAGGCGGCCTGTACCTCCGGCTTGGACAGAAAGCTGAAGAACTTGGCTACCCCGCTGTATTCCTGCACGGGCCGATCGCGCATCACCCACAAGGTCGCGCCGCCGATGATACTGTTTTGCGGCGCGCCGGCCACGTCGGGCCAGTATGGCAGCATGCCGTAACCGACCTCGAACTTGGAATTCGCCTTGATGTCCGCGCGCGTTGCCGAAGATCCGATGAAGATTCCGCATTCGCCGTTTTGAAACCTTGGCTCCGCCGTGGTCGCACGGCCGCTATAGTCGAATACTTTCGTGGTCTGCCATTCCGCAAGCTGGGCGATGTGCCGTACCAATGTCGCGTTGTTGAAAGTCAGAACCGCGTCGAGGCCGCTGAATCCATTTGCCGCCGTCGAGATCGGCAGATTGTGATAGGCGGAAAAGTTTTCGACATTGACCCAGGAAGGCCACGCGGTGGTGAATCCGCAAAGCGCGCCGGCCGCCCGCAGCCGTTTAGCGGCGGCGCCCACCTCCGGCCACGTCTTGGGCGCCACTCCCGGATCGAGGCCGGCGGCGCGGAAAAGACTCTTGTTGTAGTAAAGGATAGGAGTCGAGGCGTTGAACGGGAACGACAGCATGTTGCCGCTGACGTCGCTGTAGTAGCCTGCCACCGCCGGAAGATATGCGGCCGGAGAAAAAGGCTCCGACTGGTCGCGCATCAATTCGGATACTGGATAGATGGCGCCCCGCGCTGCCATCATCGTCGCAGTTGCAATTTCATTGACCTGGACGAGGGCCGGCTGGTTTCGGGAGCGAAATGCGAAAATCGCCGCCGTCACGGTTTCCGTGTAGTTTCCCTTGTGAGTGGCAATGACGCGGTATTCGGACTGGGAGGCGTTGAAATCCGCCGCCAACTTCTCAAGCCGACGTCCCAATTCGCCCGACATCGCGTGCCACCACATGATATCGGTGACCGCGAGGGCGGGAGAGGCTAAGGTAATCGCTATCGCCGCTACGGCGCATTGTAGAGATCTCTGAATCGACTTCACAGATAGTTCTTTCTGAACCAGCCCGGCCCAAGGTATTTTGAGCGTCACCCGCCCTGATAAATTCCCATGCCGGCATTTTCAATCCGCAGATGCCGGCCCCAACACAACAGATTTGACGAGCCCAAGCATGCCCTCAAAATAGGCTGCAGGTTCCCGGAAATTAGGCTTGAACCTTTTGCCGCCCCAATCGACATCATCATAAGGGGATCGTGGCCCGTGTACAGCCGCGCCGAGCTTTCGCGGACCGTATCGAGTGTCGCTGCGCTGATCTTGACCGCGGTCGCGACGAGCGTGACGCGGTACTTTCGTGCGCCGATGCCCCGATTGAAGATTATTCGACCGTCCAGGCCCTGCCGTACATGGGCCGGTTGATCGCGGAGCGCAGTGGCGGCCGCCACCGCGAGCCGTTCGACATGGCGATATCGCGGGGGTCCACCGCAACGGACGACCCGGGCGCCGATCGAACGAATTCGCAAAGGTGGAGTGAGTTGACAGCATCCCGACACGACGAGACTGAGGAACGGCCGGCAAGCTTCGCCGCCCGGAGCCGCTCCCGCATTGTCGGGCTGGCGCGCTCGGTGCCGATCCGCTGGCGTATCCTCTCGATTGCGGGGCTGAACTCTGCGGTCGTGTTGGTACTGGCAGGCCTGATATGGAACGGCGCGCAGGTGCTCGGTTCGGCATGGGATGACGTGCGGCAGGTGCGTGAGTCCGACAAGATCCTGGCGGTGCTGGAAAGCGAAACCGGCCGGCTGCAGAACCTGATCCATCGTTACATCAACCAGCCGAGCCCTGAACTATTCGCCGAGATTTTGCTGCTGCGTGAGGCGGTGCTTGGGACCCTGACCACGCGCGCCTCGACCGATCCGGTGCTATCGGGATCGGTAGCCGAGCTCGAGCGCGCCACCGAGCGCTTCCTTAACGGCTTCGGAGAGCTGCGAACGGTCCAGGCGACGATTTCCAAAACCTACGAAGAGCAGGTGCTGGCTCCGGCGCGGGATCTGGCCGGGCTCTATTCGATCCTGGAGAGCGCTAGCGGGCAGCGCGACGCGCGGATTTGGCCCTCGCTCGGAAGATCCCGCGAAGCCTTCACCGCGATGCTGGTCGCCGCCAACGCCTATTATCTTTCGCTCGCCAGCAGCTCAGCAGAGGAAGCTCGCCGCAACACCGAGACCATCGAGAAGACCATTCCGGTCATGGCGGACCTCGCCGACAACGACCTGCAGCGTAGCGCGCTTGCGCGAATGCAGGCGCGGACACTGGCTCTGCGGCAAGGGCTTGCGAAGTTGTCCGACCAACTCGCCAGCCGCACCGAGCTGTTGCGCAACACCATTGACGCGAGCCAGGCCGAAACCATTGGCGCCATTGACGATCTCTCGGTCAAGATGCGGCGGCGAGAGCAGAGAGCGCAGGAGACATTCGACCGCACGCTGACCGGCATATCACGCAAGCTGTGGACCATCGCCGTGATCTTTCTCGGCATCATCATCACGGTGGGCGTGGTGATCGCGCTGAGCATACGTTTGCCGCTGCAGCAGATCATGGCGGCGATGCACGCCATCACCTCAGGCAACTATGACCGTCAGGTGCAGGGGACCCGTGCCAAAGACGAGGTCGGCGCGATGGCGCGCGCCGTCGAGGTGTTTCGAGAAAACGCCATAGCCAAGCGCAAGACCGAAGACGAGTTGCGTGCTTCAAAGGAGAAAGCCGAGGGCGCCCTGCTCGAACTGAGCGCCGCTCAGCAGAACCTCATCGATGCCGAGCGGCTGGCGGCACTCGGCGGATTGGTCGCCGGCGTCGCCCATGAGGTCAACAACCCGATCGGCATCAGCCTGACCGTCGCCTCGAGTTTCTCGCGCCGCGCCGAGATCTTCGAGGCGGAGTTGAACTCGGGAGCACCTCTACGGCGATCGCAACTGGAGCAATTCGTGCGGACATCGAAAGATGCCGCCCACCAACTCGTCGGTAACCTTCATCGCGCCGGCGAACTGATCCAGTCCTTCAAGCAAGTCGCCGTGGATCGATCGCATGCGGAGCGGCGCGAATTCAGCCTCAGTGAGGCCACCGACCAGATCATCGCCAGTCTGCGGCCTGTTTTGAAGCGATCACCAGTTGCCATTTCGGTTGACGTGCCCGACGGCCTGACGATCAATGGATATCCCGGCTCGTATGGCCAGATATTGACCAATTTGTTCCTTAACGCCGTGAATCACGCATTCGCTGACGGCCGCGCGGGTGCGATCACGATTTCAGCAAGACCGCGGGGCGCCGATGACGTCGAGATCAGTTTTGCAGATAATGGGGCCGGAATGACCCCCGACGTTCAGCGGCAGGCGTTCGATCCGTTCTTCACCACCCGCCGCAACGAGGGCGGCACCGGCCTCGGCCTGCATATCGTCTACAATCTTGTCACCCAGCAGCTTGGAGGGCGGATGATGCTGGAGTCAAGGCTAGGACAAGGCACCACATTTCGCATTATCATGCCGAGGGTCGCCAAAGGCGGCTGCGAAACCGGAGAACAAGCTACCGACGGAAGTTCCCAATGGCCGAACAGGACGATGTCCTCCACCTGATCGACGACACCGGAGCCGCTCCGGAAGCATCGACGGCACGCAAATGGAAGATCGCCGTCATCGACGACGATCCAGCCGTGCATGAGGGCACGCGCTTTGCATTGAGCGACTACAATCTGCGTGGCCAGACCCTGGAAATCCTGTCGGCCTATTCGGCGGCTGAGGGCCGCAGCTTGATGCGCGCGCATCCCGATATCGCGGCGGTGCTGCTCGACGTCATCATGGAAACCGACGCGGCTGGTCTCGATCTCGTCGAGTATATCCGCAACGAGATCAACAACGAAACTGTCCGCATTATCCTGCGCACCGGCCAGCCGGGCCAGGCCCCCGAGCGCCGCGTGATCGTGCAGTACGACATCAACGACTACAAGGCCAAGACCGAGCTCACCGCCGACAAGCTGTTTACGTCGCTCACCGCGGCTTTGCGCAGTTATCAGCAGCTCGAGCGCATGGTGCAGACAAGGCGCGGGCTGGAAATCATCATTGACGCGGCTTCGACGCTGTACGACTTCAAATCGATGCAACGCCTGGCCGAGGGCGTCCTGACCCAGCTCGCTTCGCTTCTCAATGTCGATTGCGCGGGCATCCTGGTCCTCCGAGACGAGGGCGGCAGTTCCGGGCTCGATTTCGCCGTGCTTGCCGGGTCTGGATGCTACAGGCGCTTTATTGGACAGAGCGGGTCCAAATCGCTCGACGCCGACTTGCGCCAACTTGTCGAGGCGGCATTCCAGCGCCGCAAGAACGAATTTCTCGACCACCGCAGCGTGCTCTATTTACGTACCGGCAGCGGCCGCGAGGTAGTCGTGCTGTTGCAGGCCGAGCGCCCTTTATCCGAGACCGATCGGGCCCTGGTCGAGATTTTCGGCAGCCGGCTTTCGATCGCGTTCGACAACGTGATCCTTTATCAGCAATTGCAGGAAGCCAACAGCCAACTGGAGGACCGCGTCGCTCAGCGTACCCGCGCGCTGATGCAGGCCAACCGCAGGCTGTCCGCGCAGTGGCTGCGACTGCAGCGCGCCAACGGCTTCAAGAACGAAATTCTGGGCACCGTGGCCCATGATCTGAAGAACCCGCTTGGCGTCATTTTGGGTCGCACCGAGATGCTGACAGAGTTGATCGCCGCCGGCTCATCGAAGGAAAGCGTCACCGCCCAGGTCGAGCACATACGCGATGCGACGAAGCGGCTGACGTCGATGGTCGATCATCTGATCTCAGATGCGATGGCGGACGCTTTCGACATATCCATTCGCCGCGAGCCGGTCGATATCGCGGGCCTGGTCAGCGAAGTCGCGGACGCAAACCAGCCTTTGGCGCTTAATAAGCAGCAGACCATCATGGTGTCGGCCCCACCGAATTTCCTCACCATGTGCGATGCCGACCGGATACGGGAGGCGATCGATAACCTTATCAGCAACGCCATCAAGTACAGCCCGATCGGCGGCAAGATCACAGTGCTCGTAAGCCACGGCGACAACAACACGGTCATTCGGGTCACCGACCAGGGCGCCGGTCTATCGCCAGAAGATCTCGGCCGCCTGTTCGGCCGGTTCCAGCGGCTTTCAGCCAAGCCCACGGCGGGTGAAAGCTCCACCGGACTCGGGCTTTCGATCGTGAAACGGATTATCGATATGCATGGTGGCCAGGTGACCGCGGACAGCGGCGGTCCGGGCCAGGGTTCAACCTTTACCGTGATGCTGCCAGCAGCAGAGATGTCATGACGCAGAGCCAGCATATTGTCATTGTCGACGACGAGGCACCGGCCCGCGAGATGGTGGGCGACTACCTGAAAATGCACGGCTTCGCCGTCACGCTGTGCGATGGCGGCAAGAGCTTGCGGGGCGTGATAGAAACCAGGGTGCCCGACCTGGTGGTACTCGATTTGAACATGCCGGAAGAAGACGGGCTGTCGATCATCCGCGACCTGAAAAGCCGCATCAATGTGCCGGTGATCATGCTGACGGCCACCGCAAGCCCGATCGACCGCGTAGTCGGTCTCGAACTCGGTGCCGATGATTACATCGCAAAACCCTGCGAGCTGCGTGAGTTGATGGCGCGTATTCGTTCGGTGCTAAGGCGGAGTGCGCCGGCGAAGTCCGCCGCCGTGGTTGCGGGCGCAAAGGCGACGGCAGATCAGTTGGTGCGATTTGGCACCAAATGGCTCGACCTCGAGGCACAGGCGCTACGCGACGATGAGGGCAACGAGCATCCGCTGACCGCGTCGGAATTCAGCTTGCTCAAGGTGTTCGCGGCGAATCCCAAGCGGGTGCTCTCGCGCGAACGCTTGCTGGAACTGGCCAATGCCCGTGACGCCGAAGCGTTCGACCGCGCGGTCGACCTGAGAATTATGCGCATTCGGCGTAAAATCGAGATCGATCCGACCAAACCTGCCGTGATCCGGACGATTCGTGGCGGCGGATATCTGTTTTCGCCTGCGGGCGAGAAGGCCTGACTCACCGCTCAGGGTGCGGGCCATTCGGTGAAATCAGCGCAAGCACGTGTTTTGTGCCACCGTTGAAATTGCTCGCATTTCACCCGCGGATGTTTCGTGCTCCCGGGCGCGACGAAACAATTCTCCCCGCCACGAAACCATTTTCCCCTTGGGGAGCAGACATCCCGAAACGTTGGCTGACTAACAATTCGCATCAACGAAGCGCCGTCCAAGCGGCGCCACCGGGAGGCAGTCATGCAGAACGTCATTGCCATCAACGCCGCAGGCCGCCAGGGGATCATGGCGGCTCAGGCGACCTCCGACGACATGTTGCTGGAGCACATTGCCGAAGGCGGCCGTACGGCGATGCACACCCTTTATTCGCGTCACAGTGTGCGCGTGTATCGTTTCATCCTGCGCATCGTGCGCAACGCCAGCTTGGCTGAGGATATTACCAGCCAAGTGTTCCTCGACGTCTGGCGCACTGCCCATCAATTTGAACGGCGTTCCCAGGTTTCAACCTGGCTGCTGTCCATCGCGCGATTCAAAGCCCTGACGGCGCTCCGGCAGCGACGACATGAGGACATCGACCAGGACGACGTGCTTGAGATTGCCGATCAGGCCGACACGCCGGAAGCGTCGCTCGATCGGAACAGAACCAAGGCTATTCTGCGTGCATGCGTCGCAAAGCTGTCGCCTGCTCATCGAGAGATCATCAATCTCGTCTACTATCACGAGAAGTCGGTAGAGGAAGCCGGCGCGATCATCGGGATCCCGCAGAGCACGGTGAAAACCCGGATGTTCTACGCCCGCAAGCAACTCGCGGATTTGCTCAGGGGCGCCGGGGTCGACAGCCTGGCGGCCTGAGACGAAACCAATGAAATAATCGGCGACATCAGGCGGAAAAACTTCGGGATTATACCGCAATCATCAGCGGCGTTGACCACGCAGATTTCGAACATTCATCTACCTCCAGCGACCCGGACGGGATGCCCCCCTTCCGGGTCGCTCTGCGTTTGCCGCCTTTACCGCTCGACCGCCCGGCGGAGATCACATCGACGCCGGTCACCGGTTAATTAAGCTCGTCAGCGACTTTCGTCCCGTTTACCTCCCGCCCAGTGAGGCTTTCGGGTCACATTGTACTTCAGGGCATCGCAGCGGCATCGACGCGTTGCTTGCCACAGACGGCTGCCTGAGATTTGATGGTTCCGTTGTTGTATCCATTAGCCGTGAAAAGAGGTTTTGCATGCTCAATTTTCGGCATCTCGTCTGCGCAATGATTGCTGCTGGCAGCCTGACGCTTTCGCTTTCCCCGAGCTTCGCCCAGCAGCCCGACGTGGGCGACCAGCCCGGACTTCTGGCCGACGATTCGGTGGAGTTGAACCCGCAGTACAAGAGGCAGATGGTGTACTATCGATCATCTGAGCCGCCCGGGACCATCATCGTCGCGACCGCGGAGCGCCATCTCTATCTTGTCCAGGGTAATGGCCGTGCGTTGCGCTATGGCATCGGGGTCGGGCGAGAAGGATTCCAGTGGCAGGGGCTGCTGAACATCTCACGCAAGGCAGAGTGGCCGGACTGGACACCGCCGCCGGAGATGATCGCGCGCCAGCCTTATCTGCCGCGCTTCATGGCCGGCGGTCCCGGCAATCCGCTCGGCGCCCGCGCGATGTATCTCGGCTCCACAGTGTACCGCATCCATGGCACCAACCGGCCGGACACTATCGGTACCGCCGTGTCGTCTGGCTGCTTCCGCCTGGTCAATGCCGACGTTACCGACCTGTACGAACGCGTTCCGGTGGGTACCAAGGTCGTGGTGCGCCAGAGACCTGAGCTGTAGTTGCGGTCGCCATCTCCAAAAGCGCACTCCTTTGCCGAGAGAGAAAAAGCATGCGGACTTTTCGAAGCGGTCTCCTGATCGGGCTGGCGATTGCGGTTGCGGTCGGGGCCATCGCCGTCGCCTACGAACGATATGACACGCGAACGCTCAGCCGTACTACCAAGCGTGGCGAGGTGCTGTGCGGCGTCAATAAGGGCCTGCCCGGCTTCTCGATTCCCGATGACAAAGGCAATTGGACCGGCTTCGATGTGGATTTCTGCCGCGCGGTCGCGGCGGCGATCTTCGACGATCCGACCAAGGCGAAGTTTGTTTCCCTCGAAGCAAGCGACCGATTCAAGGAATTGCAGAACAGAAAAGTCGATATTCTCTCCCGCAACACGACCTGGAGCATGGCGCGCGAGACGGGTTATGAGCTGTATTTTCCGGCGGTGGCTTATTATGACGGCGAAGGGTTCATGGTGCCGCGCGCGCGAAACGTCGACTCCGCGCTGGAGTTGAACGCGAGCAAGGTCTGCGTGCAGTCGGAAACGACCACTCAGCTCAATCTTGCGGACTATTTCCGCGCCAACAACATGAAATATCAGGAGATGAAATTCGGCAAGCTGGAGGAGGTCATCGCAGCCTACAATTCAGGACAATGCGACACCCTGACCGCCGACGTCTCCCAGCTTTATGCGTTGCGAGTAAACCTCTCCAACTCCGGCGACCACGTCATCCTGCCCGACGTGATCTCGAAGGAACCACTCGCGCCGGTGGTGCGGCAGCGCGACGATGGCTGGATGATGATCGTGAAATGGACCTTGTATGCAATGATCAATGCCGAGGAACTCGGCGTCACCTCCAAGAATATCGACGAGGCGCTGAAATCAAAGAAGCCTGACGTGATGCGACTGGTCGGGACCGAAGGCGCCTATGGCGAGGAGCTTGGGCTGACCAAGGATTGGGCCGCGCGCATCATCCGCCATGTCGGAAATTATGGCGAGCTGTACGAGCGCAACCTCGGTTCGGCCTCCAAGCTCGGCATTCCGCGTGGAATGAACCAGCTCTGGAGCGCAGGCGGCATCCAGTACGCTCCGCCCATCAGGTAGTCACCTTTAGGGGCGGCGCACGCGCGGTGGTCACGACTTTGTCGTCATCGCGAGGAGCGCAAAGCGGCGAACAATGCGCGTTTGCTTCCTTGACACGGATTGCTTCGCTTCGCTCGCAACGACGGGTGGTGTCGCCAGTTGCGCAACCCGGCGGCTCGCAATCAGGGACCGGGTTCGCTCAGTAGCTCTTGATCCTTGCGAGCTGATCGGCATGGAAATTAGTGTCTCCGAACAGCTCCTGGCACACCCGGGCGCGCTTCATGAAGAACCCGATGTCGAACTGGTCGGTCATCCCCATCCCGCCGTGCATCTGCACGCCTTCCTGAACGGCAAGCGTCGCGGTCGAACCCGCCCGCGCCTTTGCGACCGCGACCGCGGCGGCGGCGTTTTCGAAGTCGCCGTCCAGCGTCTGAAGCGCTTTCAGTACCGCAGCCCGGGTGATCTCGATCTCGATGTAGACTTGCGCGGCGCGATGCTGCAATGCCTGGAATTCACCGATCAGTTTGCCGAATTGCTTGCGCTCCTTCAGGTAGTTGACGGTACGCCCGAACACCTCCTCGCTCACGCCCACCAATTCGGAAGCCACCGCTCCACGGCCGATGTTGAGCACGCCTTCCAGCAAATGGAAGCCCTGATCGACCTCACCGAGTACGCTGTCGGCGTTAACCTCGACATGGTCGAATTTGATGCGGGCCGCATTGTGCGAGTCGACCATCGTCGTGCGTTCGGTATCGATGCCCTTGTGCTTCCGGTCCACCAGAAACAGCGTCACTCCGTCGCGCTCGCCGGCAGCGCCAGCGGTGCGCGCCGCGACAATCAGGAGATCGGCAGTGTGGCCATCGACGACGAAAGCCTTGTCGCCGCTCAGCCTGAAGCCATTGCCGGAACGCACGGCCTGCAAGTTGGTCTGCAGCGGCCGATGCTTGGCACCCTCGTCGATGGCGAGCGCGGCGAGCAGCGAGCCATCGGCTATTCTCGGCAGGTGCTCCGACTTTTGCGCGGCACTGCCGCCGCGCGACAAGGCTGAAGCCGCGAGCACCGCCGTCGAAAGAAACGGTGAGGGCATCAAGGTACGGCCGATTTCCTCCATCAGCACGCCAGCCTCGACACAGCCAAGACCGCTGCCGCCGAACTCTTCCGGCACCAGAAGCCCCGAAAATCCCATCTCGGCGAAAGTCTTCCACATCTCGCGGGAGAAGCCGGTGGCGTCGTTGCTGTCGCGCAGATGCCGCAAATGTGAGACCGGCGCCTTGTCGCTGATCAGACCACGCGCGCTGTCGCGCAGCATCGATTGTTCTTCGCTAAGGACCAGTGCCATTCTTTGCTTCCGTTCAGACAAGATTTAAAAATTCACTACTCAGCGCCGCCGGCACGACTCCAGATGCGCATCAAACATCTAACGCTCGGAAGCCGCGATCGCGCTCCGGAACGACGGCTGCCATTAGGCTCCCGGGAGATCAAGAATCCGCTTGGCGACGATCCCAAGCATCACCTCGCTGGTGCCGCCCTCGATCGAGTTGGCCTTTGTGCGCAGCCAGGCGCGCGCCCGACCGCCGCCTTTCGAGCGTTCGCTATCCCATTCCAGCGCATCGATTCCGCCGGCCGACATCAGAATTTCGTAACGGCGCTTGTTCAGCTCAGTGCCGTAATATTTCATCGCCGAGGAAAAGGCCGGATGCGCCTGACCGGCTTTGGCCAGATCGACCGCGCGCTCGGCAGCACAGGCCAGCGCCGCTTCGTCGATCTCGAAACTGGCGATTTGCCCGCGCAGCATCGGATCTTCCAGACGGCCCTGTTCGTCAGTGCCTACGGAATCCGCAGCCACCTGCCCCAGTGGCCTGCCGACGCCCCGCTCGCCCATCCCCGAGATCATCGCGCGTTCGTGCTGCAGCAGATATTTTGCGACATCCCAGCCGCGATTGACGGTGCCGACCACGTTGGCTTTCGGCACGCGTACGTTGTCGAAGAACGTCTCGCAAAAGGGCGAACGTCCGGAGATCAGCAGAATAGGCTTGGTCGACACACCTTTGGAGGCCATGTCGAACAGAATGAAACTGATGCCGTCGTGCTTTTTGGCCGTAGCGTCGGTGCGCACAAGGCAGAAAATCCAGTCGGCGAAATTTGCGTATGATGTCCAGATCTTCTGGCCGTTAATGATGAAGTCATCACCATCGCTTTCGGCCCGCGTCTGCAACGAGGCGAGATCGGATCCGGCGTTCGGTTCCGAATAGCCTTGGCACCAGCGGATCAGGCCGGCCGCTATGTTTGGCAGGTGTTCTTTCTTTTGCGCATCGGTGCCGTACTTCAGCAGCGCCGGCCCGAGCATCGAAATGCCGAATGAGGTCAGCGGCTGGCGCGCGCCGATTGCCGACATCTCCTGGCGAACAATCTTGGTTTGCTCGGCATCGAGGCCCCCGCCGCCATATTCCCTAGGCCAGTGCGGGACCGTCCAGCCCTTGTCGCGCATCCGCTCGAACCATATCCGCTGCGGCTCGGAAGAGAATTTGGTATTGCGGCCGCCCCAGAACGTATCCTCCTCCGAGGTCATGGGCCGGCGCATCTCCGGCGGACAGTTGGCCTCCAGCCAGGTCCGGGTTTCGCTGCGAAATCTCTCTAGATCGGACATGACGGTATTTCCATTTGGATCGCGTCCGGCTGCTGGACTGCGATCGATGCTTCATTGTTGGATCGACCTTAGTCGTCACGTTGCGGAATTCAATACATCTCTCCCCGCTGCCATGCTGCGGCCGATGTGGTCATGACCGCTGATCGGGTGTATCGCAAACCTCTCAAAGCTTGAAAAACAAAGAGGAAACGGACATGCGCCTGAAGTTGCTTTCGCCCGGCGAAATGAGCGCGGACCAGAAACAAACCTACGACGAGTCGATCGCCGGCAAGCGCGGCGCCCCTCCGCCACCGATGATGGCATGGCTCAACAGCCCGGAGATGGCGCGGCACGCCACACGGCTGGGCGCATTCCTTCGGTTCGATACGTTGTTCCCCGCCAAATTGTCCGAGATAGCGATCCTGGTCACGGCAAGGCATTGGACCTCGCACTACGAGTGGTATGCTCATAAGCGCCTCGCGCTGAAAGGCGGCATGGACCCCAAGATCATCGATGACATTCGCGATCGCCGCACTCCGACTTTCGACGATGCCAAGGGACAGATGATCTACGACGTGGCCAAATCGCTGCACGAAGGGCATGGGCTATCCAAGATGCTGTATGATGAGGCCGTCGACGTGCTCAGCGTACGCGGGTTGGTCGAGATCATCGGGCTGTGCGGCTATTACACGATGGTGTCCATGACACTAAATACCTTCGAGTTCGACTTGCCGGACGGAGAGGTGTCTGAACTGGCGTAGCGTCTGGCAATGTAAGCTCCGAAAACGGCACAATGTCCCAGCGTTGGTGTAAATCCGGGAGAGACGATATGACGGAGACGGTCGTTAGCATTCCCGCGGGAACGCGGATCGGGCATGTTCATCTGAAGGTGGCGGACCTCGAGCGCGCTCTGGGATTTTACTGCGGCGTGCTAGGCTTCGAGTTGATGCAGCGACTGAGTTCCGGAGCCGCATTCATTTCCGCCGGCGGTTATCATCACCACATCGGCCTCAACACCTGGGAAAGCAAAGGCGGCCGTCCGCCGCCGCCGGGAACGACCGGATTGTTTCACACCGCGATCCTTTATCCCAGCCGCGCCGCATTGGCGGACGCGCTACACCGCCTGTCAGTCGCGGGCATCGCTCTCGACGGCGCCAGCGACCACGGCGTCAGCGAAGCACTTTACCTGCGCGACCCGGATGAAAATGGTGTCGAACTGTATTGGGATCGACCCAAGGAGCAATGGCCCCGTAAGCCGGACGGCACGCTCGCGATGTTCACGCATCGGCTCGATCTGGACGATCTGTTGCGCCAGCGCCAAGTCTGACGGCCCCGGCTCCTCAGGATACTGGCTTCAGTCGGTTTCGGCCGCGCACCATTATCAGGGCGGCTGCGATCAGCTCCAGGGCGATACAGCCGTAAAACGGCAGGGCATAGCTCCCCGATAGATCGCGCAACAGGCCAATCACACCCGGACCGAACGCGTAAGTTATCTGATTGATCGCCGTGATCAGGCTGACCAGCACGCCGAACGAACGAGGATCGAATTCGCCCTGCACAATCAGCGAGGGCAGCGTGATCAGGTTGCCGACCGAAAACCCGAACAGCGCGCAAGCGCCGATCAGCACCAATTCGTTGCCGGAGTTGATGATGATCAGCAGCGCCACCGCCTGACTGACAAACGAGATTGCCGAGGCCAGCCGTTGATTGAGCCGGTCGATCACGGTCGAAAACAGCACACGGCCGACCACTGCCATTGTGGTCAACACAGCGACGGCGGTAGCCGCATGAGTACGGCCGATCAGAGGATCGAGAAACGAGATCAGATGAACGATAAAACCGACCTGGGCGAACAGCACGAGTGCGAACGCACAGGACACGGTCAGGAAGCCTGCATTCCGCAGCGCCTGCGACCGCGTGCGCGCCGCCGATAGCGGCTCGGCCGCATTCGATCCGGTGACCGCGAGCTTGGGTGCCGGCGGTCGACCGACAAGCAACAGCACGATCGGGATCATCACTATGAGCATGGTTGCGGCCGTGGCGGTCATGGCGCCGCCAAATCCGAAATACGCGATCGCCGCGACCATCAACGGCACGCCGACGATGCCGCCGAAGCTTGCGCCATTGAGCGCGAGGCTGATCGCCATGCCGCGTTTGACGTCGAACCAAAGGCCGAGTGTCGTCGTGATGATGCCAAGGCTGGTGCCGGCCCAACCGAATGCCAGCACCGCGTTGGCAAGATAAAGCTGCCAAGGCGAGGTAACCTGTCCGATCATGACCGCGCCTGTCGCCATCGCGAGCATGCCGGCAATAAGGCAGTTGCGCGGGCCGAACGATCGCACGGCCTCGCTGACAAAGGCCACCAGCACCGCGCCGAACAGATAGAAGAATGTCGTGGCCGATGAAATCAGGGAAGCCGGCCAGCCGTGCAGGCGTTGCAACTCGGCGAGATAGACGCTCTGGCCGTAAAAGCCGATCGCCCAGCCGAAGGTGGCGACCAGAAAACAGACCGCGACGATGCGCCAGCCTTCGTAACCGGCCGAGGTTTCATCCCTGGCGATATGACTGGAACGGTCCATCACTGCCTCTGTCTCGATCCAACCCGGACAAGCTAGCAGGTCGCGTGCCTCAACGCTTCCAGCCCCGCCGAACCGTCAGGAGCCCCCTGAGCTCAGCTCTTGGGCGCTGAAGGCTGATAGAAAAACCGCTCGCGAAAGATCTTGTCGCCGCGCCATTCCTGCAAGCTCACCTCGTCAAAGCGAAGCACCTTGCCGGACTTGTCGGTAAGCTCGAACAGCCAGTGAATGGCTACACGGTCGCCTTCCAGTACCGAGGAAATCGCGCTGGAATAGACCTTGGACATGCGTGCCAGTACGCCGCGCTCATGCGCGACCAGCACGTCGCGACCGACCCGGGGCGGGGCCGCATTCTCCTGCATGCTTGCGTCTTCGGTGTAGTAGCGCTCGATGGCGCCGGCGTGATCGCCTGATTCGACCACGGCGATGAACTCGTTGAGGCGTTCGCGCGACGGCATGACCTGATTTCCTTATCCCGCGAAGCGCGGATCGATCTCAGATGCCCGGATCCGGAAATTCGGACACCGGCTGCAATCTTCCCTGCTGCCGCCTCGCGAACGAGGCAAAGAGCAGCACCGCCAGTCCCAGCAGCACCGGCGGATACACTACAATGTTAACGGCCGACCATCCGTAATTCGCCAGCAATTGCCCGGACGAAAAGGAGCCGACCGCCATCATTCCGAACACCAGGAAATCATTGAACGCCTGAACCTTGTTGCGCTCTTGCGGCCGATGCGTTTCCAGCACCAGGGCGGAGGCGCCCACGAAACCAAAATTCCAGCCGATCCCAAGCACGACCAGCGCCGCCCAGAAATGCAGCGCCGTGATGCCGGATAGTCCGATGGTCGCGGCCACGGCCTCCAGGAGCAGGCCCGTGGCGATAATCTTTGGTGCCCCGAACCGCGCGATCAGCGAGCCCGTCACAAAACTCGGGGCGAACATGGCGACGATATGCCACTGGATGCCGAAATTGGAATCGGTGAGGCTGAGCCTGCACATCTTCATCGCGAGTGGAGCTGAGGTCATCACCAGATTCATGGTGGGATAGGCGACGATGCCGCAGATCGCCGCGGCGATGAACCTCGGCTGGCGTACGATCTCGAGCAACGGCCGGGCGCCACGGAGATCGGCGGGCGCGGGCTTCGGCGCATCCACCCCCGATAGGATCGCCATCGCCAGCAGCGCGACTGCCGCCTGCACCAAGAAGCTGAAGGCGAACAGAAACGGCGGCCAGATATCCATCGTCCACTGCACGAGTTGCGGCCCAAGCACGCCGGCGAACACACCACCGGCCATCACCCAGGACACGGCTTTCGGGCGAAACGCCGCGCTCGCGCCGTCGGCGGCTGCGAACCGATAGGATTGCGACACCGCGCCATAGAGTCCGCCGAGAAAGGTCGCGCAGCAAAACAGCACAAACGAACCACGCAGGATCGCGAATGCCGCAAGCAGGCCGGTGAGCACGCCGCAGCCGCTGCCGATGATAAAAGCCACACGACGACCATAGGCACGCGAGATGGCGCCGGTCGGCAGCGTGCCGGCAGCGAGCCCAAGCACGAACATCGAGAGCGGCACCGTTGCGAGCGAGATATCCGGCGCCAGCGTTGCACCGACAATCGATCCGGTGGCGAAGATGACTGCGGAGTTTGCGCCGGTGAGCGCTTGGGCGGCTGCGAGACGGATCACATTGGCGCGGGCGCGGCCGTCATCGGAAATCTCGCTTGCCGTGGTTATGTCGATCATCAACTGTATCCGCCGAGATGAGTCATCGGAAGCCTCATCGATTCGCGTCACTATGGAGCGCGGCCTCCGCTCGATCAACCGACGCAAACGGAACGGCGCCATGCGTCGCGACTACGCCGGTTTCGAGCGCTCGAAAACCAGGAGCAAGTTGTTGGCCGGCATCTCGATGATTTCGGCGAGGGCGAGACCGGCCGACGCCGCGAGCTTCTTGACTGCCTCGACATCGCGCACGCCCCATTCGGGGTCCCGTTCGCGAAGGCTTGCATCGAACGCGGCATTGCTGGGGGCCGTGTGCTTGCCGTCCCGCTTGAATGGGCCGTACAGGAACAGCCGGCCATCCGCTCGCAATGCCCTCCCCGCCCCTGCAAACAATCCTTCCGCGACCTGCCACGGAGCGATGTGGATCACGTTGGCGCAGAACACGGCCAGTAATTTCGTCGGGTCGTTGTCGTCCTGTGGCCCGCGCCATGAGGCGCCGGACAAATCGATCCGCAACGGCGGGCGGATGTTCGGCAAGCCGGCATGCGCTCGCCACGCGTCAATGCTTTTCAGGTGGTGCTCATTGAGATCGCTCGGCCACCAGACGATTTCAGGCATGTGGCGCGCGAAGTCGACGACGTGCTGGCCCGTGCCGCTGCCCAACTCCACCACCTCGCCTGATTTTCCGGCCAGGCATCGCTGAAGCACCTCCCGGATCGCCTGGTGGTTGCGGTGGTAGGCCGGCGCGTCGAGGCGACCGTCTGGCTCAACCGGAGTGCCATCCCTGCCGAATTCCACCACGTACTCTGCCATCCTGCCTCGTCTCCTCGCTTACCTTGCATCCTCAGCCTGGCGCGCCATCGGCCATGGAACTTGGGCCGAGGTCACCAGCGCTTTACGCCGCTGGTGGGCAGCGCAGCAATGTCGAGCCCATGCCCCGTTTCATACAGATTGTCAGCGGATGACGTTTATGCTTTGACAACCTATATTCCAACCTGAACACGTCGTTCCGGACCAACTCGTTGCGGATCTCGACAGGTTGTCGAAAGTAACCCGCCCGGGACCGCTTCGCACGATGAAACCGAAATGGAATCCGCGGGAAATGCCTTGATCGATCCCCCGACCAAGCCCCTCATCGTCCTCGGCTTGGCGCTGGTGATCGGCGCGCTTACCACGCTCAGTCCTGCCCGCGCGCAATCGACTGTGTCCGAGGGGCAGAAGCTCGCCTTCGATCGGGGAAAGGGCAATTGCCTGACCTGTCACGAGATCAAGGGCGGCGACCTTCCCGGCACGATCGGGCCGCCGCTGAAAGACATCAAAAGCAAATATCCGGACCGCGATGAACTGGTTGCGATCATCAGTGACGAGACCAAGCGCAACCCCCAGACCGTGATGCCTCCGTTCGGGCGAAATCGCCTCCTCACCGAACAGGAGATCAATGCGGTCGTGGATTTCCTGCAGACACTATGACGAGCCCGCTTAGGAGACCTTCGATGACCATCACTCACGCCGGCTTTGCCGCGACACGACGTCTCATCCTGAAAGGCGCAGGCGCCGTCGCCCTCGCTGGTCTCGGCAACACGGCATTCAGCGTCTTGCCCGCGCTGGCGGCGGCCAACGACAAATACCCGGAAGACGCGTTCAGGCAAAAGGGCGATGCAGATGCGATCAAGGCGCTCTATGGCAGGACGCCCGAACCTTCCGACAAAGTTAAGCTCGACGCGCCGGAGATCGCCGAGAACGGCGCCGTGGTTCCGATCTCGGTTAGTTCGTCGCTGGCCGATGTGGTGTCGATTTCGATCCTGGTAAGCGAGAACCCGAACGCGCTGGCGGCATCCTACAAGATACCGGCCGGAACGACGCCGAGCGTTTCAAACCGCCTCAAGATGGCAAAAACCACCAATGTGATCGCGATCGTCGAAGCGGGCGGCAAGCTCTACAGCACGAGCAAGGAAGTGAAAGTGACGGTCGGCGGCTGCGGCGGGTAGGCGCGACGTCAGGACGAGCGGGAGCCGGTTGTCCAGGCGTTCACGCCAAGAACTGTAATGATGGAGATTTCGATGGCATCCACGATACGCGTCCGCGCCACCTCGACCGGTGAAACCACCGAGGTCCAGGCACTGATCCAGCACCCGATGGATACCGGGCTGGTCAAGGACCCCAAGGGCGAGCTGATCCCGGCGCATTTCATCCAGCAGCTGACTTTTGAATACGACGGCAAGAACGTGTTCGCCGCGGACTGGGGACCGGCGGTCTCCAAGGATCCCTACGTCAAGTTCAGCTTCAAAGGCGGCAAGAAGGGTGACGACCTGAAAGTCGCCTGGATCGACAACAAGGGTGCCAGCGACACGACGACGGCAAAGATTCAGTGAAGTGTGTCGGGCAAGGCATTGGAGAGTGACGGTGCGAGCTGCGATCCATTCTACCTCGGGCGCTCTCGCGCTGGCGGTGCTGCTGCTTACGGCCATGCCGCCTGTGATTGGAGCCGAGACGCCAAATCCCGTCGCTGATGCCCAGGCTTTCCGCAAGTTCTTCACCGACAAATTTCCCAAGGTGAAACTGGAGGACTTCGTCAACGGTCCATATTCGATGAACGAAGACATGCACCGGCAATGGCAGGAGAAGGAGCAGTTTCCGCCGTATGACTTCTCGCTCGAGGCCGGCAAGGAGATGTTCGCGAAACGCTTCAAGAACGGTAAGAGCTACGCTGATTGCTTTCCGAACCAGGGCATCGGTATCAGGCAGAACTATCCTCAGTTCGACGAAAAGGAAGGCAAGGTGGTGACGCTTGAACTGGCATTGAACCGGTGCCGCGAGGCCAATGGCGAAGCGCCGTTTTCCTACGTAAAAGATGAGATGGCGGCGCTCACGGCGTACATGGCGTTCACCTCCCGCGGCAAGCCATTCGATATCAAGATCCCGAACGATGCGCGCGCTCTCGAAGCCTACGAGAACGGCAAGCGCTATTTCTATACGCGGCGGGGTCAGCTCAACTTCTCCTGCGCAAGCTGCCATGTGCAAAACCCGGGCGAGCGGATTCGCGCCGAGGTGCTGGCGCCTGCGATCGGGATCCTCAACGCGATGCCGATCTATCGGTCCGAATGGGGCGGCATGGGCACGATCAGCCGACGCTTCACCACCTGCAACAGCCAAATTCGCGGCGTGCCCCTCGATCCTCAATCGGACGAATATCGCGACGTTGAATATTTCCTCTCGTATGTCAGCAACGGATTGCCGATCTCAGGTCCAGGCGCCCGGCCATGAGCAACATGCGGGTTTCTGAGATGTGGAAATTCAAGCTGTCGCTGGCCCTGCTATTGATCACGGGGTCGACGCCGCTGTTTGCAGCGTCTGAGGCGGAATTCAAGAGCGCCTACGCCGCGGCGGAAGCGGCAAACAACGAAGCGCGCGGCTTACGCAACCAATGGACGACCACGGCCGCGGCATTGGCGGCAGCGAAACGAGCCGCCGAGGCGGGCAACTTTGACCAGGCGCTGGCGTCCTCGAAGGAAGCCGAAGCGCTGGCGAAAGCTTCTATCTTCCAGGCAACCAGCGAAAAAGAAGCCTGGAGAGCACTCGAAATACGTTAGCGCCCTGGAAGGGCGGAGATAACAGATGACCATCGGCCGCCGCAATTTTCTCGGGCTCGCCGGCGCTGCCGCGCTCGCACCCGCACTCCCGCGGATCGCGCGGTCAGCCGACAATACCGGCGTGTATGATCTCCAACGCTTCGGTAACGCCCGCATCCTGCACATGACCGACACCCATGCGCAGCTATTGCCGGTGTATTTTCGCGAACCGAGCGTGAATATCGGGGTGGGCTCGATGGCGGGAAATCCTCCGCATCTGGTCGGGCGGGCTTTCCTGGAGCGATTTGGCGTAAGGCGCGACAGCGCCGACGCCTATGCTTTCACCTGTCTCGACTTCGAAAAGTCCGCCGCGCGGTTCGGCAGGCTCGGTGGTTTCGCCCATTTGAAGACGCTGATCGACCGTCTGCGCAGCGAAGCGGGAAACGGGCGCGCGCTGCTGCTCGACGGCGGCGATCTATGGCAGGGAAGCGGGTTGGCGAACACCATGCACGGCGCCGACATGGTCGATGCGGCGAACCTGCTCGGCATCGAGGCGATGACCGGCCATTGGGAGTTTACCTATGGCGAGAAAGCGCTTCGGCAAAATCTGGAGCGCTTCAAAGGCGAGTTTCTGGCCCAGAACGTCTTCCTGACCGAGGAAGCCGCATTCAATGATGCCAAGGCCTTCGATCCGGCTTCGCGCCGCGTGTTCAAGCCCGCCATGGTCAGGGAGCTCGGCGGCGCCCGCATTGGCGTGATCGGCCAGGCGTTTCCCTATGTGCCAATCGCCCATCCCAAGCGGTTTACACCGGACTGGAGCTTCGGGATTCGCGAGGACGAATTGCAGAAGCTGGTCGATGCGCTACGTACCCGCGACAGCGCCGACGCGGTGGTGCTGCTGTCGCATAATGGCATGGATGTCGATCTCAAGCTTGCCAGCCGGATCAGCGGCATCGACGTTATCCTGGGCGGCCACACCCATGACCCTATTCCGCAACCGATTCCCATTGGCAATTCGGGCGGCACCACGCTGGTGACCAATGCGGGGTCGAGCGGCAAGTTTCTGGGTGTACTCGATCTGGAGATCGCCAGGGGCCGCGTCAGCGATGTCCGCTACCGGCTGCTGCCGGTGTTCTCGGAATTGCTGAAGCCGGATCCGGCGATGGCGGCGCTGATCGAAAACATGCGCGAACCGCATGCAGCGGCGTACGCCGAGAAGATCGCAACCACCGACCGATTGCTCTATCGCCGCGGCAATTTCGGCGGCCCGGTGGACCAGTTGATCTGTGATGCGCTGCGCAACCAGCTCGATGCCGAATTGGCGCTGTCGCCGGGTTTCCGCTGGGGCAACAGCGTGCTGCCGGGCCAGCCCGTGACTATGGAAGACGTGCTCAGCGAAACTGCCATCAGCTATCCTGAAACTTACGTCGCGAACATGTCCGGCAGCCAGATCAAGGATATTCTCGAAGACGTCTGCGACAACCTCTTCAATGTCGACCCATATTATCAGCAGGGTGGTGATATGGTTCGCGTCGGTGGCTTTGCCTACACCTGCACGCCAGGGGAAAACGTCGGCCGCCGCATTTCCGATCTGAAACTGGACGACGGCAGAGCCATCGGAGCCGACCAGAGCTACAAGGTAGCGGGATGGGCTTCCGTGAACGATCAGCAGGGTACGCCCGTGTGGGACATGCTTGCCAGACACCTCGCTGCCGGCAAGACCCCAGGCGACCATAGCATCAGGGTCACATTGAGGGGCGTTGACGACAATCCCGGGATCACTGGGAAAGGCTGACCAGCGTCGGCATGGCGCTGCTTGAATTTTGATAATACTGACCGCGCTTGAAAACGGCTATACTTGGCTTCGGCCTTACGGAGTTACGATCATGCCGGCTTTCCTGCGTCGCGCCGCGGCTATCGCGCTGATGTCGATCTTGTTGATTTCAGGCGCGGTTGCCGGTGGCGAAAAATCGCATCGCCTTGGCATCCAGATCGACCAGAACGATCCGCAATTGATGAACCTGGTGCTGAACAACGCTGCCAACGTGCTCGAATATTACCGCGACAGGAATGAAGAGGTCGAGATCGATGTCGTCGCCTACGGTCCCGGGCTACACATGCTGCGGGGCGACACCTCGCCGGTGCAGGAGCGCATCAAGCGGATCAAGGAAATCGCATTTCCCGGCAAGATCCGGTTTTCAGCCTGCAACAACACCAGGCAGGGAATGGAGAAGACCGAAGGTCATGCGATCCCGATCCTGCCCGATGCCACAATGGTATCATCAGGCGTCGTCCACCTGATGGAATTGCAAGAGCAAGGCTGGAGCTATGTTCGGCCCTAAACTATCGTCGGCCTCGGCTCAACCTATGCAGCGGTTCATGTTCGCGACGGCAGTGTTTGCAAACGAATGCGCGGGGGTGAAGGATGAGGCCACCGCAAAGCTGTGCCATCGGAGCTATGCCTTAGGGTGCACCAATGATCTTTCGCCAACTATTCGATAGCGTTTCGGGGACTTACAGTTATCTCCTCGCCAGCCGGCCGGGCGGCGAGGCGCTCATCCTCGATCCGGTGCTGGAAAAGGTCGACCGTTATTGCCAGCTATTGCGCGAGCTCAATCTGAAACTGGTGAAGGCGGTCGACACCCATTTGCATGCCGACCATGTCACCGGGCTGGGAGAGCTGCGTGACCGTACTCATTGCGTCACCATCATGGGGGAGCAGAGCAAGGCCGATGTGGTCGCCATGAGGGTTGCCGAAGGCGACAAGGTAATGATCGAAGGTATGAGCCTGGATGTGATCTACACGCCGGGCCATACCGATGATTCCTACAGCTTCCTGATGGGCGACCGGGTGTTTACGGGCGATACGCTTCTGATCCGCGGCACCGGCCGCACCGATTTCCAGAACGGCAGCGCCCGTGCGCAATACGACTCCATTTTCAATCGCCTGCTCAAGCTGCCGGAGGAGACATTGGTGTTCCCCGCTCATGACTACAAGGGGGACACGGTCTCCACCATCGGCGAGGAGAAGCGCTTCAATCCCCGGCTACAGGTGCGCTCGGTCGAGGAATACGTCGAACTGATGGGAAACCTCAACCTGCCCAATCCGAAGATGATGGATGTCGTCATTCCCGTGAACATGCATGTCGGCCTGCATCAGGACGATCTGGCAAAACAAGGCCTCTCGTTCACCGCGCGCGAAGCGATCGACAGTCTGGGCCGCCCTGATATCCTGCTGGTCGATCTCAGGGAAAACAGCGAACGCGCCAAGCACGGCACGCTGCCGGGTGCGCTGCATGCTCCTTATCCGGCAATCGATGAAAGTCTCCAGCCCGGCGGAATGTTGCGCGAGGTCGCGGCCGCGACCGGACGGCGGATCGTGTTCTTCTGTGCGTTCGGCGAACGCTCGGCTATGGCGGTTGCCGCCGCAAAACAAGCCGGCCTTGCAAATACCGCGCATATCGGCGGCGGCATCGACGCCTGGAAAAAGGCCGGTGGGCCCGTGCTTACGGGCTGACCCGCTTCACCTCCGCCGCCAGCACGTCGAGCGCCTCCGCCAGCATCCCGCCGCCGCATTCCGTAAGTCCCTCCGGGATAACAATGCGCTTATGCGGCGGATAGAAACGCTCCAGCGCGGGATGCAGCAGGAACGCCTGGCCATCATCGTGCGCGATGCTGCCGGATTGGGACACCACCAGAAGATCGGATTTCAAGCTCACGATCGTCTCGAGCGAAGCGTAGCCGCCAAACCTGAAACCGAGTTCGCCGGCCGTGTTGGACAGGCCGGCCTCGGTCAACAGCGAGCTGATGAAGCTATCGCTGCCTTCGACCCATCCGCGCCGCGTCAGCTGCAGGATCCGGTAGTGTTTGTCGCCTATGGTGTGGCGCGCGCGTGACAGAGCCGCATCCAGACGGGCAATCTCCGCCGTGGCGCGATCGGGATGCCCGGCAATGTCGCCGAGCTGGCGAATCTGATCCTTCACTTCGCTCAGGTTGCGCGGAACTGCAAACTCGACGACGCGCAGGCCTTGCTGCTTCAGCAACTCGCGCGTCGAGCGTTTGTCGAACATGCTGGCGATCACAACGTCGGGCCGGAGCACCAGCACGTCCTCGGCTCCGCCCGAAAGCATCGGATAAGGACGGGGATTCTTCGTCAGCCAGGCGGCACGTGAAAATGGGCTGAGCCCGACGATTTGCTCGGGATCTGCGACAGGCAGCAATAGCTGATCGGTGCAGACATTCATGGAGGCGATGCGCGGCAGAGCGGCGGCTGCCACCGGCACAGATGTAACCGTCAGAATTCCGAAAACCGCCAGCACAGTTGATCTGGACAGCATCGTCATCGTGCTCATCAGTTCGTCATCTTATTTCAGCCCAAGGCACGATAATGGTTTCACCCAGATGTTCCCCGCGATAGGCGTGGATGCGGAACACTTCAGCAATGACCTGTTGCGAGAGCGCCTGATCGGGAGCGCCTTGAGACACCAGCCTGCCTTCGGAAAGCACCAGTACTGTATCTGCAAATCGTGCCGCCAGCCCGAGGTCGTGCGTGACCACGACGACTAGCGCGCTGTTGTCCGCCGCAGCGCGCAGGGTCTGCATCACCTGCAGCTGGTGGCGGGGATCGAGCGAGGATGTCGGCTCGTCGGCCAGGATCACCGGCGCTTCGACCGCAAGCACGCGCGCCAACGCGACACGGCTGCGCTCGCCCCCGGACAATTCGGTCACCGGGCGGGCGCTGAATTCCATGACGTCGGCAGCCTGCATGGCGCGTAGCACCGCCTCGGCATCCCTGGCATTGAGGCGGGCCGGATCGGTCGCGCCGTGCGGATAGCGGCCGAGCGCGACCACGTCCCGCGCGGGCAGCGGCCAGTGCACGACGTGACCCTGCGGCAGATACGAAAAACGCCGCGCGCGTTCTCGAAGCCCTAGCGCAGACAGCGCCTCGCCCCGAACATGAATTGCGCCTTCTGACCGCACCAGACCCGCCAGCGCCCGCAACAGCGTGGTCTTGCCGGCGCCATTCGGCCCGACCAGCGCAACCAGATGGCTGGATGAAAGCGCAAGCGAGATATCGCTAAGCACAACCCGGCCGGCCAAGGTCACCTTGAGACCCTGCGCGGTGATGAGCCGTTCGGGCATCATGCGACGCCTCCGCTCAAGGCGCGGCGTTCGCGCATGATCATGTAAAGGAAGAACGGCACGCCTATCAGCGAGGTCAACACGCCAACCTTGATGTTGCTGCTCGACGGGATGATGCGCACGGCGATGTCGGCGGCCAGCAATAGCGCGCTACCCGCAAGCGCGCTCGGAATCAGCAGCCGCGTCGGATCGTGCCCGACGATGGGCCGCATCAGGTGCGGCGCGACCAGCCCGACGAAGCCGATCGTGCCGGACACGGCAACCGCGCCACCAACGCCGAGCGCCACGCCGGATATCACCAACAGCCTGAGCCGGGCGACATCGACGCCGAGGCTCTGGGCTGTTTCCTCCCCGAGGCTGAGCGCGCGAAAGGCGTTGCGTTGGCTCAGCAGCACGACCGCGCCCGCAAGAATAAATGGCAGCGCCAGTGCTACGTGACGGAAGCTGCGATCTTCCAGCGAGCCCAGCAGCCAGAACGCGATTTCAAGCACGACGAACGGATTGCTGGACAGGTTCATCGCCAGCGCCGTGGCGGCGCCGGCCAGGCTGGACAGCGCCAGTCCCGAGAGAATGAGGATCAACACACCGGCGTTGCGGCCGGCGATGGCGAGCAGCGCAAACACGGAGGTGAACGCCGCGATGATGGCCGCGATCGGAAGCTCGTAGGACCGCACGTCGGCCAGACCAAGCGCGATCACCAGGACCGCGCCGAATGCGGCCGATTGCGGCGCGCCGAACAGCGAAGGCGACGCCAGCGGATTGCGCAACAGACCCTGCAACGCCGCGCCGGAGAGCCCGAGGATGCCGCCAATGGTCAACCCGAGGATCGCGCGCGGCAGTCGGATTTCCTGTACGATGACCCGCTGCACGTCGCTGCCGCCGCCAAGCAACGCCTCGATCACGCTCAGCGGCGCGAGGCGTACCGGACCTACGCCGAGCGAGATCAGCACGAGCAGCACGACCAACCCCAGCAGAATCGCCGTCGCGCCCGCACGCCGGAGCACCGCGACATCCGTGCTCGCCATGGCGTTCTGAATGCTCATCATTTGCCCTCAACCGGCGAGCGTGCCGGCCTGCCGCAATGCTCATACAATGATTGAGATCGCGCACAAGCGGGAGGCGGACAAAACCATACCGGTGCAGTCCCGGCCCGCGGACGACGATCGGCATTGACTCTTCGATCGGCAGACTTCTAGATAACCCCGACGGTTCCCCAGCTTGGGGATCAAAAGGGAATGCGGTGCGGGGAGGTTTCCCCAATGCCGCGGCTGCCCCCGCAACTGTAAGCGGTGAATCTTTCGTCTTATGCCACTGGGAATCTCGGTCCTGGGAAGGCGACGATCGGTATCGACCCGCGAGCCAGGAGACCTGCCGTCAGCCGTGGTCACACGCGAAGATGTCGGTCGGGGAGTACAGACATTAGCTTCACCAATGGTGCGCAAGCCCCAGGGTGAGACTTCGTTCGCTGTGACGTGCCACTGACGTCATACCGAGGTCTAACCATGTCTTCCATCAGCACAGCCGCAGCGCGGCGTCGCAGCTATCTACTGGCCACGAGCTTTATTGTACCCGCACTCTCGTTTCAGGTTTTTAACGCTCGCGCCCAGCAAGCGTCGCCGGACCAGCTCCCGCCCATCGAAGTCAGCCCACCCAAGGACGCGAATCGAACCCGCGCCAGATCCGTAAGCGACCAGGGAGCCGGCGCACGCCGGACCGTGCCCAACGTCGCGCAAACCCGTAAACCGAACGCGGTGTCAGGCGGCAATTCGGACGGTTCGCAAACCGGCAACTTCCCGCCTGTAAGGGAATTCAACGGGATTGTTGGCGCATCGAAGTCGGTCATCACGGCCGAAGATATCGCGCACTCGCCGGCGCAAACTATCCATGAGATTATCGCGCAAACGCCGGGCGTGCAGCTCATCAGCCTGTTTGGCGGCGTTAACGGCGCTAAAACCAGCGTCGATCTCAGGGGATTCGGTGCCTTTGCCACCGCCAACACACTTGTCCTCATCAACGGTCGTCGCCTCAACGACATCGATATGGCCCAAGTGGACCTATCGACCATTCCGCGCGATGCGATCGAACGCATCGAAATTACCCGAGGAAATAGTGGGGCTGTGCTGTATGGCGACAACGCCGTTGGCGGCGTCATTAACATCGTCCTGAAAAATGGCGTGGGCGGACCGCCGGTCGCGATGCGCTTCGAAGGCGGCGTCGGCTCGTTTAACCAGCTAACCGGCTCGGTTTCGACGGCGCTCAACTCGGGACCGTGGTCGGCTTCTTTCTATGGCAATGCCATCAAATCGGACGGTTATAGAGTCAACAACGCGCTCGACCAGCGTAACGGCATCGGCAATATCAACTACTCCACGCCCGATCTTACGGCTTTCCTGACATTATCAGGCGATGATCAAAAATTGGGGCTGCCCGGCGGCAGATTAGTCGATCCATCGATCGGCCTGAACGAACTCGCCAGCAATCGGAGAGGCACGGGCACGCCATTCGACTACGCCAATCAGCAGGGCGCCAGTGCCACCTCCGGCTTTACCAAGTCGTTATGGAATGGCGTTGATCTCATTGTCGATGGCGGCGTTCGCAATAAGAAGCAGCAGAGCGGGTTCTTCGGGGCCACCCCATTTCCAAGTTTCACGTCCACTTATGTGGATGCCGATCTGCTGACGTGGTCGATTACTCCTCGATTGAGTGTCAAGAACCTGATCTTCGGAATGCCCTCATCGCTTCTGTCCGGGATTGATTATTACGACGCGACCTACCACCAAAATCGCGGCGCATTCAAAGGCTTTGCCCCATATCATATGTTTGATCTGGCGCAACAGACGCTCGCTGGCTATTGGCAGCACACGCTCGGACTGTTGCCCACCACTGATTTTTCATATGGCGCCCGCGTTCAAAACACCAATCTGACTGCGCGGGACCGCTTCGATCCAGCGGCGCCGTTCGCTTTCGACACCCAAGCTATACCGCTCGCCAGTACCGAGACGCAGTACGCATTGCATCTCGGGATCGAGCATCGCTTCGATAACGTATTCTCTGTCTTTGGGCGCGCCGCGCGCGCGTTTCGCACGCCTGACGTTGACGAACGGGTGGCGACAGGGCCTTCTTTTGATGCCTTCTTCACTCCCGTTCCTCAAACCTTCAGGCTGAAGACCCAGACCTCTCATGACGTAGAGGGTGGGTTTCGGATAAATTCCGGGGCGTTCCAGATGCAATCGAGCATTTACAACATGGACCTCGAGAACGAGATCCATTTCATTCCCGCGCTGTTTTATAACGTCAACCTCGATCCAACACGCCGCTACGGCTCCGAGACCAGTGCATCTTTCCGCGCCAGCGAAAGCGTTCTTCTTCGCGGCGGATTTGCGTACACCCGTGCGATTTTTCGCGAAGGTCCTTTCGCCGGCAACGATGTGCCGCTGGTGTCCCGTTACACCGCCAATGCCGGCGTGACATGGAATATCTGGCAGAAGTACGTCGTAGCCGACGCGACAGTGCGCGGCTGGAGCGAGCGCTTCATGGACAATGACCAAGCCAACACCCAGCGTCGGATTCCAGCCAACGCAACCATCGATCTCAAGCTGAGTGGGGAATACCAGCGATTTTTCTGGTCACTGAGCGTCAACAACGTCTTCAATGCGCTGTACTATGATTATGCAATCGCGAGCGCCTTCACCGAAGGCCGGTTCAGTGCGTATCCACTGCCAGGCAGAACCTACATGGTGAAGGCTGGCGCGACGTTCTGAGCGAAAAGCGCAGCCTACCCGAGCGACCGGTCTGAGCCGGTCGCGGGGCACCGCTCGCCCTCACCACGTCGGCGGATTCGACTGAAAAAGCACTTTTGCGTCCGACGCACCCCAAAAGAAGCGGATTTATCGATCCGAGACATGGTAAGATCGATTAAACCCCCCGCGCCGCTCGCCATGCGCGCCGTGGATTTTGAGGCAAGTGATGAACGACGACGAACCGAAAAGTGCAGCCGAACTAAAAGAGATCCGCCTGAATCGAAAGCTGGCCCAGGATGCAGAAGGCATCAAGGCCATGGCCGATATCGCGGCGGCCGATGTCGCGATACGCAAACGAACAGCGCAGCTGCGCGCCTTGCGATTGGCAAAAGAAGCGGCCGACGGCGACAAGCCTGCGGAACCCAAGCCCAAGAAAAAGAAGTCGCCCAAATGAAAAAAGAAGACCGCAACCGCGCCGATGCGCGCTTCAACAAAGTGAGGACCGGCAAAGCCGGCAACACCGAACAGGATGTCGCTTCGAAAGCAGTGCTCGACAACATGGCGCGGCTGAAAGCGTTACGGCTCGCGCGCGAAGCCGCTGAGCCGCCTCGTCCTGCCGCGACGGTCAGGAAGGCATCTGCCAAAAAGAAAAAGTCGGTCGAAAAAGCTCCGGCGCTATCGGAGTGGCTGGCAGGCCAGCAAAACGGCGGACGACGGACTTAAAGCTTTTTTGACTAGGATGTCCTGGGAAAACGCCCTTGCCGCTTTCCCAGAGGCGCCCATTCGGCGCGCGGGACGATTTCTTATGCGGGCACCGGCCATTGCACCATCGACCGCGTCTTGGTTGCGGCGTCGTAAACCTGCACCTGAAGCATCGGAAATTGATGCTTCAAACCCATGCCCGCTTCCTCGGCTGCCTCAACCGTTTCGTGATGCGACTTGAAGTGGCCGTCCACCACCAGTGAGTAGCCGGTGGTCGGCGCCTTGTCCGCGCGAATGACTTTGCGCGGCTGCTGCTCTTCGGCTTCAATCTTCGGTTTCTTCATAATAGCTCCCAGATCATGATCCCGTTGAATGGGATCATGAGTTCATCTGATTGTTGAGCGTGATCTCATGCTCGGGTTCGGCCTCCCTTTACACTGAACGAGGGAAAAAGGCAGGAAAAGATTGTCGTACTGCGGTTAATATTAGCGTCAAATGCGGTAGGACTGCGGTCGCAGGCGCCATTCGAGGGCGTTGGCATGCAACAGCTGCGAAGGGATGAGACGACATGGGCGGTATCGGCAAAGGCGAAAAGGGTGACCCTCCAGGCAAGCACGAGAAAGAAGCAAAGAAGCCGCCACGTTCACCGCTTGAGCAAGACGAGTACGAGGACGGCGACATTGCAACCCCAAAACGCGACCGCTACGGCGACGACGACCAGCCCCTCTAGGCTCCAAGCTTCTAGCTAAGATCGCCCGCGGCGGTTTTTGTCCGGTTCCGGCCGTCTGCGCAAGGGCTCCATGCAGCCGTATTCATGGACAAACAACCCGCAGCCGCTAGTTTCAGCATGCCTTGGCGCGCCAATGTTGAAACGAGATGTGAAACTGCGATGGTCGACATTCTGTCCGCACCGCAACAAACTAAATCAGAGAGCGCGGTGCGCACGCTTGTACTGATTTCGACAGCCCATTGGGTCAGCCATTTTCATCTGATGGTGCTGCCCATGCTGTTCCCGTTTTTGAAGACGCAGCTCGGCGTCGGCTACATCGAGCTTGGCTTTGCGCTGACCGTCTTTGCGGTGGTCTCCGGAGTGACGCAAGCGCCGATGGGCTATCTTGCCGATCATGTCGGCGCGCGCAAAGTCCTGTTGATCGGCCTCACCGTCGGCGGGCTAGCGCTGATCATGCTGGGCCTCAATGCGAGTTATCCCTGGCTGATTGCGAGCGCGGTGCTGCTGGGACTCGCCAACAGCGTCTATCACCCGGCGGATTATGCGATCCTTTCGGCCCACATGGACGAAGCGCGCATCGGCCGCGCATTTTCGATTCATACGTTTGCCGGTTTTCTCGGCGGCGCGGTCGCTCCAGCTATCGTGGCGGCGCTGGTTACTGTTAGCGGCGGCCATGGCGCGCTGATCTTGGCGGGAGCGGTCGGACCATTGGTGGCCTTGCTGCTCATTGTCATCGGCATTCCCGAGGCCAGCGCTGCCGATCGCAAGGTCGAGGGCATGCACCCGGCGAAGCAAAGCATCATCACGCCGAGCCTGATGGTGCTGACGGTTTTTTTCATGCTGCTCGCCCTCTCAAACGCCGGTATCGCCAATTTCGGCGTGGTGGCCTTGATGAACGGCTATGGCGAATCTTTCTCATCGGCAAATATCGCGCTGACGGCCTACCTCGGCTTGAGCGCCATAGGCGTACTGGCCGGCGGCTTGCTCGCCGACCGCACCCAGCGCCACGGCCAGCTCGCCGCTATGTGTTTTGCGATTAACGCCGCGATCGTGCTTGCGATCGCAACCGTCACCTTGCCCTCACTGCTGCTGGCCGTAGCGATGGGTACCGCCGGATTTCTCGGCGGCGTGATCGCGCCTTCCCGCGATATGCTGGTCCGCAACGCAGCGCCCGCGGGGGCTGCGGGCCGGGCGTTCGGCATCGTCTCCACCGGCTTCAATCTCGGCGGCATCCTCAGCCCGCTGCTGTTCGGTTGGATCATGGACCAGAACGCGCCGCATTGGGTATTCGGCGCTTCGGTCGTGTTCATGGTTCTCACGGTCGTGCTTGCGCTCGTTACCGAGCGGGGTCAGCGACCGAATTCGAAAGCGCGGGATGCAAGGCTTTTGCAGCCCTGAGCATCACGTCCGGCAGCTGACAGCATCGCGGGACAACTCATGATGCGGAGAACAAAATCAAAATCGGGATGAAAACGCCATGAGCTCCAGTCCAGATCTCGTCATCCGAGGCGGCAACATTGCGGACGGGCTCGGCGGTGAGTTGTTCGAGGCGGATGTCGCAATCAAGGACGGTCGCATTAGCGAAGTCGGCCGCGTCTCCGGCAAAGGCAGCGAGGAGATCGATGCGCGCGGCAAGCTGGTGACGCCGGGCTTTGTCGACGTTCACACCCACTATGACGGTCAGGTGACCTGGAGCCAGGACATCACGCCCTCCTCCCAGAATGGCGTCACCACAGCCATCATGGGCAATTGCGGGGTCGGATTCGCGCCGTGCCGGACCGACGATCATCAGCGGCTGATCCAATTGATGGAAGGGGTCGAGGATATTCCCGAGCCGGTGTTGAGCGCCGGCATTCCCTGGGCCTGGGAAAGCTTTCCGGACTACATGGACTGGCTATCGAAGCGCAAATTCGACATGGACATCGGCGCGCAACTGCCGCATGCGGCGCTGCGGGTGTATGTGATGGGCGAGCGCGGCGCTCGCCGCGATCCATCCACGGCCGAAGATAACAAGGCGATGGCGGCGCTCGCGGGGGACGCGGTGCGCGCCGGCGCGCTTGGTTTCTCAACCTCCCGCACCCTGAACCATCGCACCTCGACTGGCGATTTTACGCCGACCTTGAAGGCCGGCGAGGAGGAACTGACCGCGATCGCCGGTGCGATGCATGGTGTTGGCCGAAGCGTGCTTCAGTTCGTGCTCGATCTCTCCACGCTCGATGAATACCTTCCGATGATGCTGCGGGTCGCGGAAACTACCAATTGCCCGATCTCGTTCTCGATAACGCAGAACGACAAGGCGCCAAGGCGCTGGCGTCAGACGCTCGACAGCATCGCTGAGGCGTCCGCGCGCGGTTTATCGATAACCGCCCAGATCGCCGCGCGCCCGGTCGGGTTATTGCTGGGACTGGAGCTGTCGCGAAATCCGTTCCAGACCCACCCGAGCTACAAAGCGATCGCAAGCCTGCCGCTGGCTGATCGGCTAAACCGGCTGCGCCAGCCCGAGGTCCGCGCGTCAATCTTGAGCGAGACCGCGACCGCGACCGACGATCCGCTGTTCTTTCGGCCGAACTACGAGAAGATGTATCTGCTCGGCGATCCCCCTGATTACGAACAGCCGCCGGAGAACGCACTGGGCGCCCAAGCGCGCCGTCAGGGCCGACAGCCGGAAGAGCTGGCTTACGATGCAATGCTCTCGGACGAGGGCCGCGGCATGCTGTATGTGCCGTTCCTGAACTACGCCGACGGCAATCTCGATGCGGTGGGTGAAATGCTGCGCGATCCCAATGCGGTTCCGGGATTGAGCGACGGCGGCGCGCATTGCGGCATCATCTGCGATGCGAGCTTCCCGACCTATCTGCTGACGCACTGGACCCGCGACCGCAAGCGGGGCGAGAAACTGTCGATTCCCTTTGTCGTGGCCGCGCAGTCGCGCAAGACGGCGCTCTCGGTCGGTCTTCGCGATCGCGGCGTCATCGCGCGCGGCTACAAGGCCGATATCAACGTCATCGATTACGACCGGCTGCATCTGCATCCGCCAAAGGTGCATTACGATCTTCCGGTCGGCGGTCGTCGCCTGCTGCAGCAGGTCGACGGCTATGACGCTACCATCGTCTCGGGCGTGGTGACGCAACGCTGCGGGAGCGCTACTGGCAGTCGTCCGGGACGGCTGGTGCGCGGCGCACAGGCAGGTTTGCAGTAGGGCAACGCACACTCGGTGACGTGCCCGTGACGACTACGGGAGGGGCCTGTCCAGGGCGCGACGGGGCGTGACTATCACGCAAACTTCGGGAGCGGCACGTCGGCTATCAAGCGCGCGCGCTCGGTGTTGGGCCAGAGCAGCAATAACCCCAGCAGCCCGGACGCGATCATGACGACGGCGTTGATGGTGAAGCCGGTCATGTAGCCATCAAGCGGCGCCGCCGCGTGCTGGAGCACACTACCCATTACCGATGGCGCCATGATGCCGGCAAGCGTATAGATCGCACTGTAGATCGAGATCACCGCTCCGCGCTGCGATACCGGCGTGAACTCACCCAGCATCGGCGGACATACCACATAGATCGATCCGCAAAGTCCGGAGCCGAACACGAGAAACGCGATCTGCAGCCCCGCGCCGTCCAGAAACGGCAGAACCGCAAGGATCGATCCGCCGACGACCAAGGGGACCGCGCCAAGGATACCGCGCGCGCCCCTGGTCGATACGCCGCGCGCCATCATCACTTGCGAAATCCACCCCGTAAGCAGCACGACGGTGGCGCCGAACACCCACGGCAAGATCGAAATCCACCCGGCCTCTTTTTGCGAAAAACCAAGACCCTTGACGATGAAAGGCGTGAACCATGTCAGCCCGAGCGACAGCGCCCAATATGCGCCGAACGTCGCTGCGCAGCAGCCAATGAAAGTCCGCGAGGTCAGAAGCTGAAAATAGGGGACGCGCGGATCGGCCGTCGCCATCGTTGCAGTCTGGACCAGCGGACCTTCCTTGCCCAAAATGAGCCAGGCCACCACCCACATCAGGCCGACCACGCCGAGCGCTCCGAACGCATAGTGCCAGCTATAATTCACGATGACCCAGTTCAACGCCGGCACCGCAAGGATCACACCGAAGGCGGATCCCTGCGACAGGATCGCGGTGGGAAGCGTTCGCTTCTCGTCCGGGAACCACTTGTAGACCGCGTGCGCCGCCACCGAGAACGCCGGGCCCTCGCCGGCCCCCAGGATAACGCGGCAAATCAAAAGCGTGGTGAAACCGACCGTGCCGACCATTGGAAACTGCGCAATCGCCCATATCAGCGCGAGCGCGAGCAGCACCCAGCGGGTGTCGATGCGATTGACGATGAACCCGACCACAATGGCAGCGAATGAAAACAGAAAGAAAAATGACGAGCCGAGCAGGCCGAACTGTTCCGGTTCAAGTTTCAACTCGGTCATGATCGGGACGCCGGCGAGTCCGACCACGATTTTGTCGGCAAAGTTGACCAGCATGAACAGAAACAGCAGGAATGTAATTTTCCAGGCGCCTTTGGGGGTCGGTTTCGTGGTCATGATTTCTTCCCCCTGACGACTCGTTTGCCGGCCCTTTTACGGGTCCCGTTGGATGCTACCTGTGGTATGTCTGTCATGGCAACCAGCGATTTTGGCATCGTCGCATTTGGCGCATCTCGTCTGAGCCTCCCGCAAGCATCCTGCGCGCGGATCACGATCTCGTCGCCACACGATTGAGACCGTGATCTCTCACTCCGCGCTTGCTATGTTGCGCGCCAACGGAGGAAATTCCATGAAATCGTCAATTCGGCCGCGCGTGCTCGGAGTCCTTGTTTCGCTTTCGCTGCTTGCGGCCCCCGCGGTCTGGGCCCAAGGCGGCAAGGCGCCGGATTTCGCGGCCATTGTGGCTTCACCGGACCGCAGCGAAGCGGATCGGCAAACCGACCAGCGCCGCCAACCCGCCAGGATGCTCGCGTTTACCGGCGTCGAAAATGGCATGAAGGTGTTCGATATGGGCGCGGGCGCCGGCTACAGCACAGAATTGCTGGCGCGCTCTGTCGGCGCGCTGGGCGTCGTTTACGCGCAGGAATCGGCCGCGGTGATGGAGCGGGTGAAAGACAAATTCGATATCCGCGCCGAGAAGCCCGTGATGAAAAATGTCGTGCACCTCATTCGCAATTACGATGATCCACTGCCGCCGGAAGTCAGCTCGCTCGACCTGATCACGTTCTTCTTTGCCTATCACGATGTCACCTACATGCCGGTGGATCGGGCGCAGATGAACAAAAAGATGTTCGCGGCACTGAAGCCGGGCGGCTTTCTGGTGATTGCCGACCATTCGGCGCGCGCCGGCGAGGGCACGTCAGTAGCAAAGACGCTGCACCGTATCGAGGAAAGCACGCTTCGCCAGGAGATCGAGGCGGCCGGGTTCAAGCTTGCCGCGGAAGCCGACTTCCTGCGCCATCCCGAAGATCCGCGAGATGCAGCCGTATTTCGTCCGCAGGTTCCGGTGGATGAATTCGTGCTGAAGTATCAGAAGCCGCTCTGACGATGCGCGCGCAGTTGGCATGGCAACCGGCGATCCAATTGTGCTGAGCGTCCGCGACCTGACCAAGACCTACCGCTCCGCCGGAGAAGACGTGGTTGTGCTGCGCGGAGTGAACCTTGAGCTCACCGCCGGCGAGCGCGTCGCGCTTTTGGGAGAATCCGGTAGCGGCAAGAGTACGCTGTTGCATTTGATCGCCGGGCTGGATCGTGCCGACGGCGGCGAGATCAGGCTGGCGAATGCCGCCGTTTCCGATCTTACCGATGCCGGCAGGGCGGCATTACGAAGGGACCGGCTGGGATTGGTGTTTCAACAATACAACCTGATCCCAAGTCTGAACGTTGAGGACAACCTGGTATTTCAGTCGCGCATTGCCGGCCGCCACGATGCGGCCTGGCACGGCGAACTGGTGGAGCGGCTCGGGCTTGGCAGTTTGCTCAAACGTTATCCGGAGCAATTGTCGGGCGGCCAGCAACAGCGCGTCGCAATCGGCCGAGCCTTGGCGGCACGGCCGCTGCTCCTGCTTGCTGACGAGCCCACCGGCAATCTCGACGAAGCGACCGCAGACGATGTGCTCGCGCTCGCGCGCGACCTGGTTGAACGAACCGGCTGCGCCTTCCTGATGGTGACTCACTCCACGAGGTTGGCTGCCACGCTTGACCGGCAAATAAAACTCCATGCCGGGCTGGTCACATGACCCGGGTACTGTGGATTCTGGCTGTGCTGCTGAGTCATTGGCGCCGCCATCCGATGCAGCTTGCGACTCTGCTGATCGGACTGATTTCGGCGACAGCGCTGTGGAGCGGCGTTCAGGCGCTGAATCAACAGGCGCGCGACAGTTACGAACGCGCAGCCGCGACGTTCGGGGGCGCGCGAACCGCGATGCTGGTGAGCCGGAGCGGCGTGGCATTCCCGCAAAAATTCTTTGTCGACCTGCGTCGCGCCGGCTGGCCGGTATCCCCCGTGCTGGAAGGCCGCGTTCAGATCGACGGACGCTCATTCCGTCTATTGGGGATAGAGCCGCTGACGTTGCCGGCCGAAGTGGGAAATGCGCCGGCGATTGGCAAAACCGGTTTGCAATCGTTCCTCTCGCCGCCCGGAGAAACGCTGGTGGCGCCTGAGGTGCTTTCAGACCTCGGTCTGCCGGAAGGCGCGAGGCCGGTTTCAAGCGACGGCGCATCTCTGCCGCCATTGCGCATGCAGCCGCAACTGGTGCCGGGCGTGCTGGTGGTCGACATCGGTGTTGCGCAGCAACTGCTCAAAATGCCGGATCAAATCTCGAGGCTGTTAGTGGGCAACGCCAACAGCAACCGCGCGCCGCTCGAAAGCATCGCCGGCGATCAGCTGCAACTCGTTCAGCCGGACGCGGAGAGCGACCTGGAGCGCCTCACCGACAGCTTCCATCTCAACCTGACGGCGTTTGGGCTGCTGTCATTCGTGGTGGGGCTTTTTATCGTCAATTCAGGTGTCGGCCTTGCCTTCGAGCAACGCCTGCCGATGCTTCGGACCTTGCGGGCGTGTGGCGTGTCCGCGCGCATGCTGAACTCGGTTCTGGTGATCGAACTTGTATCGCTGGCGCTGGCCGCAGGTCTGGTCGGGCTCATCTGTGGTTACTTGATCGCGGCGTCACTGCTGCCGGACGTCGCGGCTTCCTTGCGCGGACTATATGGCGCGCAGATTCCGGGTCAGCTAACGCTGAAACCCCAGTGGTGGATCGCCGGTATCCTCATCAGCGTTGCCGGCGCGCTAATAGCTGCGGCGACCAGCCTTTTGAAAGCCTTCCGCCTTGCCGTACTCGAAGCCGCGCAGCCTTATGCCTGGCATCAAGCGCAGCACCGCTGGCTTACTCTCCAGAGCGCGGTCGCGGTCGCAGTGCTCGCCGCCGCAGGTCTATTCCTGTGGTGTGGCGATTCGCTCGTTTCAGGATTTGCCGTGCTCGCGGCGTTGCTGCTGGGCGCAGCGCTTGGCCTGCCTGCGGTGCTGGAATGGCTGCTTTCGCTCGGTCAGCGGCGCGCGCATCGCATGCTCGCGGTGTGGTTCTGGGCCGACAGCCGTCAGCAGCTCTCGGGATTGTCGCTCGCATTGATGGCGCTACTGCTCGCGCTGGCGGTCAATGTCGGCGTCGGCACCATGGTGGAAACCTTCAGCCGGACATTTATTGGCTGGCTTGACGGAAGACTGGCTGCCGATATTTACATCAATGCATCCGATACCGCGCAGGCCACAGCCATCAAGACGTGGCTCCGCGAACGTCCCGAGGTCGAAGCCATCATGCCCGGTGGGCGGACCGAGGTGCAACTCGCGGCAGCGCCGATCGAAATCTTGGGTGTGCCGGATCACGCCACCTATCGTGATCACTGGCCCTTGCTGCAATCCACCGCAAGCGCCTGGAAGCGGCTGCGTCCGGGCGATGCCGGGTTCATCAGTGAACAATTGGCCCGACGTCTAAAGCTCGGGATTGGCGATTCGGTCGAGGTGCCCGCCCCCACCGGAAACTGGAAGCTCGAGATCGTCGGGATCTATGCCGATTACGGCAATCCGAAAGGCCAGATCGCTGTCAACATTGCGGCGCTGACCAGGCGTTTTCCTGGACTGCCGCTGACGCGGATGGCGCTGCGTGTCGAGCCGGCGAAGATTGGCGCGCTGACTTCGCAGCTACAGCAAAAATTTGGACTCGACAGCCGTAATCTCATGGATCAGGCCGCACTGAAAATGGAATCCAAGCGGATTTTCAACCGGACCTTCGCCATCACCTCAGCCTTGAATGCGTTTACCCTCGGGGTCGCCGGAGTCGCGCTGCTGACCAGCCTGCTGACCCTGAGCAATTCCCGCCTGCCGCAGCTTGCGCCGCTATGGGCCATCGGCCTTACCCGGCGACGGCTTGCGGCCATCGAACTCCTCAAGACCGTGTCGGTTGCGCTGATCACGACCCTTCTGGCGTTGCCGCTAGGTCTGTTGGTGGCGTGGTGTCTGATCGCGGTGGTGAATGTGAAGGCGTTCGGCTGGCGGCTGCCGTTCCATGTGTTCCCGCTACAACTCATGGAGCTGCTGGGCGTGGCGATGGCGGCTGCGCTGCTCGCCTCGCTGATACCCATGCTCACGCTGGCGCGCATGCAGCCGATGCGGCTTGTAAAGATCTTCGCTGATGAGCGGTGACATCCTGATATCCCGCCGCGCGCTGGTCACTGGCGCGGTATTTCTCGGACTTGGCTGCAAAGCCGCGTACGCGCAGGGCTTCGGAGAGCTCGGCGCAGACGCGAAAGGATTCTCGCCGGTGCTTCCCGGCAAAAGCTTTGCTTTCCCTGCCGACCACGGCCCCCATCCGGATTTCCGCATCGAGTGGTGGTACGTGACGGCCAATCTTCGCGATGCCGCTGGTGCAGCTTTGGGAATCCAGTGGACCTTGTTTCGCCTTGCATCGAGGCCCGGACCACAGGGCGAAGGCTGGGCCAGTCAACAGCTATGGATGGGCCACGCCGCGCTCACCCGAGCCGACATCCACCGGACCAGCGAAAAGTTCGCGCGCGGCGGGGTCGGACAGGCCGGCGTCGAAGCCAAACCATTTCAGGCCTGGATCGATTCCTGGCAAATGCGCGGGCTCGAGGGGATGCGCGACGACACCATCGCGCCACTCGAGCTGAAGGCTTCGGGCGCGGATTTTGAATATGAGCTACGGCTCGATGCGGATCGCGCGCTGGTGCTGCAAGGCGATGGAGGCTACAGCCGGAAATCGGAGCGCGAACAGGCGTCGTACTATTACA
>JBJMTO010000058.1:0-8906 GCA_045811665.1 Bradyrhizobium sp.
GCCGCCAGTACGCGCTCGCGATGATTTTGCGACTTGTTGCCGTGAATGGCGTCGGCGGTGATGCCGGCTCTGGCGAGCCCCTTCACCACCTTATCGGCGCCGTGCTTGGTCCGGGTAAAGACCAGCGCGCGATCGACGGGCTCCTGCTGCAGGAGTTGCGCCAAGAACGCCGGCTTCGCGGAGTGATCGACCTGAATGATGCGCTGGGTGATGCGATCGACGGTCGAGGCGATCGGCGTCACGGCCACACGTGCGGGATCACGCAGCATCTGGTCGGCGAGCTCGGCGATATCCTTCGGCATCGTCGCCGAAAAGAACAGCGTCTGACGCCTGACCGGCAATTTGGAAACGATCTTACGGATGTCGTTGATGAAGCCCATGTCGAGCATGCGGTCGGCCTCGTCCAGCACTAGAAACTCCACTTGTCCGAGTTTCAGGCCGTTGCTTTGCACGAGATCGAGCAGGCGGCCGGGGGTGGCGACCATGACTTCAACGCCCTGCATGATCGAGCGCACCTGACGTCCCATCGGGACGCCGCCGATCGCCAGTGCCGAGGTCAGGCGCATGTGGCGGCCATAGGCGTTGAAGCTTTCGAGAATCTGTCCCGACAATTCACGGGTGGGGCTGAGCACGAGTACCCGGCAGGCTTTGGGCTGCGGTTTGATGCGGTTCTCGAGAATGCGGTGCAGGATGGGAAGCGCGAAGGCTGCGGTCTTGCCGGTGCCGGTCTGGGCTATGCCAACGACGTCACGGCCGGCGAGCGCCAAGGGGATGGTTTGGGCCTGGATGGGTGTGGGCGTCAGATAGTTCTCTTCCTTGAGCGCACGCGAGATGGGATCGGCAAGGCCGAAATCCTGAAAGGAGGTCAAAAGGTGGGTTCTTTCCATTATAAAAGGCAGGCGCCCGGCGGTAGCCAGCCAGGAGCGCGCGAGGGTGTCAGAGACACCCGCGTGTTTGGGGCGTCGGTTTTGGTTAGCTGAAGGGGCAAGCCAGAAACCGTTGGACGGGCTCAGAACACGCGGCTCGCAATGACCCGGTGATTCCCTGGGTCGTGCCGGTCATATGGAACACGAACGCGGCTGTTTCAAGGTAAATCGCTAAACCAGGCCACCAAGAGGTTAAAAGGGGCGTTGTGCCCAGCCGATGTTGCACAGTCACCTACCGCGACTCTGCCGGTATTTTAAACAGCTCAGACCAGATGACCAAAGATTGTGCATTTTGCCGGTCACCCAAACATTTCCTGCGCCTCATATTTAGGCACCGTCGCGGCGGTCGCTAGGAAGCAAGAGAGAATACCTAGCCAGCCCAGACGGTTGGAGGAGCTTCATCACGTGGCACAGTTCTTGCGATTCCGTTAACGCAGGCGGCCGTTGGGGCCGCTTCGCAGCGTCCAACGTCTGCGTCAGGGAGATTGCACCTCATGCCTAGCCAACCAATTCACGATCTTACGAAGCCTCTGAGCCGCCGTCGCTGGCTCGGGGCCACAGCCGGGCTGATGGTGGCCTTGGCCAGCTTTACACCCGCCAAAGCCGCTGAAGACACCATCAAGGTGGGTGTTCTGCACTCGCTGTCCGGGACCATGGCGATCAGCGAAACCACGCTGAAGGACACCATTCTTTTCCTGATCGACGAGCAGAACAAGAAGGGCGGCGTTCTCGGCAAGAAGCTCGAGGCCGTGGTGGTCGATCCCGCTTCGAACTGGCCGCTGTTTGCGGAAAAAGCCCGTGAGTTGATCACCAAGAACAAGGTGGCGGTCGTGTTCGGCTGCTGGACTTCGGTGTCGCGCAAATCCGTGCTGCCGGTGTTCAAGGAGTTGAACAACATCCTGTTCTACCCCGTGCAGTACGAGGGCGAGGAAAGCGAGCGCAACGTATTCTATACCGGCGCGGCGCCGAACCAGCAGGCGATCCCCGCGGTGGATTATCTGGCGAAAGACGAAAAGGTGAAGCGTTGGGTGCTGGCAGGCACCGACTACGTTTACCCGCGCACCACCAACAAGATCCTCGAAGCCTACTTGAAATCGAAAGGCGTCAAGCAGGAAGATATCATGATCAACTACACGCCCTTCGGCCACTCCGATTGGCAGACGATCGTGGCCGACATCAAGAAGTTCGGCTCGGCCGGCAAGAAGACCGCCGTGGTCTCCACCATCAATGGCGACGCCAACGTTCCCTTCTACAAGGAACTCGGCAACCAGGGCATCAAGGCCACCGATATCCCGGTCGTGGCATTTTCAGTAGGCGAAGAAGAACTCGCCGGCATCGACACCAAGCCGCTGCTCGGTCATCTCGCCGCCTGGAATTATTTCGAGTCGATCAAGACGCCGGCCAACGAGAAGTTCATCAAGGAATGGCAGGCTTACACCAAGAACCCGAAGCGCACGACCAACGATCCAATGGAGGCCCACTACATCGGCTTCAACATGTGGATCAAGGCGCTTGAGAAGGTGAAATCGACCGACGCCGACAAGGTGATCGACGCGCTGCCCGGGATCGAAGCGCCGAACCTGACCGGCGGCGTCTCCAAGATGCTTCCCAACCATCACATCACCAAGCCGGTGTTCATCGGCGAGATCAAGGGCAACGGCCAGTTCGACGTGGTCTGGAAGACGCCCGGGTTGGTTGCCGGGGATGCCTGGTCAAAGGAGCTCGATGGCTCCAAGGACCTTATCGGAGATTGGGTTGGCAAGAAGTGCGGCAACTACAACACCAAGCTCAACAAGTGCGGCGGTCAGGGGTCCTAATTGATTAGAGCTTGAAGCCAAAGAACTGAGGAAGGCGGCGAGATCCGCCTTCCTCCTGCCTCTGCCGGGGTTGTCCAGTGCTTGCCAGTTTTTTCAAAACATTCCGCGCGCTGCCGCTCGCGCTCGCGCTGATCGCCGCTAGCATGCTGCCGGCAGTAGCGGGGCCGTTCGAAGACGCGGTCGGCAAATTTGCAAACAATGAGTTTTCCGACACCGAGGAAGCGATCGCCGCGATCACGAGCAGCGGCAATCAGCGGGCCCACGCGATCATCAGCGCGCTGCAGGACGGCCGGCTGTTGGCCGATCCCGAAACCAAAAAGATCTATCTCAACCAACCCGACGCCAAGAGTATCGATGCGGTCACCGGCGCTCCGGTTGCCAGCGTTCCGGTGGGCGCCGCGGCCGTGCGCCTCAACAATCGCCTGCGCCGCACCGTCGCGGCTGCGCTTGGCGGCCTGACGTTGCAATCGCCGGATCCAGTCAAGCGTATCCAGGCGGCTCAATCGGTGTTCAAGACCCATGACGAGTCGATGCTGCCATCGATCGATAGCGCGCTGGAGAAGGAAACCAATAAAGCCGCAAAGCTGGCATTCAGCGAAGCGCGCGCGGCGATCCTGTTGTTCAAGGAAGACGCCACCGACGTTGAAAAGCTTGAAGCCATTGCGACCATCAAGGCACGAGGCGATCAGGAAGCCTTGGCCCTGCTGACCGGGCTAAGCGGCGAGCAATCCCCTGCGATCGCGCGCGCTGCCGCCAACGCCACCGCGTCGATCCAGAGTAATCTTGCGATGTGGTCGGCGGTGCAGAACGCGTGGTACGGGTTGTCGCTCGGCTCCGTGCTGTTGCTGGCTGCGATCGGTCTTGCGATCACTTTCGGGGTGATGGGCGTGATCAACATGGCGCACGGCGAGATGGTGATGATCGGCGCCTATGTCACCTTCGTCGTGCAGGAGACCATCCGCACCAGCTATCCCGGGCTGTTCGACTATTCCTTGTTGATGGCCGTGCCGCTGGCCTTCATCGTCGCCGGCGGGATAGGGGTAGTAATCGAGCGCAGCATCATCCGCTTTTTATACGGTCGCCCGCTGGAAACGCTGCTGGCGACCTGGGGCCTCTCGCTTGTGCTGCAACAGGCCGTGCGCACCATGTTCGGCCCCAACAACCGCGAGGTCGGCAATCCCTCCTGGATGAGCGGCGCTTTCGAACTCGGACAAATAACCATCACCTACAACCGGCTCTGGATACTCTGCTTCACGCTCGCGGTGTTTGCGATCCTGCTGGCGATGCTGCGCTACACCGCGCTCGGACTCGAGATGCGCGCGGTGACGCAAAACCGCCGGATGGCGGCATCGATGGGAATCGCAACCTCGCGAGTCGATGCCCTGACATTCGGTCTCGGCTCCGGTATCGCCGGCATTGCGGGCGTGGCGTTGTCGCAAATCGATAACGTCAGTCCCAATCTCGGGCAAAGCTACATCATCGATTCCTTCATGGTCGTCGTATTCGGCGGCGTCGGCAACCTCTGGGGCACGCTGGTAGGCGCGTTCACGCTCGGCATCGCTAACAAATTCATGGAGCCGGTCGCCGGCGCGGTGCTGGGCAAGATTGCCATCCTGGTTTTGATCATCCTGTTCATCCAGAAACGCCCACGCGGCCTGTTCGCGCTGAGGGGACGGGCGGTGGAGGCATGATGCCGCACGTGCTCACGCGGACGCTGGATCGCAGCGCGACGGTATTCGTGCTCGTGGTCGCGGCATTCGGGATTCTGATTCCCTTCTCGAACCTGTTGCTGCCGGTCGATTCCTTCCTTCACGTGCCGACCTATCTGGTGGCGCTGTTTGGAAAATACGCGTGCTATGCCGTCCTGGCGCTCGCCATCGACCTGGTCTGGGGCTATTGCGGCATTCTCTCCCTCGGTCATGGCGCGTTCTTTGCGCTCGGCGGCTACGCGATGGGCATGTATCTGATGCGCCAGATCGGCAGCCGCGGCGTCTATGGCAATCCGTTGCTGCCGGACTTCATGGTGTTCCTGAATTATCCGGAGCTGCCCTGGTACTGGAACGGCTTCGACATGTTCTGGTTCGCGGCGCTGATGGTCGTTCTGGTGCCAGGATTGCTGGCATTTTGCTTCGGCTGGTTGGCGTTTCGCTCCCGCGTCACCGGCGTCTATCTCTCCATCATCACTCAGGCGATGACCTATGCGTTGCTGTTGGGCTTCTTCCGCAACGACTTCGGGTTCGGCGGCAACAACGGCCTGACCGATTTCAAGGACATTCTGGGCTTCAACGTGCAAGCCGACGGCACCCGTGCGGCGCTGTTTGCGCTGAGCTGCGTGGCGCTCATCACAGGCTTCCTGATCTGCCGGCGGGTTGTGACTTCGAAGCTCGGCAAAGTCTTGATCGCGGTGCGCGACGCCGAATCCCGCACCCGCTTTCTGGGCTACCGCGTCGAATCCTACAAGCTGTTCGTCTTCACGCTTTCCGCCTGCATGGCCGGCGTCGCTGGCGCGCTGTACGTGCCGCAAGTCGGCATCATCAACCCCAGCGAATTTGCGCCCGGCAATTCCATCGAAGCGGTAATCTGGGTAGCTGTCGGTGGCCGCGGCACGCTCGTCGGCGCGGCGCTCGGAGCCGTCGTGGTCAATTATGCAAAGACCTTTTTTACTTCGGGTCCGCTGGCGCCGTACTGGCTGTTCATGCTGGGTGCGCTGTTCATCCTGGTGACGCTGTTGATGCCGAGAGGGATCATCGGCACCTTTAATGCATGGTGGGAGCCCTGGAAGGCGCATCGTCTGGTTGCCGACGCAAACGCGCTCAGCGCCGCGCGCGAGGATGGTGTCAGCGAACCCGAGTTGGCGGAGTAGGCGATGAACGTCATGGACACCAGGGCCACATCCGCGCTGCTCTACCTTGACGGCGTGCACGTCTCCTTTGACGGCTTCCACGCCATCAATAACCTCTCGCTGACGCTTGCGCCTGGCGAGATGCGCGCCGTGATCGGTCCCAATGGCGCCGGCAAAACCACCATGATGGACATCATCACCGGCAAGACCAAGCCGGACGAGGGCGAGGTGCTGTTCGACGGTGTCACCGACCTGACCCGCCTCGACGAAACCAGAATCGCCGAACTTGGAATTGGCCGCAAATTCCAGAAGCCGACGGTGTTCGAAAGCCAGACCATTCATGACAATCTGCTCTTGGCGCTCAATGTCGATCATAGCGTCAGGGGTACGCTGTTCTGGCGCGAAACCAGGACGGAAACCGAGCAGATCGAGCGCGTGCTGGAAACCATTCGCCTGACCCATGCCCGCAACCGACTCGCCGGAAGCCTGTCGCACGGTCAGAAACAGTGGCTGGAGATTGGGATGCTGCTCGCGCAGGATCCGAAATTGCTGCTGGTCGACGAGCCGGTCGCGGGCATGACGGACGTCGAAACCCACCAGACCGCCGAGCTGTTGAAGGAGATCAACCGCGACAAGACCGTGATGGTCGTCGAGCACGACATGAGCTTTGTCCGCGAACTCGGCGTCAAGGTAACCTGCTTGCACGAGGGCTCGGTGCTCGCGGAAGGCACGATAGACCAGGTTTCCGCCAATGAGCGGGTGATCGAAGTGTATCTGGGACGATAAGGATGCTGAGAGTCGACAATATCAGCCTGTATTACGGCGCCGCCCGGGCGTTGCGCGGGGTTTCGATACTGGCTGAGCCCGGCAGGGTGACTTGCGTGCTCGGCCGCAATGGCGTCGGCAAGACCAGCCTGTTGCGCGCGATGGTCGGCCAGTACCCGATCGCCAGCGGCTCGATCACGTTCGACGGCGTCGATATCACGAGCTTGAAGCCCTACGAACGTGCCCGAAAGGGAATCGGTTTCGTGCCCCAGGGCCGCGAGATCTTTCCGTTGCTGACGGTGGAGGAAAATCTGAAGACCGGATTTGGACCGCTCAAGCGCGAGGACCGCAACATTCCCGATGACGTTTTCTCGCTTTTCCCTGTGCTGCAATCGATGCTCGGACGCCGCGGCGGCGATCTCTCGGGCGGGCAGCAGCAGCAGCTCGCCATTGGGCGGGCGTTGGTGATGCGGCCGAAACTGTTGCTGCTGGACGAGCCGACCGAGGGTATCCAGCCGTCCATCATCAAGGATATCGGGCGCGCGATCTCGTACCTGCGCGGGCTCGGGGGCATCGCCATCGTGCTGGTCGAACAGTATCTCGACTTTGCCTGCGAGCTCGGCGACAATTTCGCGGTGATGGACCGCGGGGTGGTCAAATACGCCTGCGAGCGGGGCAATCTCGATCCGGCAGAAATCAGCCGCCAGATGGCGCTATAGCGCTCTGGGCGGCGGGCTTGCCGGGTCGCGTGCATTAGTGGTTTGGGGGCGGATGCGGACCGATAGCACGGCCATCTCTGCGATCTTCGCGGCCAACCGTGCGCGGGGCTCGGTGACGTTCGACGTGCATCAGCTCGAAGGCGCCACCCGACGCCGCCACCTGCATGAGGCCGGCTCGCTGCGCGTCCGATTTCCCTCGCCGGAGGCAAAGGGGTTGTCTGCCGTTTTCGTCAACACCGCGGGCGGCGTCGCCGGGGGCGATCGTTTCGCGATTGACATTGGCGTGGGCGAGGGGTCGCAGCTCTCAGTGACCACCGCGGCGGCGGAAAAGGTCTATCGCGCCGATGGTCCCGCCGCGCAGTTCGATATCGCGTTGCGGGCGGCGGCAGGCTCGCATCTTGCCTGGCTGCCGCAGGAAACCATTCTGTTCGACCGGGCGCGGCTGTCGCGACGGATCGATGTCGATCTGGCTGACACCGCCTCGTTGCTGCTGTGTGAGATCGTCGTGTTCGGCCGCGCTGCCATGGGCGAGCGCATGCTCGACGGCGAGTTCGTGGACCGCTGGCGGTTGCGCCGGGGCGGGAGGCTCGTGTTCGCCGAAACAGTACGGCTGGACGGAGGCATCGGCGAAAAACTCAGCAAGGTGGCGGTCGCTCGCGGCGGCACGGCCGTAGGCACCGCGTTGATCGTGCCCGGCGATGAGGCCCTTGTGCAGCGTGTGCGCGAGATCTCCGAGTCATTCCGCAGCGAGGTTGGTTTGTCGGCCTGGAACGGGTTTGCAATGGCGCGTTTCTGTGCCCAAGATGCTGCCGAGCTTCGCGCCGATATGGCCGCGGTGCTCGGCCGCGCCAGCGGTTCAAGATTGCCACGGCTGTGGCTCAGCTGACATAGCTCGGATCATCAGAGTGCTCGCATGAATCTGTCGCCCCGCGAAAAGGACAAGCTTCTGATCTCGATGGCTGCCATGGTCGCCCGGCGGCGGCTGGAGCGCGGGGTCAAGCTCAACCATCCGGAGGCGATCGCCATCATTTCCGATTTTATCGTCGAGGGTGCGCGCGACGGCCGTACGGTGGCCGATCTGATGCAGGCGGGGGCCGAAGTGCTGACCCGGGCCCAAGTGATGCCGGGCATCGCCGAGATGATCCACGACATTCAGGTGGAAGCGACATTCCCGGATGGGACCAAGCTCGTCACGGTGCACGAGCCGATACGATAACTGGAGAATGCGAATGATCCCCGGCGAACTCTTCATCAAGGAAGGCGAGATCGAGCTCAACGCCGGCCGCCAGACGGTAACGCTGACGGTCGCCAATTCAGGCGGTCGTCCTGTTCAGGTCGGCTCGCATTACCATTTTTTTGAGACCAATCCGGCGCTCAAGTTCGACCGCAGGAAAGCGCGAGGCATGCGGCTCGATATCGCCGCCGGCACAGCGGTGCGCTTCGAGCCCGGGCAGACGCGCGACGTGCAACTGGTGGCGCTCGCCGGCAAACGCGTCGTCTATGGTTTCCGCGGCGAGGTAATGGGCAAGCTGTGATTTTCCCGATCTCAACGGAGCCGAATGATGGCGACTAGAATCTCGCGTTCCGTCTATGCCGACATGTTCGGGCCCACCACGGGCGATCGGGTGCGTCTCGCCGATACCGATCTTATCATCGAGGTCGAGAAGGATTTCACGGTTTACGGCGAGGAGGTGAAATTCGGCGGCGGCAAGGTGATCCGCGACGGCATGGGCCAGTCCCAGGCGAGCAACAAGCAGGGTGCTGCGGACACCGTGATCACGAACGCGCTCATCGTCGATCATTGGGGCGTCGTGAAGGCCGATGTGGCGATCAAGGA
>JBJMTO010000059.1:0-70012 GCA_045811665.1 Bradyrhizobium sp.
GCCGCCCGCCCCACACCAGCTCCGGTCCGACTTCCAGGCCGCGCGCCTTGGCCACGGCGCGGCGCTCGCGGCCAAACAAATGCCGCGCCGGGATATAGGACCACCACGGCACCCGATCGATCCGGCGCAGCACGGCATCGACATCGCCCTTGTCGCTGCGAAACCGGCCGCGCTCGACGCTGGAGAACACGTCGCGCTTCAGCAGGACGCCTTCGGTCCAGCGTGCCGACAAGACAGCGGCGTCGTCTTCGGACACCCTCATGCGTTGCTCATGCTGCGGCGGCAAAGTTCAGGCTGTCGGCAATCCAGCGATCGAGATCAGACAGTGCCCGCGCGCTCATGGCCTGCTTCTTTGCCACCGTCTTTTCGTTGCCGCGCAGCCGCGTGCCATCAGGTTTTTCGGTCGGCGGAGTGCTCAGTGGCGGAAACAATCCGAAATTGATGTTCATTGGCTGGAAAGAGCGCCCACCCGGCTCAATGCTTTCGATATGGCCGCCGGTGATGTGACCGAGCAACGAGCCGAGCGCCGTTGTCGCCGGCGGCGGCGCCAGCTCCGTCGCGCGAGCGTCAGCCGCAGCATATAGCCCGGCCATAAGCCCGACGCTGGCCGATTCCACATAGCCCTCGCATCCCGTCATCTGTCCGGCGAAACGCAATCGCGGCTGTGCGCGCAAACGCAACTGAGCATCCAAAAGCTTCGGAGAATTCAGGAACGTGTTGCGGTGGAGACCGCCAAGCCGGCCGAATTCGGCGTTCTCCAGCCCCGGAATGGTGCGGAAGATGCGTTGCTGCGCACCGTGCTTCAGCTTGGTCTGGAAACCGACCATGTTGTAGAGCGTGCCGAGCTTATTGTCCTGTCGAAGTTGTACGATGGCGTATGCCTTCACGCTGCGATTGTGCGCATTGGTGAGGCCGACGGGCTTCATGGGACCATGACGCAGTGTTTCCGGGCCGCGCTCAGCCATCACCTCGATGGGCAGGCAACCGTCGAAGTACGGCGTGTTGATTTCCCACGCCTTGAATTCGGTCTTCTCGCCTGAAAGCAGCGCGTCGACGAAGCCGTCATATTGCGCCCTGGTCATGGGGCAGTTGATGTAATCGGCGCCACTGCCGCCCGGGCCTACCTTGTCGTATCGCGACTGGAACCACGCCACCGACATATCGATGGAGTCCCGGTGCACGATCGGGGCAATTGCATCGAAGAAGGCCAGTGACTCCTCGCCCGTGAACCCCCGGATCGCTTCGGCGAGGGGCGCCGACGTCAATGGGCCGGTCGCGACGATGACGTTGCCCCACTCAGGCGGTGGCAGACCGTCAATTTCGGCACGACGGATTTCAATCAGCGGATGGTTGTTGAGCGCCTTGGTCACGGCAGCCGAAAAACCATCGCGGTCCACGGCCAAGGCGCCACCGGCAGGGACCTGGTTGGCGTCGGCAGCGCTCATGATGAGAGAGCCCAGCCGCCGCAGCTCGGCGTGCAGTAGTCCCACGGCGTTATTGGCGGCGTCGTCGGAGCGGAACGAATTCGAACACACGAGTTCGGCAAGCCCGTCGGTCCGGTGCGCCTCGGTCATCCGGTTAGGGCGCATCTCGTGCACCACCACGGGAATGCCAGCCCTGGCGACTTGCCAGGCAGCTTCGGAGCCGGCCAGTCCGGCCCCGACGATATGCACGGCGTTAAAGGAGGGGTTGGTGCCTGTCATGGGCACAGAGGTAGCGCGTAGTGGCGGATACGACAACGCCCGCAGCGATGCGGGCGTTATCCGTTCAGGCGTGGCTGAAAAGATCAGCCGTTGTACGTGCCGGCCGCAACCCGCGGAATGTCCGTGCGATCGAGGCCGATGTCGGCGAGTTCGCGATCGCTGAGGTGGGACAATTCGCTGACGTTGCGCTGGTAGTCACGGAACGCCTTGATCATGCGAATGAGCGAGAGCAACATGGTATTTTCTCCTTGCAGTACGATTCAGCTCTACAGTGGGCCTGCTCGTTGAAGTGAATATAGATCGGTGTTCCCCCTCGTAGCAGGTCCAATGTTGCGGTGCAGCTAATCCGCAGGCGCATAGCGTTGGTAAGGGACAATTTACTATCGGTACCCTTCTCGCCCAAAAATGGTGAATATCAAAGAAATTTGCCCGTTTAATCGTCTTTTCCTCAAATTGGCATCCTGCATCCATGCCCGAATCACATGGTAATATAATGAACGTGAGTTCATGGCCAGGAGGTCAGGGAGTGCGGGACAGCTCGCTTGCAAACTTCGCGATCGTGCGAGCGTAGATGTCGCTCTTGTTCCACTCCTTAATGACGGCGAAGTTCGCACTGCCAGGTTCCCAATCCTTGCCGCGCTGCCAGCCGTAGCCCGCAAGGTAGTTGGCGGTCGAAGCCAGCACATCCGGTGCGCTGCGCAAGAGATCGCGGCGGCCATTGCCGTCGAAGTCCACGGCGTATTTCAGATAGGAGGATGGCATGAACTGGGTCTGGCCGATCTCACCCGCCCACGCGCCTCGCATTTCCGATGGCGCGAGATCACCGCGCGCCACGATCCGCAACGCCTCCATCAGCTCCGGACGGAACCTGTCGGCTCGCCGGCAGTCATAAGCCAGCGTTGCGAGCGAACGGATCGTGGCGAACTTCCCAATATTCGCCCCGTAATCCGTTTCCAATCCCCAGATCGCGACCAGTACCTCGCCCGGGACGCCGTAGCTTTGTTCTATCCTTGCGAGCACCGACCCATGCTGCTTCATCATGTTGGCGCCCCGAGCGATCCGGGGAGGGATCATCCGACCGGAGAATTCCTCGAAGCTCTGATTGAACACCCGCTGCGACCGGTCCCGAGCAAGCACCGCCTGGTCGAGCGTCACGCCGTTCAGGCTGGAAGCAATTGCATCTTGCGGAATGCCCCTTGCAGCGGCCTCAATTTTGAATTCCTCAAGCCAAGCCTGGAAATTGCCGGTTCCGCACGATGCGGCAAGGGCCGGAAAGGTGACAATCAGCGAGACGCCGATTACAGCGCCTCGGAAAAGAAATGTTGAAATGCTTACGACCATCGCGCCGAGACCCACACTTGTTTGAAGATTGTCGAAGGTAGACGAGTGCTGTGCTGAACACGCGAATAGAACGCCTACGCTGACGCGCACCGACTCGCGTTAGTCGGGGTAGCCGGCCGAAGCAGCGTCCACTTGGAGTAGATTACGGGTTGTCCTTGCGCCTCCACGGGAACAGCGCGGCGGGGAAATCCGCTGCTGGGCGGCGCTCGCGGTGCGGACGGCTAATGAACCGTCGGGGATTGGGATCGGGAGCGATGGTTCTCCGATAAAGATGCCAGGTGGAATGCCCAAGCAATGGGATGACAACGGCAAGCCCAAGGAATAGCGGCAGGGATCCCAAAGCCAGAAGGAGGGCAACGATCAACCCCCATGCTGCCATTGGGACAGGGTTTAGCGCCACCGCGCGCAGCGATGTTGCGATGGCATCGCCAGCTCCGGCGTGACGGTCGAGCATTAGCGGGAATGAAACGACGCTGATGCAGAGCGCCACCACGGCGAACAGGAAGCCCACGCCGCAACCAACCACGATCAGCCACCAGCCCTGCGAGGTTGTCAGCACGCGCTCGAGGAAATCAGGAATACCTGCGGCCGCCGCATAACCAAATGCCGCCACGTAAATCGCCTGTGCAGTCGCGACCCAGGTCACGAACAACGCAAGCAGCAGCGTGCCTAGTCCCACCATCGCTCCAAGAGAGGGCGAACGGAGTACTTCCACAGCGTCCCAGGCCGACGCCGGTTCGCCCGCCTCGCGGCGCCGGCTGAGTTCGTACAAGCCGAGCGCGGCAAAAGGACCGAGCAGGGCGAAGCCGGCGGCTAATGGAAACAACAGAGGCAGTACCGAATAGCCGAGCACGGCGCGGGCCAGCACCAGACCAAGCACCGGATAGATCACGCAGAGGATGATGGCGTGGCTAGGCACCGCCTTGAAATCTTCCCAGCCGAGCCGCAGCACATCCCACAAATCAGACAAGCCGATGGTTCGAACCACCGGCGTGGCCGCCTGCACCGGTTGAGTCACTTCCGTCATGTTGCCGCGATAAGGTGTGGCCATGGCTTGTCTCCCTCGCGCTACGGCCGGATCTTGTATCGATTGACGGCGAGCGACGGTTTCAAAAGCAACCACGATCAGGCCAGGCGCGAAAATAGATGACAGAACATGGCCATGTCGCGAACTGAAGGTTTAAGCTACTCCAGTTCCGTGCCGCTGGCGCTCACGCTTCGGTGAATGCCGCATTGAAGCCGCACGAGAGAGCCAGCTTGACCGTCCTTTTGCGGTGCGCCGAGCAACGGCCGCTTCACAGTTAACACTATCGGGAGGAAACAATGAGCATCTTCGGAAAGATCATGAGCTCGATCTTCGGCTCGAAAGCGACCGCGGCGCCCGCAAGCACAGGTGCGGCCGGCGCTGCCACAGGGACGGCATCGAGTGGCGCGCCCTCATCAGCACCGGCGGGGCAAGCCGTTGATGTCGCCGCGATCGTGGATAAAGCGGCGGCTGCCAAGGGTGAAAAGCTGCAATGGCGGACCTCGATCGTCGATTTGATGAAGGCGCTGGATATCGATTCGAGCTTTACCGCGCGCAAGGAGCTGGCGAAAGAACTTGGCTACACGGGCGACAGCAATGATTCCGCCAGCATGAACATCTGGCTGCACAAGCAGGTCATGGTGAAGCTAGCGGCCAATGGCGGCAAGCTTCCACCTGAGATCAAGCACTGAGATCATACCGCTCGGGCTCGGGCTCGGGATTGCCTTGCCCGGGCCCGATCCGCGGGCTAGACACGCGCTCGGCCAAAAAAATGACTCTCAGGGAGACTCGCCCATGAATAACGTCGACCGCAGGACCGTCCTCGCATCGGGCGCACTGGCGCTGGCGGGCGCGGCGACACAAGGCGGGGCGGCGGAGGCGCAGACCGGCGCGAAGCCGATCTTTTCGGTGCCTGCGATCGCAATTCCCATCGTCGGCGAAGAGGGCGTGTTTCCGGTGCGTCGGATCTATTGCATAGGACGCAACTATGCCGCGCATGCGATTGAACGCGGCTCCGATCCCAATCGCGAACCGCCCTTCTTTTTCCAGAAGCCGACGGACGCCATCCAGAACGTGGCGATCGGAACCGTGGCGGACCATCCCTATCCTTCACTGACCAAGAACTATCATCACGAAGTCGAGCTGGTGGCCGCCCTGAAATCAGGCGGCACCAATATCCGTCCCGAGCAGGCGCTCGAACACGTCTACGGATATGCGCTCGGCCTTGATATGACCCGGCGCGACCTACAGAACGGAATGGCGGCGGAAAAGAAGCCGTGGGAAATCGGCAAGAGTTTCGATCATGCGGCCGTGCTCGGCCCAATTCATCCTGTCTCTAAGACGGGCCACTTCGACAAAGGCGCGATCTCGCTGGCCGTCAACGGCGTGGTGCGGCAGGATTCCAACTTGAACAAGATGATCTGGAGCGTAGCCGAGCAGATTGCGAAGCTGTCCGAAGCGTTCGAGTTGAAGGCCGGTGATATCATCTACTCGGGAACCCCGGAGAATGTCGGGCCGGTCGTGAAGGGCGACGTGATGCTGTGCAAGCTGGAGGGATTGCCCGACATGTCGATCCGCATCACCTGACCGCCGCCAATCAGCAAGAACACATCCGCGCAGTTCATGCCACCAGATCGGCGAACTCTGGATGTTTGCGCAGGTAATCCACCACGAACCCGCAGCGTGCGACCACCTTTGCTTCGTCGGCCCGAATGAGTTGCAGCGCGCCATCCACGAGTTTGGAGGCAATACCGCGGCCTCGCAGCGCGCGTGGCGTCTCGGTGTGGGTGATGACCACAGCTGAGGGCGTGCGGTGATAGTTGGCGAAGGCAAGGTCTCCGTCGACGGCGAGCTCGAACCGGGAAAGATCCTTGTTGTCTCGCACAGGGTTGGTCATAACTTCTGTTGCCTCACTAACCGCCAACGTGGACGGTACCCGGATTATTTCTTCAGAATATCGCCGTACTCCGGGTGCTTGGCGATGTAGCCTTTTACGAACTCGCACTCGGCGATCACCTTCGAGCCATCGGCACGCACCTGGTCAAGTGCGCCTTTGACCAGTTTGGAGCCAATGCCCTTGCCGCCAAGTTCAGGCGGGACTTCGGTGTGAACAAACGTGATCACCCCGTCACCCAATTCATAGTTGGTCGCGGCTACGTGCCCGTCGGCCGCAAGTTCGTACCGATGTTGGCTTCGATTGTTGATGACTTCGCTCATTCACGTCATTTCCCGCTGATCGACCCTTGGTATCCAAGCGGTCCTGCAACCAAGCGCTCTCGTTATAACCGGAAACGATGCGTCTGGTTCATGTTAGAAGACTGAATCAGGTCCGCCATCCCGGCGCATTGGTTTTAGGTATCCTATGGCGAACGAAAAAGGTCCCAACATCAAGAAGAAACAGAAGTGCAAGAACTGCGAGGGGAAGGGGCTCCTGAAAAAAGGTGACAAGGTCGTGAAGTGCCAACGTTGCGGCGGCACCGGGGTGCGCTGACTTGTCGCTTGGCCACTCCGGGCAGCTTCCCAGTCGCCTGCGCTGACGGTAAACCAGCGTTAAATTGGATTGGCCCGATCTCAGCCAGAAACGGATTCGACAGGATCAGTCATGAAGCGCCACCGCACCGCGATGAACAGACCGTGAGCGCTGGATCCGGTCCGCCGGTCTTCCCCTCACTCGGCATGACACGGGTGTCGCGCCGGGTGATGAACCTCGCCCACATCATCACGCAAAATGCCCGCCGGCACGGGGATCGGGTTGGCTTCATTTTCGGCGAGCGCTCGTGGAGCTGGCGCGAGATCGATATCCAGGTCTCCGGCCTTGCGTCGGCCCTGGCATCCCACGGCGTCGTGAAGGGCGACCGCATCCTCGTCCATTCCAAGAATTGCGACGAGATGTTCTGGTCGATGTTCGCCGCATTCCGGCTGGGGGCAATCTGGGTACCCACTAATTTTCGACTGATGCCGGACGAGGTCACGTATCTTGCCACCGCCTCCGGCGCCAAGGCGTTTCTTTGCCATGGCGATTTCCCCGAGCATGCGGCGGTGGTGCAAGCCTCCAGCCCGGCGCTCGCGTTTGTCTGGCGGATCGGGGAGGGTACGTTAGGCGATAACTCCCTGGCCGACGTCATCGCCGCGCATGTGGGCGTGACGATCGACGAAGCCATGGTCGAGTACGACGATCCCTGCTGGTTCTTCTTCACCTCGGGCACCACCGGGCGGTCCAAGGCGGCGGTACTGACGCATGGACAAATGGCTTTTGTCATCACCAATCACCTTGCCGATCTCATGCCCGGCACCACCGAAAATGACGCCTCCCTGGTTGTTGCGCCGCTCTCGCATGGCGCCGGCGTGCATCAACTCGTGCAGGCCGCCAGGGCCGTGCCGACCATCCTGCTTTCGACAGAACGCCTCGATATCGACGAGGCGTTCCGAGTGATCGAGCGGCACCGGGTCACCAATATGTTCACGGTGCCGACGATCCTCAAAATGATGGTCGAGCATCGCGCGGTCGATCGGTACGATCACTCATCGTTGCGATACGTGATCTACGCCGGCGCTCCCATGTACCGCGAGGACCAGAAGTTTGCGCTGCAGAAGCTGGGCAACGTCTTGGTGCAATATTTCGGGCTGGGCGAAGTAACCGGCAACATCACCGTGCTGCCGCCGGATCTGCATACAGCCGAGGACGGCCCGCGCGCGCGTATCGGTACTTGCGGGCTGGAGCGAACGGGCATGCAGGTGTCGATCCAGGGCGACGACGGAAGCGAGTTGACGCCATTTGAGACAGGTGAGATCTGCGTCATCGGGCCCGGGGTCTTCGCCGGCTACTACGACAACCCGGAAGCGAACGCGAAAGCGTTCCGCAATGGCTGGTTTCGAACCGGCGACCTCGGCCACATGGACCAAGAGGGGTTCGTCTACATCACCGGCCGCGCCTCGGACATGTACATCTCAGGGGGCTCCAACATCTACCCGCGCGAGGTGGAGGAGAAAATCCTCACTCATCCCGAGATCGGAGAAGTGGCCATCGTCGGCGTACCGGACCCGGTTTGGGGCGAAGTTGGCATCGCGGTTTGCGTGCCGCGCGAGGGCGCTGGGACGGTAACGGAAGCGGAGATTGCGGGATTCCTGGCCCCCAAGGTTCCGCGTTACAAGATGCCCAAGCGCTTCTTCTTCTGGGACGCGCTGCCAAAATCGGGGTACGGCAAGGTGCCTAAGCGATTGGTTCGCGACGAACTGGCGGCCCGCGGCCTGCTTGATCTCAGCCCCAAGCAAACGGACTGACGATGCGCAGCATCGTCCAGCCCGGCCCACCCGCGCTTGAGCGCATCCAGTGGGTCGAATGCCGCGGCCGCGCCTTTACCTTCACTCTTCAAGCCGGGTTGCCGTTGTTGGAAGCGGCGCGCCGGGGCTTTGCAAATGAAGGTTTTGCAGGTGGCGCAATCAATTTTGAACGCGGCGCGCTCGGCCCATTGGCGTTCGTGATGCCCGCCTTGTCCAAGACCGGTGAGAAGGCCGCCTTCTACAGCGACACTTTCCGCCCACCGGGGATCACCCGACTCAAAGTGGGAGCGATGACTCTGGGTCAGCGCGACAGCGCGCCGTTCTTTCATTGTCACGCCTTGTGGACCGAAGCGGACGGACGCGCCGGCGGCGGCCACATCCTCCCGGAGGAGTCCATTGTCGCCGAGGCTTTCGCGGTTGAGGCTTACGGCATCGACGGCGCGGTGTTCACGGCGGAGCCCGATGAAGAGACCAACTTCAAACTATTTGGGCCGGTACGCGCTGCCATAACAGGTGCGGCCACGACTGGCCGGGCCTTTGCTCTGAGACTGCGCCCGAACCAGGATTTCGCCGGCGCGCTCGAAGGCTTCTGCAATGAGCGCGGCATCAACAGAGCCAGAGTACGGGGTGGGGTGGGCAGCATCATCGGCGCGCGGTTCGTGAACGGCGGCGCGATCGAGCCCTTTGCGACGGAGATGGCGGTCAAAGCTGGCATGGTGGCAGCGGGCGTCAACGGTGCGGCGGAAGCGGAGCTGGACGTGGCGCTGGTCGACCACACCGGCGGCTTGGCAGCGGGCCGGCTGAGGCGGGGTGAGAATCCGGTTTTGATGACCGTTGAGCTGGTGCTGGAAGCGCTGGCATAGGGCCGTACGGCCGAACGTGGTTCCGTTTTTGTTCTGGCAATGTAGAACCGGTCTGGTATGGGATATGCGTGCAACCTTAGGATGTTCTAGCCCCGAACTGGTATGGCCCATGAGATCAAGACGAGATCGACCGATAAGGATGCCCGCGCCGTATCTCAGACGGATCTGGCTCGACGCGGATCGTGTGCCGGACCGCGACGCCTACCCATTTTGCCTGCCGTTTCTGCGGGATGGTTTTGAACTAAGCTTCGATCAATCCTTCACCATCATCGCTGGGGAGAATGGGACAGGTAAGTCCACTTTGCTGGAAGGCATTGCAGTGATGGCAGGATACGACGAAGCTGGCGGCGGCAAGGGCTACCGGCCGGTCGATCATTCCACCGCGCTCGAGGTGATGGGCGGAGATCTTTCGGAGGCACTGCGGGCGAGTTGGTTGCCGAAGGTCACTACGGGCTGGTTCTTCCGGGCCGAGAGCTTCTTTTCAGTAGCGAGATATCTGGATAGTTCCGCGCGCGAGTCCCACGGTTCAGCACCTGACTTCCTCTCCCATTCGCACGGCGAAGGCTTCTTGCGCTTTTTTGAAGAGCGCTGCACTAAACAAGGCATTTACATCTTCGACGAACCCGAGTCGGCGCTGTCGCCATCGCGTCAGATCGAATTCCTGAAACTGATGCGCCGCATGGATGCCTCCGAGCATTGCCAGGTCATCATGGCCACGCATTCGCCCATGCTGATGGCTTATCCGAATGCCCGTTTGTTGCGGCTGTCCAAATATGGCCTGGAACCCGTGAGCATCGAACAGACGGACCATTACAGGGTCATGCGCGAATTCTGCGCCGATCCAGCCGGATTCATTGAAGCGGCGATGGATGAATAAGTCGGAGCGCGTTCTCGGCTGAACGCCGGCGTGTTGCGGCAGGTTGCTTTCAAGCCGGAATGCTATCGATCGATCGTCATTGCGAGCGCAGCGAAGCAATCCATCGCCCATCCGCACCGAAGTGGATTGCTTCGCTGCGCTCGCAATGACGATTGTGGGACCGCACGCAAAGACCAACAGCCGTCATTCCCGGATGTGCAATTGCACATCGTGGATGCGCCTTGGGCGCAGGCCCGGAATCCATAACCACGGACCAGGGTTATGGATTCCGGGGTCGATGGTGCGCATCGCCCCGGAATGACCGCTTGGGTTATTTTGCTTTTCGCAATGATGGGCAAAGCTGCATTTGCTTCGTGCATGCAGTCGAACGAATCGAATTCAGCGCAGCCACATCGGTGTCGTCCCCCCAAACACGGACCCGGGGACCCATACGCCGTGCCGCTTGTTTTGAGAGATGCTGTTCGATGACTTCCTCACAAGCTATGCTCTGTGGTTATGGTTCCCGCATCGCGCTTCGCGTGTGCGGGACGACGGCGGTGGATTGGTTTGCCAACAGCCACGACAACCGCGAACCGTCCGTCATTGCGAGCGCAGCGAAGCAATCCCTGGGACATCCGTAAGGAAGCTGGATTGCTTCGCTGCGCTCGCAATGACGGGGGTTACCGCTCGGCCTTCGCCTTAGCCGTTGCCACCATCATCGTTCCCCGATGTGCAATCGCACATCGTGGATGCGCCACTTGGCGCAGGCCCGGTATCTACAACCACGGACCGGGATTATGGAATCCGGCCCGATGGTTCGCATCGCCCCGGAATGACAGACAGGGTTGGCTCTGTCGCTACGCTCAACGGATACAGTTGCGAGAGCGGGAAACGGGCGTACCGGCATGAGCGAAGCCACCTTCGCGATTGTGGCATGTCGCTGCGCTTCCAAATGAACCGACGAGTTCAGCACGCGGCACTGCGCGAACCGAACCACGCCGCCGAAGATCACTCCGCCGCTTCGCTCGCGCCGCTTTTCCGTGGCTTGGCGAGCTTCGACAACACCGGCTCCAGAAACTTGCCCGTGTAGCTGCGCGGCGCTTTGACGATGTCTTCGGGAGGGCCCCAGGCCACGATTTCGCCGCCGCCGTCGCCACCTTCGGGGCCAAGGTCGATCACCCAGTCGGCCGTTTTGATCACCTCGAGATTGTGCTCGATCACCACGACGGTGTTTCCCTGCGCGACCAACTCATGCAGCACCTCGAGCAGCTTCTTCACGTCATGGAAGTGCAGCCCCGTGGTCGGCTCGTCCAGGATGTAGAGCGTGCGCCCGGTTGCGCGCTTGGACAGTTCTTTGGCCAGTTTGACCCGCTGGGCTTCACCGCCGGAGAGGGTGGTCGCCTGCTGGCCCACGTGAATGTAATCGAGACCCACCCTGTGGAGCGTCTTGAAGGTTTCGCGCACCCGCGGCACTGCCTTGAAGAATTCGGCAGCTTCCTCCACCGTCATGTCCAGCACGTCGGCGATCGATTTGCCCTTGAACAGCACTTCCAACGTTTCGCGGTTGTAGCGCTTGCCCTTGCAGACATCGCAGGTGACGTAGACGTCGGGCAGGAAGTGCATCTCGATCTTGATAACGCCGTCACCCTGGCACGCCTCGCAGCGTCCGCCTTTGACGTTGAACGAAAACCGCCCGGGCTCGTAGCCGCGCGCCTTGGCCTCGGGCAGGCCGGCGAACCACTCACGGATCGGCGTGAACGCGCCGGTATAAGTCGCCGGGTTTGAGCGCGGCGTCCGACCGATCGGCGACTGGTCGATATCGATGATCTTGTCGATATGCTCCAGCCCCTCTATGCGGTCGTGCGGCGCGGCACCCTCGCTCGCATTGTTCAGTTTCCGCGCGATCGCCCGATAGAGCGTGTCGATCAGCAGCGTCGACTTGCCTCCGCCGGAGACGCCGGTGACGCAGGTGAACAAGCCGAGCGGTATCTCGGCCGAGACGTTCTTTAGATTGTTGCCGCGTGCGTTCACTACCTTGATGGTGCGGCGGTGGTTCGGTGGCCTGCGCTCCGGTATCTCGACCGCCAGTTCGCCGGTGAGGTACTTGCCTGTCAGCGACTTCGGATTGTTCATGATATCGGCGGGCGAACCCTGCGCGACGATATGGCCGCCGTGCATGCCAGCGCCCGGCCCGATGTCCAGTACATGGTCGGCAAGCCGGATCGCATCCTCGTCGTGCTCGACCACGATCACGGTGTTGCCGAGGTCACGCAGCCGCTTGAGCGTTTCCAACAGGCGCGCGTTATCGCGCTGATGCAGGCCGATCGACGGCTCGTCCAGAACATATAGAACGCCGGTGAGACCCGAACCGATCTGGGACGCGAGCCGAATGCGCTGGCTCTCGCCGCCGGAAAGTGTGCCGGATGCCCGCGCTAAGGTCAGGTAATTCAGCCCAACGTCGAGCAAGAATGATAATCTCTCGCGAATTTCCTTCAGCACCCGCGCGGCGATTTCGTTCTGCTGAGCATTCAGCGCCTTCGGCACGGTCTCGAACCATTCGCCGGCGCGGCGCACCGACAGTTCTGAAATCTCGCCGATATGTTTGCCGGCGATCTTGACGCAAAGCGCTTCCGGCTTGAGCCGATAGCCTTTGCAGGCTTCGCAGGGGACATCGGAGAAATACTTGGCAAGCTCCTCGCGCGCCCATTCGCTCTCGGTCTCACGATAACGGCGGTCGATGTTGGTGATCACTCCCTCGAACGGCTTCTTGGTGTCGTAGGAGCGTACGCCGTCTTCATAGGAAAATTTGATTTCGTCCTCACCGGAGCCGTGCAGGATGGCGTTCTGCGTCTTCTTCGGAAGATCCTTCCATTTGGTATCAAGGGTGAACTTGTAGAACTTGCCCAGTGCTGAAAGCGTCTGGACGTAATAGGGTGACGACGATCTCGCCCAAGGTGCGATCGCGCCTTTGCGCAGAGTCAGCTCCTTGTCGGGAATGACCAACTCTTCGTCGATATGCTGCTCGATTCCCAGGCCACCGCAGGCCGGACAAGCGCCGTAGGGGTTGTTGAAGGAGAACAGCCGCGGCTCGATTTCCGGGATCGTGAATCCAGATACCGGGCAGGCGAACTTTTCGGAAAACAACACTCGTTCGGGTCCGCTCTTGTCATGTATCTTTGCGGTCTTCTTGTCGGACTTTTTCTCGTCTGCGGCAGAGACACCGGTTTCGGCATACTCGATGACCGCGAGTCCTTCCGCGAGCTTCAAGGCAGTCTCGAAACTCTCCGCCAGACGTTGGCCGATATCGGGTCGGACCACGATGCGGTCGACCACCACGTCAATATCGTGCGGAAATTTTTTGTCGAGGACAGGAGCTTCCGCCAATTCGTAAAACGTGCCGTCGATCTTGACCCGCTGAAACCCCTTCTTGAGATATTCGGCGAGCTCCTTGCGGTACTCGCCCTTGCGGCCTCGCACCACCGGCGCCAGCAAATACAGACGGGTGCCCTCAGGCATCGCCAACACGCGATCGACCATTTGAGAGACGATCTGGCTTTCGATCGGCAATCCCGTCGCTGGCGAATACGGCACGCCTACTCGTGCCCAAAGCAGCCGCATATAGTCGTAGATCTCGGTGACGGTGCCGACGGTCGATCGGGGATTTTTCGATGTTGTCTTCTGCTCGATCGAGATGGCCGGCGACAGCCCGTCAATCTGGTCGACGTCGGGCTTCTGCATCATCTCCAGAAACTGGCGTGCATAGGCCGACAGCGATTCGACATAGCGACGCTGTCCCTCGGCATAGATGGTGTCGAACGCAAGCGAGGATTTGCCCGACCCGGACAGCCCGGTGAAAACCACGAGCCTGTCGCGCGGAATCTCGACGTCGATGTTCTTGAGATTATGCTCGCGGGCGCCGCGAATGGTTATCGCACGCGTGCCGGAGCCGGCGTTCCGTTGGCGATTCGCCCTGATCACTTCATCCATATCGGCAGTTCCAGGCGCGCAAGCGCGCGGCTATCGGCGCGCATCTCCAAGGATTCCGGACGCCGATGGGTGATGTCGGAACATAGGAAGAACGCGTGGAAATTTCCAGTCCCTGCTGCATGCCATCAACCGTTTGTTGCGACGTAGTCTTGCCGCGGCGAAAAGCGCGGAACCGGCGTGAGCGCAACAGCAACGGTGCTAGCAAGCAAACAAAAAAAGGCCGGCGCAAGGCCGGCCTCTTTGGATCGAATGGTTCAGAGCAAAACTGAAGCTCAGTACTTCGCGATGACCGGACCACCCCAACGGTAGTTCAAGCGAACGGTGACAAGGTCCACGTCCTGCCGAATGCGATCCGTTCGGGTCGCCAGCGGCACAGCCCCTGTCCCCGTAAAGTTCAGATCACGGTCGCCCATAAACAAGTGATCGTATTCGATCGCAAAGGACCAATTCGGCGTGAAAGCAAATTCGCCGCCTACACCCACCACGCCGCCCCAACGAGTCTCGCTCGCTCTGTCGAAATGAGGATCAAGGATCGCCTGGTTTACGACGAACCCGTCATACTTGTCGTTGGTAACGGCTGCGCCGCCCTTTACGTAAAGCAAAAAGGTGTTCCACGAATAACCGATTTGGCCTGTGAAAAGCCCGATCGCGTCAATTCGTGAATGGTTGGTAGTGTCGCCAGGCGCTCGGAAGAAATCCCTGCTTACGTTTGAGCCCTTGAGGTCGGCCCAATCGCCCTGGGCTTCTAATCCGAACACCCACGAGCTGGCCTGCCACCGATAACCGATCTGACCGCCGGCCACGGCGCCGGTTGCGTCATGGCAACCTTCGGCAAAGGCCGGAACCGTCGCCACGCCGCGAAACACCGTGTTATCCCAGCATTTGTGGCTCCAGCCACCGCCGCCGTTGAGACCGATGTAGAAGCCGCTCCAATCGTAGATTGCTGCGATCATCGGCGGCGGCGCCTTGGTGTAGGGGCGGGCTGCAAGATCAGCGGCGGAGGCGGGAGCCATCGCGCCGAAGGCGGCGAGAGCAACGGCACCCAACAAAATCTTCTTCATTCTAATCGCTCCGGTTCTTTTCGCTCCCTTTCAGGAAGCGCCGCGAAATGCATGACTCGAAATGTCAGCGATCTATAGCTCGGCCCACCCGAAAAAGCCGTCTCCGAAATGCAACAGTCGCCCGTCAAGTGAGGGTGCGGCGGCTGATGTTTCCTGGAGATTTCGGGGCTTCGCACGCCAGGCGCTCCCCACCCCAGCGAAATTCCCTCATCCCGCAAGGTCTACGCTGATTTCTGCGCTGCAAACGGACCGTAGGCGAGAACAAAACTGGAACAACACGGCGGAAACTGCTATAATGTGGATAACGGGGATTCCTTCCTCAGACGGCACTTGCGAGCGTATACGGTCGCCGCCGGGTGGTGCGAAGGGGTCCCATTTGATGCCGACGGCGTAGGCGAAGGAGCCTGCACGTCCGGCCAGTTTGGTATTCGAGAGTGGAGAGCGGCAATGGCGGGAAGCGTAAACAAGGTGATTCTGGTCGGAAACCTCGGCAAGGATCCGGAGATTCGGCGGACCCAGGATGGCCGTCCCATAGCTAATCTCAGTGTCGCCACATCCGAAAACTGGCGCGACAAGGCCACTGGCGAGCGTAAGGAAAAAACCGAATGGCATCGGGTGGTGATCTTCAATGAAGGCCTCTGCAAGATCGCCGAGCAGTACCTGAAGAAGGGTGCGAAGATTTACCTCGAAGGCCAGTTGCAGACGCGCAAATGGACCGACCAGAGCGGTGCTGAGAAATACTCCACTGAGGTGGTGCTGCAGGGCTTCAACTCGGCACTGACAATGCTCGACGGCCGCAGCGGCGGTCCTGCCGGCAGCTTCGGAGCCGATGATCAAGGCAGCGACTTCGGGTCCTCCGGCCCATCCAGCGCGGCACCGCGCCGAGCTGTTGCGGCCGGCGCGCGCAACAGCGACATGGACGACGACATTCCGTTCTGAGAGCAAAAGCGGCGCCGAGACGCCGTGGCTGCGTCAGTCATCAAACGGCGTTGGGCTGAAGGCATGTTTCGATGTCGTTGACAGCGCTCCTTGAGGCCGCCCCGGAAATCCAGGTCCACGCCTTTGCCGCGATCGCAGCATTCGCGCTCGGGGTCGTTCAGTTCACTGCGCCCAAGGGCACGGTGCCGCACCGGGCGCTCGGCTGGATGTGGGTTGTCTTGATGCTGGTGATCAGCGCTTCCTCGTTCCTGATCCACGGCATGCGGATGTGGGGCCTGTGGAGTCCGATACACCTGCTATCGGTCTTCACACCTATCATGCTGGTCGTCGGGGTATTAGCCGCCCGCGGCCATCGTACGCGCGCTCACAAGATCACCATGATATCGATCTTCACCGGCGCACTGCTGCTAGCAGGACTATTCACGCTGGTGCCGGGACGCATCATGCACAGCGTGGTGTTCGGCTCATAATGGCAATGCAGGCGGTCTGATTTCGCCGACCCAGACGCGCGCTTGCACCTGAGGTTTCCCACCAGAGTCAGGAGCTACGATCGGGGACAGCATTGATCTGCTAAGTCTATGGAATAACAAGGGGAAAAAGGGGTGGCTCCGGCCCGCATGGGGGTGGTTTGGAGGCGCCCGATGCGCTATATGATTCTTCTGTAAAACTTATCGGATTTCCCCCTTGTCTGATCCTGAAGATACGAATTCCGGAGAGCCGCCGGCGCCCTCGGATATTCGTCCCGTATCGATCCTCGATGAGATGAAGCGCTCCTACCTCGATTACGCGATGAGCGTGATCGTGGCGCGGGCGCTGCCGGATGCGCGCGATGGCCTCAAGCCAGTGCATCGCCGCATATTGTATTCGATGTACGAGCAGGGCCACACGCCCGACAAGAAGCACGTCAAATCCGCGCGCGTCGTCGGTGACGTCATCGGTAAATATCACCCGCACGGCGACCAGTCGATTTACGACGCGATGGTCCGGATGGCGCAGGATTTCTCGATGCGCCTGCCGCTGATCGACGGGCAGGGCAATTACGGCTCGATCGACGGCGATCCCCCGGCCGCTTATCGGTATACGGAGGCGCGTCTCTCTCGACCGGCACTCGAGGTCCTCGGCGATATCGACAAGGACACGGTCGACTTCCAGCCGAACTACGACAGCACCGAGTCAGAACCTTTGGTTCTGCCGGCGAAATTTCCTAACCTCCTGGTCAACGGCGCTGGCGGCATCGCGGTCGGAATGGCGACCAATATCCCGCCGCACAATCTGGGCGAGCTGATCGAGGCCTGCGTGGCGCTGATCGACAATCCCGCGCTTTCGATCGACGAACTCATCAAGATCATTCCCGGCCCGGATTTTCCTACCGGCGGCATCATTCTGGGCAGGCAGGCCATCCGCTCGGCTTACCATCTCGGCCGCGGGTCAATCGTGATGCGCGGCAAGTTGACCATCGACACCATCCGCAAGGACCGCGAAGCGATCATCATCACCGAAATTCCGTACCAGGTGAACAAAGCCACCATGGTCGCGCGGATCGGTGAATTGTACCGCGAGAAGCTGATCGAAGGCATCGCTGAACTTCGCGACGAATCCGATCGCGACGGTTATCGCGTGGTAATCGAATTGAAGCGCGATGCCATGGCCGACGTCGTTCTGAACCAGCTCTATCGGCACACCCCGCTGCAAACGAGTTTTGGCGCCAACATGCTGGCGCTCGACGGCGGTCGCCCGCGGGTCATGAACCTGAAAGACATGCTGACGGTGTTCGTCGCATTCCGCGAACAGGTGATTACGCGGCGCACGAAATTCCAGCTCAACAAGGCGCGCGACCGCGCGCATGTATTGGTAGGTCTGGCGATTGCGGTCGCCAATATCGACGAGATCATCCGCGTGATCCGCACCTCGCCCGATCCAAACACCGCGCGCGAGACCCTGATGTCGCGCGTCTGGGCGGCAACCGACGTATCCTCGATGATTACGCTGATCGACGATCCCCGACATCGCCTTAGTGAAGACGGCACCGCGCGGCTTTCCCTGGAGCAGGCCAAGGCGATCCTCGACTTGCGGCTGCAGCGGCTTACCGCGCTCGGGCGTGAAGAGATATCCGAAGAACTGGACAAATTGGCGCTGGAGATCAACGATTACCTGGATATCCTGCGTTCTCGGGACCGGGTGCAGGCAATCGTCAAAAAAGAACTTGACGAGGTGAAATCGAATTTCGCGACCCCGCGCAGGACCGTCATCATCGATCATGAAGGCGAAGTCGAGGACGAGGACCTGATCCAGCGTGAGGACATGGTCGTTACGGTTTCGCACGCCGGTTATGTCAAGCGCGTGCCGCTATCCACCTATCGAGCGCAGCGGCGCGGCGGCAAGGGCCGGGCCGCCATGCAGACCCGCGACGAGGATTTCGTCAGCCGATTGTTCGTGGCCTCGACGCACACGCCCGTGCTGTTCTTCTCCTCGCGCGGGCAGGTGTACAAGGAAAAAGTCTGGCGGCTGCCGATCGCCGCGCCGAACGCGCGCGGCAAGGCGATGATCAACATCCTGCCGCTGGAGCAAGGCGAGCGCATCACCACCATCATGCCTTTGCCCGAGGATGAATCCTCCTGGGCAAATCTTGACGTGATGTTCGCCACCACCGGCGGCAACGTGCGCCGCAACAAGCTTTCGGATTTCGTCGACGTCCGCCGCTCCGGCATGATCGCAATGAAGCTCGACCAGGACGAAGCCATAGTCGACGTGCAAATCTGCACGGAACGCGACGATGTGCTGCTAACCGCCGCCGGTGGCCAGTGTATACGCTTTCCGGTCCCGGACGTGCGCGTGTTCACCGGCCGCACGTCGATGGGCGTGCGCGGCATAGCGCTGCCTGCGAACGACAAGGTGATTTCCCTCACCATCCTGCGCCATATGGATGCCGATGCCGAGGAACGTGCCGCTTATCTGCGTCGCGCGAACGCGGTCAGGCGTGGCGGAGTCGAAGACGAGGCCGCCATCGACACCGAGGACGCCTCGGGGGCGATCGAGCTTGGTGAGCAGCGCTACGTCGAGATGTCTGCCGCCGAGCAATTCGTCCTCACCATCAGCGAAAACGGTTACGGCAAGCGCTCTTCCTCGTTCGAGTACCGGACCACTGGCCGCGGCGGCAAGGGCATCGTGGCGATGTCGGTGAACGATCGCAATGGCAAGCTGGTAGCGTCATTCCCGGTCGAGGACACCGACCAGATCATGCTGGTGACGGACAAGGGCCAACTGATCCGGTGTCCTGTCGAGGGCATCCGGATTGCGGGCCGCTCGACCCAGGGCGTCATCGTTTTCGATACCGCCGAAGACGAGCATGTCGTGTCGGTCGAGCACATCGGCGAAGACGCGGAGAATGGCAATGGGAATGGGAACGGCGGCTAGGGCGTTCGCCACCAGCTGACTGGCGGCGATCAGCGGCGATGCGCGATCCGCTTATCGCGCGCGGTCGGCGGTAATGAGCCGAACTTCGCGGACCAGGGTTTTGGTGCGGTCGCCACGGAGGCAGGAGGCCTCGAAATTCGGCCAGGCCTGCTGCGAGCAGTCCGGCCCGACCACGCCGACAGCAAGTCGGTCGCCCTTGGCGAGGGCCTGCGGAACGCTGGCTTCGACCTGCGGCGCAAATCCGGGAAGAACGGTGAGCGCAGCCGAGATAAACGCAGCCACGGCGATTGCAGAAATTGCCTTGATCATGACGGTGCCCCTGTCATTGGGCCTTTGCGGCCCGTCTTTGTTAACCCTCTTTACGCAGCACCCGTTTCCGGATGTCTTCGCTCCCAGGCGAATATGGTTTCGTCCAGCCCGAGTTTTGTTTCGCGGCCGGCGAAACCGTGAAACACGCCGGCCTGCTCAGGAGACGCAGCCAGTCCCGAACCGGTTCAGTCCAGCAGTCCATAAAGGGCGGCATCAGTCCCAAGCCGCCGCGCGGCTTGCCCGGTCGCGCGCGGCGCGGTAGAGGGGTCTATGCCCCGCATCGCGCTGTATCCCGGCTCCTTCGATCCCGTCACCAACGGCCATCTGGACGTGTTCAGGCATGCCGTGGGGCTGTGTGACCACCTGATCGTTGCGATCGGTGTCCATCCCGGAAAGAAGCCGCTGTTCACGGTGGAAGAACGTGTCGAGATCGTCCGTGAGGTCTTTGCCCCGATTGCTGCCGATGCGGGTTGCGAGTTCGACTGCACCACCTATGACAATCTTACGATCACGGCGGCGCAGACTGCCGGCGCGACGATCATGATCAGGGGCCTGCGCGACGGCACCGACCTCGATTATGAGATGCAGATTGCCGGGATGAACGAAACCATGGCGCCAGGTGTGCAAACCGTATTCCTGCCGGCCTCAGTCGCCGCCCGCCCGATCACCGCCACACTGGTGCGTCAGATCGCGGGGATGGGCGGCGATGTTTCCGCGTTCGTGCCCCCGGCGGTCGCCGCCAGCCTCAGGAACAAGTTCGCCGGGTAGTTCCAATTCCGCCGAAACCGGACGGTTTGTAGCGGCCAACCAGAACAATTACATCGCAGTACGGAGTTTTCATGATCCGAGCTCTTGCCCTCATCGCCGCACTGATCTGCGCCGCGCCGGCGATCGCGCAACCGCTTCCGGCGGGCGTCGACAAGCAGAACGCCATTGTGGTCGACACCACCAAGGGCCGCATCGTCTTCAAGCTTCGGACCGATCTTGCGCCCAAGCATGCCGAGCGGATCAAGCAGCTCGCAAGTGAAGGCTTCTACAACAACGTCCCGTTTCACCGCGTGATGGACGGGTTCATGGCACAGACCGGCGATGGTCAGAATTTCAACGGCACCGGCGGTTCGAAATATCCCAACCTCAAGGCGGAGTTTTCCAGCGTGCCGTTCAAGCGGGGCATCGTCGGGATGGCGCGACGCGGTGACAGCGTGGACACCGCGAATTCCCAATTCTTCTTCATGTTCGGCGACGCAGCCAGCCTGAACGGCCAGTACACCGTGGTCGGGGAGGTGGTCTCTGGAATGGATGTGGTGGACAAGTTGAAGAAGGCGCCGGCGGGCTCCTCGAGCGGCGCGGTCACCGACCCGGACAAAATGGTGAAGGTGCAAGTCGCTTCCGACATCAAGTGAGGCCGCGTGAGGCGATCTCGCAATCTGGTTGCATATGCGGTTGCCGCGACGATGCTGGGTTGCGCGGAGCGCGCGCTGGCCGGCCCGGCCGAGGTCAACTCAATCCGCGAGGCGATTGAGAGGATTTCGAGCTGCTGGAAACCCCCGCCGCTGTGGCAGGCAAATCCGATCGACATCACGGTGGTCGTGAGCTTTAACCGAGCCGGAGAGATCCTTGGACATCCCCGGATCAGCTACGAATCCGAGCAGGCTGGCGACAACGATCGGCTGCAATACCGCATTGCCGTGATGGAGGCGTTGCAACGCTGCACGCCGATGCCATTTACCGAGAGCATGGCCGGGGCTGTAGCCGGCCGACCCTTTGCGGTCCGGTTTCGGAACCGGAAACGTCCACCCCAAAACCTAGAGAAGAGAGCATGGCTGACACCGAAAACACCTTGATCCTGGAGACCTCGCAGGGACCGGTCACGATCGAAATGCGGCCGGATCTGGCCCCCAATCACGTCGCCCGCATCAAGGAGCTTGTACGTGAGGGGTTTTACGACGGGATCGTATTTCACCGCGTGATCGATGGCTTCATGGCGCAAACGGGCTGCCCAGAAGGCACGGGCACCGGAGGCTCCGGCAAGAAGCTCAAGGCCGAGTTCAACAAGGAGCCGCATGTGCGCGGCACAACGTCCATGGCGCGGGCTGCCAGCCCGGATTCAGGCGATAGCCAGTTCTTCATCTGCTTCGATGATGCCTCCTTCCTCAACAACCAATACACGGTCTGGGGCAAGGTGGTCTCAGGGATGGAGAACGTCGACAAGATCAAGCGCGGCGAGCCGGTCCGGAGCCCAGACAAGATCGTCAAGGCCCGCATGGCGCTGGACGCCGCCTGATCGCAAATGATGGTTTCGGATCGCGGCGCGTGGGCGCCGCCTTCTGAAACGATGGCTGACCTTTTGGAGCGCATCGGCGCCATGCGCACCGACCTTTTCGATTTCGAACTTCCTGCGAGCAGCATCGCGCTGCGTCCGGCAAGCCCGCGCGATTCGGCGCGGATGCTGGTGGTGCAGCCCGACAGCGTGTTGCGCGACCGGCTGATTGCCGATCTGCCGCAATGGCTCGAGCCAGGCGATCAGCTCGTGGTCAACGATACCAAGGTCATACCCGCGCAGCTCAGGGGACGGCGCATTGGTCAGGCCGCCGAACCGAAGATCGAGGCGACGCTGATCAAACGCCTTGATGGCTCGCGCTGGCAGGCTCTGGTGAAACCGGCAAAGAGGCTGTCGCAGGGCGACGTGGTCCGGTTCGGCAACGAGGGCCGGGTATGTCTGCTCGGTCATCTCGACGCGCAGGTCGAACGCAAAGGCGAAGACGGCGAGATCACCCTGTCGTTTTCATTTCACGGGCCTGCGCTCGATCAGGCCATCGCAGACGTCGGCGAGCCGCCGCTGCCGCCCTACATCGCCTCCAGGCGCGCGGCCGATGAGCGCGATGCCGCCGACTACCAGACCATGTTCGCGACCAACGAGGGCGCGGTTGCAGCTCCCACAGCCGGACTGCATTTTACGCCGGGGCTGGAGAGCGCGTTACGCGGACACGGGGTCGGCCTGCACCGGCTTACATTGCATGTCGGGGCAGGGACGTTCCTGCCGGTCAAGGTGGAGGACACCGTCGGCCACAGGATGCATTCCGAATGGGGCAGTCTTTCCGCCAAGACCGCGCGAGCGCTGAACTCGGCGCGCGCCGAGGGCGGCCGGGTCGTAGCGGTCGGCACCACCTCGCTGAGGCTTCTGGAAAGCGCCACCGCCGAGGACGGCACAATCCAACCGTTCGATGGCAAGACTTCGATCTTCATCACCCCGGGCTATCGCTTTCGCGCCGTTGATATCCTTCTGACCAATTTTCACTTGCCGCGTTCGACGCTGTTCATGCTGGTGGCAGCCTTCAGTGGGCTTGACACCATCAAGGCGGCTTATGCCCATGCCATCGAGAAGGGTTACCGGTTCTATTCCTACGGCGACGCCTGCCTGCTGTTCCGTGCCAACTCCTAGCTTAGCCGCTCGGCGATCTGGATGGCGTTCAGCGCGGCGCCTTTCAGCAGTTGGTCTGCCGCCACAAACATCGAGATCGAGTGACCGGTGGGATCGCTGAGATCGTTGCGGATGCGGCCGACCAGAACCTCATCCTGTCTTGATGCGTCAATTGGCATCGGAAAGTAGTTGTTCTTCCGATCGTCAACGATCTTTACGCCTGGCGCGGACGTCAGGATCTCGCGCACTTCGTGTTCTGCTATAGGATTTTCGCATTCGAAAGTGATCGCCTCGCTATGGGCGCGCAGCACGGGCACGCGCACGCAGGTCACGCCAACCGCGATCCGATCGTCCTCGAATATCTTCCGGGTTTCATTGATTACTTTCATCTCTTCGCCGTTGTAGCCAGTCGCGGGATCAATGGCGGCATTGTGGCTGAACACGTTGAACGCACAGGGATGAGGCAGCACTTTGCGTGCATACGCCTCACCGGCCAAGTGGGCTCGTGTTGATTCCCTTAGCTCCTCCATTGCCGCGGCACCTGCTCCGCTCGTGGCCTGGTACGTGGAAATGATGACTCGCTTGATACGATTCCTGCGGTGGATGGGCCAGAGTGGGACCAAGGCCGTGATTGCGGAGCAATTTGGATTGGCGATGATGCCCTTGTGATCGCTGATGCGGCGCGCGTTGATCTCCGGGATCACCAACGGCACGCCCGGTTCCATCCGAAACGCGGATGAATTGTCGATCACCACTGCGCCTGCGTTCACCGCGATTGGAGCAAATTCCCTCGCAACCGCGGTGCCGGCCGAGAACAGCGCGAGGTCGACGCCTTCGAAAGAATTGGCGCGGAGCTCCGCGATTTCGATTGTCTCGCCCCGGAACTCGATCGTCTTGCCGGCTGAACGCGCGCTCGCCAGCGCCTTGAGTTTGCCAACGCGAAACCCGCGCTTATTCATGGTGACCATGAACTCCGCACCGACGGCGCCGGTTATGCCGGCGATGGCAACCACGGGATCGTTCTTCACTGGAGATCTCCATTCAGACAATAAAAAAGCCCCGACCTTTTGGGGGCGGAGCTTCGGGTTGAGATGATGCGTTTGGCGGCCTACACGCGCACGTCTCCCGAGGCCCCAGGGGGCTTTCCGGTTTTTGCAACGCGTTTGGTGCTGGTGGTCATGGCGCGGGAACTTATGCGGCGACTCGGGTGGCGTCAACGTCTAACCCGATGCTCCCAACGAGATTTCACTCCATAGAGGTTGAATCGGCCGCCGTTGTCGCGCAAACACTCATCATGACTCTTCCCAATCATTTTTCTCTTCTGGCGAGCGACGGCAAAGCACGCAGCGGTCAGTTGATCACGCCGCACGGCATCGTGCGCACGCCCGCTTTCATGCCGGTGGGTACGGCAGGCGCGATGAAAAGCCTGCACTGGCGAGAGGTGCGTGATGCTGGGGCCGACATCGTGCTCGGCAACACCTATCACCTGATGCTCCGGCCCGGAGCCGAACGGGTTGCAGCACTTGGGGGCTTGCAGCTGTTCACCGGTTGGAATGGGCCGATGCTCACCGATTCCGGTGGCTTCCAGGTGATGTCGTTGGCGCAATTGCGCAAGGTAAACGAACATGCGGTATCCTTCCGTTCGCACATTGACGGCGTAAGCGTCGAATTGTCGCCGGAACGCGCAATCGAGGTACAGCGCTTGCTCGGCTCCGACATCGCCATGCAACTCGATGAGTGCGTAAGACTCCCGGCGGAGCGCGGCGATATTGAGCGCGCGATGCAGCTTTCTTTGCGCTGGGCGGAGCGGAGCAAACGCGCTTTCGAGACCTCGCCTGCAGGCTACATGCTGTTTGGCATCGCACAGGGCGGCGATGTCCCCGAGCTACGCCAGGCCAGCGCGCGCGGCCTGATCGATATTGGCTTTCACGGCTATGCGATTGGCGGGCTCGCCGTCGGCGAGCCCCAAGCGGTGATGTTGGCGATGATCGAGGAAGTCGCGCCTATCCTGCCCGAGGATCGGCCGCGATATCTGATGGGCGTCGGCACGCCTGAGGACATCCTTGAGGCGGTCGGGCGGGGCATCGATATGTTCGATTGTGTGATGCCTACGCGCAACGGTCGTCACGGAACGGCATTCACCCGCTTCGGCCAAATCAACCTGCGCAACGCACGACACGCTGATGATCGGCGCCCGCTGGACGAGGAGAGCCTGTGGCCATCGACACGCCATTGCTCGCGAGCCTATCTCCATCATCTTGTAAAGGCGGGCGAGACACTGGGTGCGATGCTGCTATCCGAGATCAACATCGGCTATTACCAGCACCTCATGCAGGAAATCAGGAGTGCGATATCACAGGGACAGTTCGCAAGTTTTCGCGAACGCACGCGCGCCGGTTGGGCGAAGGGCGACATTGCTCCGCGCTGAGGAACTCGGCTGACTAGTAAAGGAGTTCAGTTGCAGGCGATCCGTTTTGCCGCGTGCTTGGTCACGAATCCATAACCGCAGGTGTCGCACGTCCAGAGATAGCTGATGACGTTGTCCGACACGTAAGCCGATGCCTCGGCGGCAACCATTGAGTCAGCGCAAACAGGACAGGTCGGCAAGTCACAGCCGCGCGGGTCCGGATGGGATCCGACAGTCGGCAGGACTTCAGCGATCCCTCGCATCGTGACCTCCTTGCGATCTGAAAACCTGAAGCTAGCATAAACAAATTTGTTTGACGATGTGACAACACAAATGCGTTCGTTTTAGGTTTATTTTGTCGCAAAGAGATTTTGCAGCGCAGCGAATTGACGAAACGAATTTGGAGGCTTGCACTCTCAGGCGACCGACGCGTAATGGAGATCGGCATTCAATTACGCGACGTTACGGCAAGGGGGCTTCGACATGGACGCGCCGTCTACTACGAGTGCAGTGCACCGTCCCGGCCGAGGCAAAGTGTTCAACAGCATCGTAGACGCGATTGGGGACACGCCGCTCGTTCGGCTGCGCAACTTGCCGAAGGCGCATGGCGCACAAGCGGCCATCCTCGCGAAGCTGGAATATTTCAGCCCCGCCGCAAGCGTCAAGGATCGCATTGGCGCGGCGATGATCATTGCCATGGAGAACGCCGGCGTCATCAATGAAGACACCGTCCTTATCGAACCGACTTCGGGCAATACAGGAATCGCGCTGGCGTATGTCGCCGCCTCGCGCGGCTATCGGCTCAAGCTGGTGATGCCTGAGTCCATGTCGATGGAACGCCGGAAAATGCTGGCGTTTTTGGGAGCGGAAATTGTTCTGACGCCCGCCGCGCAGGGCATGAAAGGTTCGATTGCCACGGCTGAAGAGCTGGTTCGTACGACGCCCAACGCCGTGATGCCGCAGCAATTCAAGAACGTCGCCAACCCGGAGATACATCGTCGAACAACGGCTGAGGAGATCTGGAACGACACCGCCGGCCAAGTCGACTACTTCATTGCTGGTGTGGGCACCGGGGGCAGCATCACCGGGGTGGGGCAGGTGCTCAAAGGCCGCAAGCCCTCCTTGCGGGTGGTAGCGGTCGAACCTGAAGAAAGCGCTGTGCTTTCCGGCGGCCAGCACTCCCCGCACAAGATCCAGGGTATTGGGGCGGGTTTCGTTCCGGAGATACTCGATCGATCTGTTATCGACGAGATCGTCAAGATAAACAGCTCGACAGCAATCGAAACCTCCCGCGCGTTGGCGCGCAATGAGGGAATTCCCGCCGGTATTTCTTCCGGCGCGGCGATAGCGGCTGCGCTCCAGGTCGGCAAGCGTGCGGAGGCCGCCGGCAAGACAATCGTCGTCATCGTACCATCGTTCGCCGAGCGCTATCTTTCGACCGCGCTGTTTGAAGGAATCTAATCATGGCAGATCAACCCAGGCGCCCAAGGACTCTCAACGACGCCCGCACCGAAGCTGAGGCGGCGTTCAAGCGGACGACTACCAAGGTCGTCGAAGCACCGCCAAAGAAGGAAGCGCTGCCGGGAGTCAAGGAGCTGGTTTCACTGCGTATCGATCAGGACGTGCTGGAGCATTTTCAGGAGGGCGGGCCTGGCTGGCAGGATCGTATCAACGAGGCCCTGCGAAAGGCAGCGGGCAAGTAAAACGGCGTGAGTTGTCCGCTGACGAGGTCCAGCGTTTGCAGTGCTCAGCGCGTAGCGCGGGCCGGGGCGGGTTGCGCAGCCCTCAAGTTCAATAGATTTCCGCCCAGGATCAATGCCGCGCCGAGCACCGTGAACAGATCGAGCCGTTCCGAGTAGATCAGCCAGCCCGCGGCTGCCGTCAGCGGAACCCGCAAAAAGTCCATCGGCAGCACCACGGTGGCGTCCCCGTAGAGCATCGCCCGTGCCATGCAGTAGTGAGAGAAGGTGCCACAAAAGGCAATCACGGCCATCCAGCCCCAGGCATGGGCGCTCGGCCATGTCCAGACATACAGCGCGGGGGAAAAACCGACGGCCGACTGTATCACCAGCATCCAGAAGATAATCCTGAGCGCACTTTCGGTACGTGTCAGGGATTTCATCATGACGATGGAAACGCCAAACCCCAGAGCGGCGGCCAGCGCAATCAGTTGACCCGGATTGATTTCTCCAGTTGCCGGCCGCACGATGACAATGACGCCTATCAACCCGAGCAGCACAGCGGCAATCTTCCCGAACGTCATCCGTTCACCAAGAAAGCTCGCGGCCAGGATGGCGGTCCATATCGGCATCGTGAATTCGATCGAAACGACCTGGCCAAGTGGGATCAGTGTCAGGGCGAAAAACCATCCAAGCTGCGCGCAATAATGAATGAGATTCCGTCCGATATGCTGCAGCGGCCGCGAGGTCCGCATCGCGGCGAACCCTCCATTGGTACGCACCAGCGGGTACAGCATCAAGAAACCCAGGACGGTGCGAACCTCCATGATCTGAAAAACGTTCACCTCGCGTGTGCTCTCGCGTCCGGCTATCGCCACAATCAGCATCAGCGCGAGCCAGCCTGCCATCCACAGCGCCGCCCTGGTCGTCGAAGGTGTTCGGTCCATGGGAAGGCGATCGCCCGGAAAAGAGGGTCAGGTCAGGAGGCCGGTATCGGCGACCAGCTTGGGCTTTGCAACTCGCAAAAATGCCGACGCACTGATGCACTGTCCTGACGATTGGTGCTAAAGCAGTCAGCTCCATTCCCCGACTCCTCAGAGCGGAAGGGCACCTTCCCCAGAGAACCTCCATGGAGAATTGCTGATGCGTGTCTTGCAACCCGCCGAATGGTCTAAGCCGCGCGGTTTTTCGCATGGCGTCGAGGTCGACGGTCCTGGCCGATGGGTCGTGCTTGCCGGCCAGACCGGGGGCGACGAAAAGGGCGAGTACCATCCCGATCTGGCGGGGCAGGTGGCGGTCGCATTGAAACGGATCATCAAGCTGCTGTCCGAAGCCGGGGCGGGCCCTGAGCACATTGTCCGCCTGACATGGTATCTAACCAGCCGCCACGAGTACGCTGCGGCCGGAGCGGGCATCGGTGCGGCCTGGCGCGATACGCTTGGGCGAAATTTCCCGCCCTCGACCCTGCTCTACATTTCCGGCCTGGTCGATGAGCGGGCGAAAGTAGAAATCGAAGTCACGGCTTTCGTGCCCGGCGCATAGCATCGCTCGCCGGTAGCCACCCGTACCAATCATAAAGGACGTCTCTCGATGACGACACGATCCACCTCAGCCGATTACGTGACCGCTTTCGCCACCGGCTGGCCGGAGAACCAGCCCGATATCATGGTGCTTTCGTTGACGACCCACAGAGGCGTTCAGGATTTTGCCATCAACAAGGAACAGGCGCTGTTGATCGCGAAGACGATGAAGGCCACCGCCGCGCAGCTCGCGAAGCCCAAACAGGCCAGTTAGCGCACGCGGAGTTACGAACGGGACAGCGAAATCGACGCGCCCCTGAACCCGCTCTCCGGCCTGATGACGATGGATTGGCGGTTGCCGCGTGTAGTCAGGGACAAATTGGCGTTGAATCCGGCTGCGCTTGCGATCAACTGAAAATTACCGCCCGACCCGCGTCCTTCGAGAGTGCCATTGATCCCACGGCTGCTTTCGCCCCAGGTACCGGACAGCGCGCCGCGATCCGAGATGAGGGCGCCTCTGAGATCGAATTTGTAGCTGTCGCTGGCGCAAGTCAGGGTCAAATTGAGGCCGGCGCCGCCATTGCCCACGGCGTAGTTTGCGCGGCAGCGAATGCGCTCGGTCGATCCATCGTCCAGAGTAACTGTTCCGGCACCGGCCCAAACTCCCGCCATGCCGGCAAATGGCCCCGATTGGGCGTGACCTACGGAGCCAGACACAGTTCCGAAGAATAACGTTAGCGCCGCGGCTATGAGCAGTCTTACCGCGGCCGGGATATGGGTCCTTGAGCCGGTTCTACTGACGCGAAGCTTCCCAGCGGCCGCTGCATGGTATGCCTGCAGACGCACCATTCCATTTTCCGGATCCGGCATTGCCGCTGAGCTGGCCATTTGCATGTGCACCACCGATCGAAACCTTGACGAGACCTTCCCGCCCGATGCTGCCCGTAACATCAGCGCCCGCCGCGGAAACCTTTCCGTCGGAGATAGTAAGCGTCGAACGCGTTTGGGGTTCGCAGCTCCCGCTTTTTGTTACGACGGTCACGTTCCATAGCCCGTCGTAAGGCGTCTGAGCCAAAGCGGGAGTGCCGACGCTGAGGAGAGCGGAGGCGACAAAGGTAATTCCGATGCGATTGAGGCGCATGAATCAGGTCCCTGATTGTGTATGATAAAGGCCTTATCGAGGGACATTGTGTCTAAAATTTGCTGCATTGCAAGACACGAAATTGTTCCGCTCCTGCAAAGAGTTAATTGGGCACAACGGTTCCGATAAGGGACTAAGTTCGAGTACGCCGCCAAGCGCGCGTTAACCATACCTCATCCCGGTAAGCTGGGTGCTTTGGTCGCAAATTCCTCTTGTTGCGGCTTGGCGGGGAGGCTTTTGTGGGCTTTGGCATAATCGACAACTTCGCCGAGCAGTTTTTGGCCGAGAGGGGCCAGCGCGCGCTCCCACAGTTCCCGCGCGGATTCACCCTTTTTGACGAAACACCATTCCTGGGCTGCGATCGGCCCCGCATCCATTCGGTCGGCGAGGTGGTAGACGGTACCGCCCGCGATCGGATCGCCCTCCCGGATGGTCCATTCCACGGCGGCAATGCCGCGATGGCGCGGCAGCAACGAGGGGTGATAGCCGATCCCGCCCAATTTCGCGGCAGCTAGGGCCTCCTTGCTGATCCGGGCATGGCTATGGGCAGTCACAATCAGGTCGGTTCCCTCGGCGATTTCCCAAGCAACAACGAGCTTTGGGTCGGCCTGCACCACCACCTCGATGCCGGCGGCTTTGGCGGCGGCGGCGAGGCGATCCTCGGCATCGGCGACCACCACCCGGGCGATGTCGACGCCGTGCTGGCCCAGCATGTCAAGGGTGGTCACGCCAAAGTGGCGGGAGCCGACGAGAGTGATCCTCATGAGGGGTCGGTCCGTCTATTCAGGGAAAAACTGTCTGTCGATAACACGTCGGGGCGATCTGTCACGCCGGCGCCATGAAGCCCTCCCGGTTATCAACAGGGGGGCCGGAGCTGTGCTGCGGTCACAGGATCGCAGTTATGGCCGGGTCATCCAAGACGCCGGCGAACCTCGTCCCGCATCATTTCGCGGAAGGCTTCCCTGCGCGCCGGCCTGTCCTTCTCATGGACATTGAACCGGTCGAACACATTGAAATTCTCAAGAATGGGGTAGCGCTCGCTCGCCATTGCCAGGATCCGCAGCAATTCCGCTGCGGTCCCGCCCGGACCGGTCACTTCCCATCGGCGTATGGTGTCGGCGCCGCCAGCCGGTAGTCCGCACAATCGGGCCATGTCCACCAGGGACAGGCTCCTGCCGATCGCGGCTCCAAGATCTTCCCGAAGCTGTTTCAGTTCGATGCCTGTCATCGGCCTAGGAAAAGGCGGCAAACTGTCTGTGCGATCATTGAACCTCGCTCTCGAGGCTAATGCCTCCGAAGTCAAGCTCAAGGCTGGCAATGGCTTTGGTGGTTTCGGCTGATCGCTTTCGCGAGCAGGCGAGGCCTTGCATACCAAGGGCCTCGCCGCGAACGGTCAGCGTGAGCGATAACCGTCAACGGCATGTGCCAGGAAAATCCCGGCGCTTATAACGCCAAAAAGCGCGGTAACTGCTTCCAACATGATAATCATCCTATAGCCCAGCGCATGAGACCTAACGGGATGGGTCCCTACACAGTCAAAGGGATTCCGAGGGTCACGCATGGTTGAAAGTCGGATGATGATTCTATGCAACACGCTGCTCCGGATGGACCGCTGAAGGCGTCGGTAATTCGACGGTCCGCGGTTTTTTTCCTGCCTGCTCGGCGCCGCGTTCCCCGGAAGTCCGCCAGGTAAGCGTGTTGATTGTGGTTCTGCTGACATTCGCGGCCGCGTCGTGTTTATCTGATTGTTGTTTCCAGCGCGTCCTATTGGTGGTTTGATTACGCCGATGACCAGCCGAAGCAAGGCTCGATCGCGATCGTCTCTTGCCGCTGCATGCGGCTGCTGGGTGCACCTCTTCGAATAAGGAGGCAGTACAATGACAATGAGGCCAGACCCGACCTTCTACGCATCTCCCAAGCTTGCAATGGAAGCTCCACCCGAGAGCTTTGCGTATACCTTGCTCCTTAGCCCAGACTTCTCGAAGCCAGACGCACTCGCGGTGATCGACGTAAAGCCCGGCTCTCGAACCTTCAGCCAGATCGTCCACACGGTGACGATGCCCCACAAGGGCGACGAGTTTCACCATTTCGGCTGGAACGCATGCTCGTCGGCGCTGTCGCCGCTAACCGGCCACGCCTTCCTTGAGCGGCGCTACCTGATAATTCCCGGCATCCGCTCTTCGCGTATTTACATCGTCGACACGAAGCCGGATCCCACGCAGGCCAAGATTCACAAGATCATCGAGCCCGAGGAGATATTCAAGAAGACCGGTTACTCCCGGCCGCATACCGTACACTGCGGACCTGAAGGCATTTACGTCAGCACCCTGGGCGGCGGTGGCAAGGATGGCACGGATGGACCGCCCGGTGTCTTCATCATGGATTGCGAGACATTCGAAGTGCTCGGCCGCTGGGAGATCGATCGCGGTCCGCAGACGTTGCACTATGACTTCTGGTGGAACCTGCCGCGCGACTACATGGTCACGAGCGAGTGGGCATTGCCGCCTCAGTTCGAGAATGGGATCGTTCCGGAAGATCTACTCTCGAACAAGTACGGCCATCGCATCCATTTCTGGGATCTTCGGGCGCGACGCAATGTCCAGACCATCGATCTCGGGGCCAACCATCAGATGGCGTTAGAAGTCCGCCCTGCTCACGATCCCGTTCGGGAGTACGGATTCCTTGGCGTGGTTGTCGATACCACTAACCTAGAAGGGTCGATTTGGACCTGGTGGAGGGAGGGCGGCAAATTCCACATCGAGAAAACCGCCACAATTCCGGCCGAGCCAGCCTCGAAGGATCAGTTGCCGCCATTGCTGCAGGGGTTCGGCGCCGTGCCGCCGCTGGTAACCGACATCGACCTCTCGATGGATGACCAATTCCTTTACGTCTCCTGTTGGGGCACCGGCGAGATGCGTCAGTATGACGTCAGCGAACCCAGAAAGCCGAAGCTTGCCGGATCGGTACGCATCGGTGGCATCGCAGGCCGCGTACCGCACCCGAACGGCAAGGCTTATGCGGGCGGGCCGCAGATGGTTGAGATCAGCCGTGATGGCAAACGAGTGTATTGGACGAACTCGCTCTACTCGTCGTGGGATAAACAATTCTATCCTCAGGGAATGCCGGGGGCCCAGGTAATGGCCAATGCCAGCCCGAGCGGGGGGCTTGAACTGGCGAAGGATTACTGGATCAGCTTTCCCGACGGATACGGCGCCCATCAGATACGGCTCGACGGCGGAGACTGTTCGACGGACTCGTTCTGCTATCCCTCGGTTTGAATGAGCGCAGTCGACTGGACACCTGCCTGGCTTTGGCTGGCTGTCGTCGTGAGCGGCCTCTATCACGGGGTAAACCCCGGGATGGGGTGGCCGCTCGCGGTCTCGGCCGGCTTGATGGAAAGGCGTTCGCGCGCCTTGTTCGCGGCGCTTTGGCCTCTAAGCGCCGGCCATTTGCTGGCCATGTTGCTGGTCCTCGTCCCATTTGCGCTGATGGTCGCGCTCGTTGAGTGGCAACGGCAGATCCAGATCGGCGCCAGTCTCGTTGTGATCGGCTTCGGTATTTTCCGGCTGCTTGACCGACGGCATCCACGAGCATTGGCGCGGATACGACCGACCCAATTGGGCCTTTGGTCCTTTGCGGTAGCGATGGCGCACGGCGCGGGACTAATGCTGGTGCCGATCTATCTCGGGCTCTGCCGGCCTGGGTCCGACAAAGGACATCAGGCCGCTGAGACACTGATCAACGCCGGTCTGGGGATGGCTGTGCTGGTCTCGGTCGTTCACGCCGCAGCGATGATCTTTGCCGGCGGCAGTGCAGCCTGGCTGGTCTACCGCTATCTCGGGCTAAAATTCGTTTCCCGGAGCTGGTTCAATCTGGAAGCCACTTGGGCGATCAGCCTTATACTGGTGGGAGGGGTCGCACTGATCTTCTCGGTCGCCAGCTAGCGCGCTTGTACGGCATGACGAGAATGTGAAAATGCTGGTGTGGTTTTGACGTGTTTATGCCGCCTGGTCCTGATGAGTTGAGCCTTCAATCGCTCGCATGTTTTTTCGTGCGGAGGATTTTTCATGGGTCTGCTCTCACTTCGTGCTCTGCTTGCTCCCATGATCTTTATTGCCACTGGCGCCCAAGCGGTCGATCGCGGCCAGTTCGAAAACGTCCCGGAAGACATTCGCAGATGGTTCAAAGGCGTGACAAGTCAGAGCGGCGTGCCGTGCTGCGACATCTCCGATGGCTATCGCACCGACTACGAGGTGCGAGCCGGGGAGTACTGGGTGCCGATCAATGGCGCCTGGTGGCGGGTGCCGGAGAAGGCTGTCGTTCGGAATGCAGGTAACCCGCTGGGCGAAGCCGTTGTCTGGTATGTCAGCCTGCGTGGCAGTGTCGAAATCCGGTGCTTCGTGCCAGCGGACTCCACTTGAGAGGGGGATGACCCGCCTGCTGTTGAAGGTGAACACACGTGTCCCACTGGCCTGTGTGTTCAGCGGCGGCTAACGGAATGCTATCGGCGGACTGGCCAATACGTCGATCGCATTCTAAGGAGACAAGGCGGCTCAGTTGCCGATCGAACGTTCAACGTATTCGAGTTGGTGATAAATCTAAGAGCCGCGAAGAGGGTTGGCATCGAAGTTCAGCCGGCTTTAGTCGCGCGAGCCGATCGCGTCATCGAATGATGTCCCTGGCGCGTCAGTCGAGGCGATAAAGGTGTACGCCGTAGCCGTCAAACTGATCCTCGAAAGAACCGTTTGATATGGCGAGGCTGCGATCCTCTCCCAGCACCTGAGCCCGGGTGTGCTGGACCTTGTCCAGTTTGATCCGCACTTTCGAGGCAGTGTTTTGCATCGCTACCGCGAAAATGTATGTCGTGCCGGTGTGCGCTTTGACCATGGTTGCGATCGGGACCTGCGAGTCCACGGATATGATCCCTGACACATTGGGGCGGCTCAATACCGGCGCGAGCGAGGCGAGGACCTGATTTGTCTTCGTGACCTCTTCCACGACGTCCCGATAACGGAAAATCGCATCCTCACGGAAGGTGGGCGTGAATTCATGTACGAAATAGAAAATACCCCTCGCTCCATGAATGAGAGCCATCCACACTTCCGCTCGCACCTCCGCTGGAGTTGGCCGCCGGGCCGGATCAAGTGCGGTGGTTTCGATGGCCGTCCACACCACCTGGCCTTCGCCAACCCTTTGCATCAGATTGGTCACACCACGCGCAACATACTCCAATCGGCCTTTGACCTCAGGAGTTGCGGATCCCACCGGATAAATGTCATAGGATAAAATGTCGGCGCCCTGCAGCGCGACAGTATAGTAGGCATGATCGCCGTTGCATCCGCCGCGCCCGCGCCAGAACTCGTTAGCTACACCTTGTCCAAAGTTTATCATCACCGGCCGCGTTGGATCGCGGGCGTTCATCGCTCTCGTACGCCGCGCTACGTCGCTTGCTGGAATGCAAGTGCCAAACAGACCCAAGCCGATCGGCTGAGCATTATCCGGCTCGTCCCCTTGCAACCACGCTTTGATCACGTGCCGGTTTGCAGATGTCAGTCCAATATCGGTCTGGTCGGCAACGGCGTGCATGTTCTGTTGCGCCAATGCCGCGAGTTGCTGTTCGGTTGGTCCGTTGTGTAGTCCAACAAACGTGTTGATGCCTATAGCTTTGTACTCGGCTGCTCGTTTGGGCGACTGCAGCCAAACGCCTATCGGAAAGAAATTCTCGGCAGCAGGAAATCCGTTTTGTCGCGCTTCACCGGCGGATACGGAGGTACCGGCGAGCAACACGAGCGCCACGATTGATTTGCAGGGAAGCAACATGGGGCATGCAATGTTGATGAGGGAAGAAGAATGATTTCTGTCGGCTAACGTTCCCGCTCCGTTGTGCCTCAAAAACAAGCGCAGGTGCTGCAAAACACATCGTTCGCGCCTGACGCTTTATCCCAAGCACAACCTCTTGTTCGGAATGGAACCGTCCGGACCGCTGCGTCTTATCTTGTATGGAATATAAAGGCATTGAATACGATGTGGTCCAGACCGCCAATCCGACAGGTTGGAAGTGGATCGTGCGGCTCGATGCCGATCGCCGCAAATCCGGTATTTCGGTTTCCAGGATGATGGCAATCACCAACGCTAAACGCGCCATCGAGAAGACGGTGAGGGTTCAGGTATTGGCACGCGCCAAGTGATCGTGGGCGACCGCCAATCAAAATGAGTCTGCGATTCGCGGCGCTAGTTGGCAGCTCGGACCTATTGTGACAGGCGTCCGGCGCCGCGCAACCAGGCGTGCACGATCTGCCATTTGTCCCGGCCTCTGGTTTGAAAATCCAGAAGCACAGAGCGCGCGTCCTGGAGTTCGAAGAAGAACTTCAAGGCGTCTCGGCCAGTTGCCTTACTAGGATCGACCGATTGTGTTTGCACCCAACGGTCCCATTCCTGAATGATCAGGCGCTTTGCTTCTTCCTGCTTCATTCCTAGACGAGCCCAAGTTTAAAGGCGAAGTCCACGGCAGGTTTTGGAGCAAATGATTACAAAATGGTTTTTGCGAACAAGGGAAGACGGCTACACCTGCGATATTGCCATGATTGCAGAATGACCGAGTTGCCCCCGGCAGTGGGCATGGGGCGAATATTTAAGCGCGGCCCCGCCTCTGGGCTTGGGGGCAAGGGGAGGCAGGGCCGCGCCGGGGCCACGGAGACCAGCGTGGACGACGCGGCCTTGTCGAGAAGACGCGGGTTTTCGCAAATGGTTCCATGCGAGGAACTAATCATTCCTGATGTGTTTTGACGCAGGCAGCATTGTCATGGCGGGGTGCAATGCCGGCGAGGAGGGTGTGGTCGGCGCGGGAATGCCGTTCGGATGCGCGGGTTTTGTCGGCGCTCACGCCGCCCCAGAAACGTTTTCCCCGTGGAACGCCTTGGCGCTGACCAACCAGTCGCCGTCCACGAAGTGGTAACTCAGATAGTCGACATAGAGGATCGTATCCACCCGGACCCGAACCTTGACCAACGCCTGAGTGGCAGACGCGAAGTCCACGAGAAGTATTTGTTCCTGTCGCGGAGCGCCCTTGGATCTGGGTGACGGCCCAGCGGCAAGCATCGCCTTGTACTCTGAAGCGGACAGCATCCTCATCTGACCATTCCTTAGCCCGTGCAACTGCGCCGTCGGGCGGAAGATGCTATCGAAGGCTGAGACATCGGCCTCATGCATCAGATCGAAGTATCGGGCTACGGCGGTCATCAAGCTTGTTAAGTTCTCGTGGTCCATGACAGGCTCTCCGCTTGGTTGCTTGACCATCGCAAAGAAAGCTGAGGCATGTCCTACCAAACTGCGCTATTCTGCGGGTCCTGGGGGCATTGGTATGCCGGATCGGCCATCGAGGATGCGCACTTATGCCAAAATGCGAACTCGACGCAATCGACTGCCGGATCATCGCGGCGCTACAGGCTAATGGCCGGCTGAGCAACATCGAACTCGCCGACAAGGTTGGCCTTTCGCCTTCACCGTGCCTGCGGCGCGTCAGGCGGCTCGAGAAAAACGGGTATATCGAAGCCTATCGCGCGGCGTTGCAGCGCAGTCGGGTTGGCCTTGGTTTCTCGGTTTTCATCGGCGTCAAAATCGACGGTCACGCGAACGATCGCGCCATGGTCTTCGAGAAGTCGGTCGTGGCGATGCCGGAGGTAATCTCCTGTCATCTCGTCTCCGGGGAGGCCGACTACTTCCTCGAAGTCGTGGTGCCTGATCTCGAACATTACCAGCAATTCCTCGTGCAACGATTGCTGAACCTGCCGATCGTGAGGGAGGTGCGAAGCAACATCGCTATTCAGACTTTGAAGGCGGGTGCGCCGCTGCCCTTGCAACATCTGGAGCGCAGAGCGACTGATTAGAACGGCGGAGCTCTCCTGCATGAAGCAGAAAGGGTCGTGATGTTGGAGAAGGTGCAGGTATCGGCAGACGTCCAGGCGAGAGCGTGGATGGCGGCTTTCAATCAATCATTGGCGCGGCAAGACGTCGCCGCGGTTAGCCGGCTGTTTCAGGAGGACAGTCATTGGCGAAACCTGTCCGGAATTTCCTGGCAGATCGCCACGTTCAGCGGGGCCGGAAATTTGTCGCAGGAGCTCTGCCAGCGAGCGCGCGAAGTCGACGCGACATCATTCGAGATCGACCCAGAAGTGCTGTCACCGCGCCGCAGCGTCGTCGCCGGGCTGGAAGTTATGGAGGCAATTTTTCGCTTCAGTAGCGTGAACGGTCCGGGACTCGGGGTCGTAAGGCTTTTGAATTCGAAGGGCGCGGACGCGCTCCCCATGGCATGGACCCTTTCGACGTTACTCGACATCGACAATATCACTCACGCAAGATCAGGAAAAAGGGCGGGCGCCGCGGACGATCGGGATTTTTCGGCGCCGAGCTGGCTCGCGCAGCGGCAAGCTGAAGCGTCCTTTGCCGACCGCGAACCGGAAGTCCTGGTCGTTGGCGGCGGTCACGCGGGAATCTCTGCCGCAGTCGAACTGAAGCGCATCGGTATCGACACGCTCGTGGTCGATAAGCAGGCCAGGGTCGGGGACAATTGGCGCCTCCGATACAACGGCCTCAAGCTTCATAACAAAACTCCCGTCAACCACCTTCTGTATATGCCGTTCCCGCCGACCTGGCCGGATTACATCCCAAAGGACAAGTTGGCCAACTGGCTAGAGGCCTATGTAGAAAGCATGGAGGTCAATTTCTGGACCGCCACCACATTCGAAGGGGCCGAATACGACGAAGCGACGGAATCATGGAAGGCGAAGGTTCGACGTGGTGATGGCACCGTTCGTATGCTGCGTCCAAAGCACATCGTGATCGCGACCAGTGTCAGCGGCACTCCAAACATTCCGAACATTGCGACCATCGAGAATTTCAACGGGAAGCTGCTGCATTCGAGCAAGTTCTCGGGAGGCGCGGAGTGGAAAGACAAATCCGTCGTCGTGATGGGAACAGGGACGAGCGCCCACGATATCTGTCAGGAGCTCGAAGCGAACGGGGCGCAGGTCACGATGGTTCAGCGCAGCCCGACGCTTGTCGTCAATGTCGAGCCCAGCGCGCAACTCTACGACAAGATCTACCTCGGCGAAGGGCCTCCGCTCGCGGTCCGTGACCTCCTGAACTCTTCTTATCCGCTCGAGGTGACCAAGGCGGCGCACAAGCTGATCACAAAGGAAGTCCGGGAATTGGACGGTCCTCTTTTGTCTCGATTGGAGAAGGTAGGCTTTAGGCTCGAATTCGGGGAAGACGGCACCGGCTGGCCTTTGAAATTTCGAACCCGCGGCGGGGGTTATTATTTCAACGTCGGCTGCTCCGACCTGATCGCCGATGGAAAGATCAAGCTGATCCAGGCAACGGATATCGAACAGTTTGTCGCCGACGGCTTGGCGCTCAAGGACGGATCCACGCTTGCGGCCGAGCTCGTCGTTTTGGCGACCGGTTATAAAGGGCCGGGCCATGTCGTACGAACCCTATTTGGCGGCGAGGTGGCTGAGCGCGTTGGGCCGATTTGGGGTTTCGACGCCGACACCCAGGAAATGCGCAACATGTGGTCCCGCACCGCGCAACCCGGACTGTGGATTACCGGCGGTTCGTTTTCGCAATGTCGTATCTATTCAAGGTTCATCGCGATGCAGATCGATGCGATCGAGGCGGGTCGCCTCGAGAAGGCGGCAACACCCTCCCGCGGTCACGCCGACCGTGAGGAGTTGGTTCGAGCGTGAATGGGGAGACCAACTTGAACAAGAATGACGGACACACGCGCGCAGGAGGGTTGGATCAAGCCGTCGCCACAACGTTCGAGGCTCTTCCCATGATGCTCGACGCGGACCCGGCGCTTGTCGCGCGCGGGCGCAGGTTGAATGTCGAGTGTCTGCTTGGGCCGACAGGTCATGCTTTTCATGTCCGTTTTGTAGCGGGCCGGATCGTGGAAATAGTCAGGGCGCCGATGTTGATGCGCTCCTGGTGCTTTGCGTATCGCATGCCGCCGGCCGCATGGGGCGAATTCTGGAAGCCGGCTCCGAAGCCCGGCTGGCACGATCTGCTGGCTCTTACCAAGAGCGGCGAGGCCCGGCTTGAAGGCGACCTGTTTCCCTTCATGACCCATCTGCAGTTTTTCAAGGACGTGCTCGCGTTGCCGCGCCATGCGAGGGTAGCGGAATGAGCGGATTCATCGAGCCCATTGTCGGTCGCTACGTCCATGTCGAAATCGAAAACGCGGTCAATCGAATTTATTTCGAGGAGAATGGCGCCGGCATTCCCCTGGTGTGTCTGCACACCGCCGGTTCGGATGCGCGTCAGTGGCGACACCTCCTAGCCGATGCGAGCCTCGCCAGAGAGTTCAGGATCATCGCGTTCGACATGCCCTGGCATGGGAAGTCCAATCCACCGGAGGACTGGACCGGCGAGGAGTACCGGCTGACGACAGCGCGCTATACGGAGACCGTGCGCGCGTTCTGCAAGGCGTTGTCATTGGATAGGCCGGTAGTGATGGGCTGTTCGATCGGGGGTCGGATCGTCCTCAATCTCGCGATCGATCACGCCGCCGAATTCCGCGCCCTGATCGGGCTTGAAGCGGCTGACTTCCAGGCGCCGTGGTACGATACGGATTGGCTGAATCGCCCGGACGTTCATGGCGGAGAAGTATGCGCCGCGCTGGTCTCTGGCCTGATCGCTCCCCAAGGTCCTGAGTCGGCGCGGCAGGAAACGTTGTGGGCGTATAAGCAGGGCGGGCCGGGCGTTTTCAAGGGTGACCTCTATTTCTATCGGGTCGACGGCGACCTGCGCGGCCGCGTTGCGGCCATCGACACCGCCCGGTGCCCGCTGTTTCTTCTGACGGGTGAGTACGATTTCTCGTGCATGCCCGCTGATACCTCGCGGACAGCGGCGAGCATCGAGGGTGCGGAGGTCGTCATCATGGACAAGCTCGGTCATTTCCCGATGAGTGAAAATCCAGCACTGTTCCGCCGCTATATCGGCCCCGTGCTGGACCGGATTGCTCAAGGGAACGTCGCGACAGCAATATGAGCGTGCCGTTGACGCATCCGGCCGGAAAGTAGAGTGCATGTATCCAGATCCGATGTCGGTCTCGTCGAGAATGTACGGTCGCGCGCTGGCAAGTTTGCCGGGCGGCAACACGCGTACCACCGTGTTCATGAAGCCGTATCCGGTCTACGCCGCGCGCGGGGAGGGGTGCCGGGTATGGGACGTGGACGGGAACGAGTACATTGACTGCATCAACAATTTTACGTCGCTGATCCATGGCCACGCCCACCCTTCGCTGGTGGAAGCGGCCAAACAACAGCTAGCCCTCGGCTCGGCCTTCGGGCTGCCGACCGGCTCCGAGATCGATCTGGCCGAGTTGCTTGCCGAACGATTGCCCTCAGTCGATCAGGTGCGCTTTACCAACTCGGGCACCGAAGCCGTCATGATGGCATTGAAGGCGGCGCGTGCGTTTACGGGCCGTCCCAAGATCGCAAAATGCGAGGGCGCTTATCACGGTTCTTATGACTATGCCGAGGTGAGCCTGGACCCGACGCCCGAGGCGTGGGGGCGCAACGCTCCGGTTTCGGTCGCCTATGCCAAGGGCACGCCTGACAACGTCCTCGCGGACGTCATCACAATTCCCTTCAACGACACTGAGGCCGCCATCAGCCTTGTCCGCGAACACGGAAAGGAACTGGCATGCGTGCTGGTCGATCCCATGCCGAACCGTGCCGGGCTTGCGCCTGCGGACAAGAACTACCTCGACGCGCTGCGCCGAGTTACTCGCGAAATCGGTGCCCTGCTGATTTTCGATGAGGTCATTACGTTTCGGCTGGGGTATCGCGGAGCCCAGGGGCTGTGGGGCATTGATCCGGACCTCACGACGCTCGGAAAGATCATGGGGGGCGGTTTTCCCGTGGGCGCGGTCGCGGGCGGTAGGGAGTTCATGGCGGTGTTCGATCCCCGTCATGGCAAGCCGGCGCTGCCACATGGCGGCACGTTTTCCGCCAATCCGGTCACCATGCGCGCGGGGCTTGCGGCCATGGAGTTGCTCGACGAGCCAGCGTTCGCAAAGCTCGATGTTCTCGGACAGAGGGTCCGCAGCGGCATCGATGAAGCCTTCCGAAAAGCCGGCGTGCCAGGCGGCACCGTTGGACTTGGTTCGCTGCTGAAAATCCATTTCGCCGACCGCCCGATCCGCGACTATCGATCGGCCTATCTGACCGAACAGGAATCGCGCAGGCAGGCGATGTTCAGCCGAGGCTTGCTCAATCGGGGCGTCCTTGCTGCGAGTTACGGACTGATGGCCTTGTCGACGCCCATGACCGAGGAGGACGCGGAGACAATCGTAGCGGCTGCATCCGCTTCGCTTGCGGAAGTATCAGCCTCGGCCTGACCAGCGTATACCAGCACAACCCCCAACTTCTTGTCCGGCAGGAGCGCATGTCCATCAAAATCGATCCCATCACGCGGTCCGTGGTTCAGCACCGGCTGAGCTCGATCGTGAAAGAAATGGGAGAGGCCATGCTGCGAACCTCCTATTCGCAGATACTCAACTCCAGCCGCGATTTTTCGCTCGCGATCTGCGATCCTCGCGGTCGGCTGATTGCGCAGGCCGACCACATTCCGGTTCACGTCGGCGCGCTTCCATGGGCCACGCTCGCCGTGGAGAAACGATTTAGCGACGTCGAGCCAGGCGATGTCATTCTGCTTAACGACCCTTATCACGGCGGCAGCCATCTGCCGGACTTGACCGCTTTCGTGCCCGTCTTTGATGGTGAAAGGCGTTTGCTGTGGACGATCGTCCGCGCACATCAAAGCGACATCGGGGGCGCCACCCACGGCGGTTACAATCCGTCCGCGACCGAGATCTGGCAGGAGGGACTGCGCGTTCCGCCGATCAGGCTCTATGAGGGCGGTCGGCTGCGCGAAGATCTTCTCGACCTGCTCGCCTTGAACATCCGCAATCCCCGCGAATTCAGGGGCGACCTCGCCGCGATGGTTGGAGCGGCGCATCTGGGAGAGCGCCGGCTGTCGCGCCTGTTTGGGGAATTCGGTGCTCCGGTGGTCGAAGCAGCGGTCGAGACCATCCTGGACGCAGCCGAGCAACAGACGCGTGCAGTCGTCTCTAGCTGGAAGGACGGGGTGTTCTATGGCGAGGCCTTCCTCGATGACGACGGACATGGACGCCGAGACATCAGGATAGCCGCAAAGGTCACCAAGACAGGTACCGATGTCGAGGTCGACCTGTCCGATTCCGATCCTCAATCGACAAGTTTTGTGAATTCCTCGCATGCCAACATGCAGGCTGCCGTCGTGATGGCCTTTGCCTACCTAATCGACGCCGAGATTCCAAAAAACGCCGGCGCGCTGCGCCCGCTCAAGGTGATCGCTCGGCAAGGCACAGTCGTCTGGGCCGATGAGGGACGCCCGGTCACGCTTTGCACCAGCCATCCTTCCAACGAGATCGTCGAGGCAATCGTCAAGGCACTATCCGCCTCCTGCCCGGAGCGGGCGATGGCCGGATGGAGTCGCCGCTTTCGGATCGCAATCCAGGGAGAGGATCCGCGCAGCGGCCGCAATTTCATCTGGCATATGTTTCAGGCACGTCCAGGCGGCGGCGCGTCATCGGCGGGCGACGGCTGGTCCTCCATTGGCGAATGGCACACGGTTGGCGGAATCAAATTCGGCAGCATCGAAGTCGCCGAGGTTCGGTTTCCGTTGCACTTCCGTCATCACGAATTCAGGCCCGGCTCGGCCGGGGACGGCCGGTTTCGCGGTGGCCTTGGGGTCTCGCTTGATCTCGTGCTCGAAACTGCGAAGCCCGCGCTTGCGAACACCGCCGGTGACGGTGCGTTCTACGGCCCGTGTGGGATGCTGGGCGGCGAAGACGGCGTCCCCCACGAGTATCGGCTGCTATCAAGCGGTCGTGAGCCTCGAGTGCTGCGTACCAAGGAAGTCGGTATCGAGATTCGACCGGGCGATTGCCTTGAAATCCGCTCGTCCGGCGGCGGCGGTTGGGGATCGCCGGCTGCCCGATCACCCCATGCTCGGGAGCGCGACCGTGAGCAGGGCCTCGTGGAAGAAAGTCGGTCGGAGCAGGGCGCCTGACGATGTTCACGATCGGAATCGACGTCGGCGGAACCTACACCGATTTGGTTGCCATCGATGAGAGCGGGCGATCCGCTTTCGCAAAATCACCATCCACCCCGGCTGATCAGTCGATCGGCGTCATGGCAGGGCTCGAAGAGCTGGCGCGCAGAGTGCGGCTGACGCGGTCGGAGATGCTGGCGCTGACCGACCGGGTTGTGCACGGAACGACGGTCGCAACAAACGCCCTGCTGGAGCGAAAGGGCGCGAAGGTTGCGCTCCTGACGACGCAGGGACACCGCGACGTGCTTGAAATGCGCGAAGGTCTCAAGGGCGATCGCTACGATCTACGCTCGCCGCCGACAGAACCGCTTGTGCCGCGCGAGTTGCGTTTCGGAGTGAAGGAGCGGGTCAAGGCTAATGGCGACGTCGCAATCCCGCTTGACGATGCCTCGCTCGGCCATGCCATCGCTGCGATCAGGCAATCCGGCGCAACCTCGGTGGCCGTTTGCTTCCTGCACTCGTATCTAAATCCGGCTCATGAGATCGCCGCGCTGAAGCGGCTGGAGCGCGAGCTGCCGTCGGTCAGCGTTTCGATATCGAGCGACGTGTTGCCGCAGATCAAGGAGTACGAACGGGTTTCGACGACGGTCGTCAACGCGTATGTCGGACCGCTGGTGAAGCATTATCTGACGAGTCTCGAGCGACGCCTCATCGAAGCCGGCTTCAAAGGTACCCTGTTTGTCATTCTGTCACACGGCGGCATGGCTCCCGTCGAGGAAGCCTCCCGACTCGCAGCCGGGACGGTGCTCTCCGGTCCCGCTGGCGGCATCTCGGGCAGCCGCCGTTGCGCCGATCTCCTCGGGATCGCCGACCTGGTGCCGTTCGACATGGGCGGTACCAGCACGGACATTTCGCTCATCTCGGGGGGACGCGCCGCACTCTCCGCCGACGGAATGCTCGCGGGGCAACGGATCGCGCTCCGCAGCCTCGATATCGCCAGCATCGCGGCGGGAGGAGGTTCGATCGCCAATGTCGATGCGGGGGGCACGTTGCGGGTAGGTCCGGAAAGCGCCGGCTCGGTGCCGGGGCCGGCGTGTTACGGCAATGGCGGCCTTGCCGCGACCGTTACCGACGCCAATGTCGTGCTCGGGTATCTTGATGCGGCCGCCTTCATGGGAGGTCGACGTCCGCTCGACCGCGCCGCATCCGAAGCGGCAATCGACCGCGTCGCCGCCGCTCTGGGCCTATCCCGATTGGAGGCGAGCGCCGGCATTTGTCGGATGATCAACCTCAAGATGGCGGACGGCATCCGCCTGATGACATTGCGCCGCGGGGTCGATCCCCGGCGGTTTGCGATGCTGAGTTTTGGCGGGGCGGCCGGTCTGCATGCCGTCGAGGTGGCGCGCGAACTGGAGATCGGCCGCGTCATCGTCCCCGTTGCCGCCTCGGTATTATCGGCCTGGGGCATGCTGACGAGCGACCTGCGCTACGAAATGAGCCGCACGCATTACGGGGCAGGACGCCGCATCTCGCCTGAAGAGGTGCGTGGGCTGTTCGGAGAATTGGAGCAACAAGCGGCGGGTCGGCTCGCTGCCTGGTTTGCGGGACCCGTGAACATCGAGCGCTCTGCTGAAATGCGCTACGGCGAACAGATTTTCGAGATAGACGTTGCCCTTGATGATCTCGACTGGAACGCGGCCGATCTGGTCGATCAGACCGAACTCCGTTTTCACAGGCGCCATGAAGAATTGTACACCTACGCATCACCCGATCAGGAAGTAGTGTTTGTTAACGCGCGAGTCGCAGCTATCGGCCAGGTGGCATCGCGTAGTGAAGACGTCGAACCTGCATCGAGCCTGGTAAAATCCGCCGCCGCCAAAACGCGGCAAGCGTTTTTTGGCAAGTGGTGCGAAGTTCCGATCTATTCGCTGGAGCATCTCAGGCCCGGTCAATCGTTCCAGGGCGCCGCGATTATCGAAGCTGAAACCACAACGATCGTGGTCAATGCGGGGGATCGGGTGACCGTGAATGCCCTCGGCTGGCTCGACATCCAACTCGGGCAGCAGGATCAGCGAGCGTAACCCAAGCACTGGAACCATGCGTTCGCAACGAGCTATTGCATGTGAGGAGAGGCAGGGCATACTGGGTCCGTAAGCTACTGCAAAAACTCAATTAAGAAGCATCGGAGGTGATATGAAAGCAATAGTTGCAGCCTTGGCGCTCACTAGCAGCCTGGTGTTCGTTGGAAGCGCATTGGGACAGGGCAAGCTCGACAAGGTCGTGAGGGTCGGAAGTCTCGGCGATCAATCGGGTCTGTACGCTGACATTGGAGGCCCGGGCTCAGCAGTCGCCGCTCAAATGGCCATCGAGGATTCGGGTCTTCTGGCCAAAGGCTGGAAAATCGATCTGATCTCGGCCGATCACCAGAACAAGCCCGACGTCGGCACCAACATCGGCAAGCAGTGGATCGAAGTCGAGAAGGTCGACGTATTTGTCGATCTCGCCAGTTCGGGCGTCGGGCTCGCCATCGCCAACCTCGCCAAGGAGAAGAACGTCGTCAACCTGAATTCCGGTTCGGCGTCCTCCGATCTCACGGGCTCGCAATGCACGCCGAACACGGTCCATTGGGTTTACGACACTTACATGCTTGCCAACGGCACCGGCAAGGCGCTGGTGAAATCAGGCGGCGACACCTGGTTTTTCCTGACCGCCGACTATGCGTTCGGGCAGGCGCTCGAGCGTGACACAAGCGCGGTAGTCGTCGCGAACGGCGGCAAGGTACTCGGCGGAGTGAAACACCCCCTCAATAACTCCGACTTCTCTTCGTTCCTGTTGCAGGCTCAAAGCTCAAAGGCGAAAATCATCGGCCTTGCGAACGCGGGCGGCGACACCACCAACGCCATCAAGCAAGCCGCGGAGTTCGGCATTGTGTCCGGCGGACAGAAACTGGCGGGCATGCTGATGTTCATCACCGACGTCGGCGCGCTCGGTCTCAACGTCGCGCAAGGACTGAATTTCACCGAAACGTTCTACTGGGACATGAACGACCAGACGCGCGCCTTCACCAAACGGTTCAACGAGAGGCACAAGAAGAGCCCGCCGACCATGGTTCAGGCGGGGGTGTACTCGTCGTTGATCCACTATTTCAAGGCACTCGATGCGCTCGGAGGCAACCCCCACGACGGCGCCAAGGTGGTCGCCAAGATGAAGGAGATGCCGACCAACGATCCGTTGTTCGGAGCGGGCTCCATCCGCGCGGACGGGCGCAAGATTCACCCGGCCTATCTCTTCGAGGTGAAGAAGCCGCAGGAGTCGAAAGCTCCGTGGGACTTCTACAAACTGGTCGCCACCATTCCAGCAGAGGAGGCATTTCTCCCCCTGGAGAAGAGCGTTTGTCCATTGATCAAGAAAAGCTGAATAGGTCGCGAACTCATCAACATGCCCGGCGACGTTCTTCGCCGGGCATTTTCTTTGCGCTGCCGGCCAGTTTCCTGACTGAGCGTCAACTGCTCTTGGGCACGACCTCAAGGCCAGCGTCGGTTAGGGCCTCCAGGATGCATTTGGAAATCTGCTTTGCTTCCTCCGGATCCACTCGGTGTTCCGGGTGATCCTTCCACGCGTCGCAGATCGCGGTCGCAATGATCGAGTTCACCTGATGCTCGTCCGCCATGCTGCCCTCCAGGTGGTCAATCCTCACCCGCCTCCAACGCCTTGAACGACTTTGCCAGAGCCCCGACAGTTTTCACAGGTCTTCTGATCTATGCGCCCCGTCCCTTGGCATTGAGGACAGATGGCTTCACCGGTCCCCTCTGTCCCACTGGGAGCGACATCCCCGGGCGCAGGCTGAGTTGCTTGCTGTTTATTCTGCGCGTACTTGTCGGCTGGAGCGGGATCAAATTTTTGCGTCACGGCTGTGCTCCTCAGAGTTCCTTTCCTATGAGCGCCGCATGCGCGGGCACCTGGGTGTCAAGCCGAAAGACTTGGCGGAGTTCCTTGATGATCTCGGAAGATCATCAGCTTGTCGGCTAAGCGGTCGCGCGAAAAACGAGGATGGAGGGCCGCAGATCTCTCCACTGCGGCCTCCATCGGCTTTCGATCAGCAGTTTGGCATTCCAGCCGGACGCGACGAGGCGGTGCTTGTCGAGCCCGAACCTGAAGCAGCCGAGCCCGTTGAGCCGGAGCTCGCGGTGCCGGAGCTACCGGAGGTGCCGGCACCGACTGTGCTGCCGGTGCTGCCCGTCGACGATCCACTAGCTGAGGTTTGGCTTCGGTCACGGGCGATGTTGGTGCTCGTATCCCAGCATTGATTGGAGCCCGCCCCGCTTGTCGTTGAGCCGGTGCCCGAACCTGAGCCGGTACCTGTTCCCTGTGCATTGGCGAAGCTGGCGAATGCCAGCATTGCAGCACCGGAAACCAGGGTCACAAATATTTTCGTCATGGATGTTTCCTCGTTGTTGTACCGGCATCGGCACCGGCAAACTTCAAGTGCGACGTATCCACGCCGTTCCGATTGCAGGGAAAGAAACGCGACCGCGCAACTGCGACGTTGACGTGATGAATCAATCATCAAGTCGAAACAACGGAGTTCGCGATTTCTCCCAAGCGAGAGCGCACTCGTGCGGAGGGAGGTCTGGCCTTCGCGGAAATGCCGTGGAGGTGATGCTAGTACTTGACCGAGATCACTGCATCCTGTCCGCGACAGCAGATAGAGTGCCTTGGGCCGTAATAATGGGCGGGTCCTGGGTACCATCCCGCTCCGAAGAACGGCACGGTCAGCGGACTAGCTCCCCTAACGCCGCGTATCAATTCGTCAGGAGCACGCAATACAAGATGTCGGCCCCCTCGCGCGTAGGCGGAGTGTTTCGCGCCTAGGTTTGCCGCCGCAACATCCAGCGATGCAGCCGTGGCAGGACCGGTGAACGTAGCCATAGTTGCGGCCAACAGTGCCGATGTGGCCAAAAGCCGAATTGAAATTGCCATCATCGTTCCCTTCAGCCCGTTTGCGTTCCCAATTGTATTGTGATTCCGTAGCTCGGCAAGGGCAGGGATGCGGGATGCGGCTTGGCGAGGCAGAGATTAGCCCCGGCTGCAATGCGAATGGGCGGCAAGTGTGGCGCGGCAGTAACAGTTTGAGCCGCCAGGAATTCCTACCTCGATGACCTCGTGGCGCCAGAACCTCGGACGGCGGCAATACGAGTGCCATGATGGCATCGGGATCGAGTGCCGACGCTGAGGGCGCACTTTGTTTCGAAAGCTCTACCTGCGTCGGATTGACGTCCAGCCTTGTGTTCAGACTGGGTTGGCGAGCATTGAGCACCGCAAATGCGGTGCGTCCCCGCGCTCTTCCATTTTAATCTTGTCTTCGCGAAACCGTCGTTGACCGGTCGGCGTTTTTTCGCCGGAGGGCTGGGCGCCATGAAAGAAGCCAAGGGAGTGAAGCAACATGAACGGTGGCAACCAGAACTTGGATCGGCGCAGCCTCGCAGCGCCAGTGATAGGATTGAACGCGACAAAGCAGTTGTTGCGCTACCAAGCCTCGCTGTTCAGACTTTGGGCAGACAATTGCGAGTTGATGGCCCGCAACTATGAAAGAGGTCTCGAGGCGTTTAACTCGACGACGGAACAGCGGCGGGACGCCGCCTGACGCCGGCGGACAAACAGCGAATCCACCGACCTTACGTCTCGCGCTAGCGGCGGGTGTGTGCGCGAATGAACACACCCGTGGTCAGCTGGGGCTACTTGTCTAAGTGCGCGGATTGGCTGGACAATAATGCAGCGGGTTGTCTCTGCCGCGTTAGTCGATCGGCAACAGCCGTTCGTCCCAGCGTGCTGCCAGGCTCTTGATCTGCTCGAATTTCAAAATCGCGGGCTTGCCGTCTCGAACGATGGTAGCGCGTCTTCGTTCTTTTGGTTGCAATATCATCGCTCGAGCGACTGCCGAGCGCAGCTTCATAACGCCGTGGTCTGTGAGGGTCACCAGTTCTTCCGGATCAAAGGCCATTGTCCACGCCTACGCTAGCGGCTGGCCCATAAGCCAGCACACACGCCCCCAGGTGCCCAACTCGAAGATAAGCCAACTTGGTTAAAAGCTCCTTGATGTCCGGCTTACTCCCGTCAACCGAAACGAGCCGCCGCTTTGTTCATCGCCCCGGTTTGCCGATTTCAATCGCGGCCGCCCTCGGCGTACTCGCCGAATTTTTTGTAGATCCAATGACGCCCGTCGTGCCGCCTCCAGACCTGTCCGACAACAAGCCGCCCGGTGATTGACCTTCTTGGCACGATGACGGTCCATAGGTGCCATACGTCCGCCCAGGCCGCATGTGCGTGGCTCGAAGGGCGCGCGCCTTCCTGGCGATCTATGATCCTCATTGGCTGATCCTGGTTGCCCCCGTGCTGCACTGATAACGCATGCACGTGACCTCGCAACGACACTCGCCGGTTAAGCTAAATGTCGGCGCGGCAGGTTAAATCCGGAACGTATCCGCCGCGTGCTGGCGGGCTGGGGTCGTCGCGGACAGATCAGGCGGGCGGCAAAATCAAACCCGGTCAACATTTCGACTCACTACGACCAGATTTTTAGAGCAGACCCTGTGGATAAGATCGGCCATAGCACGGAAATCATTGATGTTTCAGAAGCCCTTTACCGTCGCCCCCGCTCTCCTTGCTCGTGTGTTGCCAATCGCCTTCATTACTTTTGTCGGGTTTCAAACTGCGGAGGCAAAACAATGCAGCGTGGCGATGCCTTCTCATCCGCAGGGGCATTGGTCCTATCGGCTCATTGATGGACGCAAATGTTGGTATCAGGGCGAAAACAATTTTCCGAAGTCGTCGTTGCAATGGTCCGGGCGAGCCGCAGCACTTTCTGCTTTCGGCAAGGCTGAGAAACCACCGGAGCGCGCGTTGTCCCCCTCCGCGGCAACACGACCACTTGCAGAGAACCGGAACGACAAGTCTGGCGGGGATGGATGCTGTAAGGATGCGGAGAGTTTCGAGGCGAGGTGGCGCGGATTGGAAGCGCCGCGTTGATTGTCAGTTCTCAACTCGCTCAGTAGATGCCGAATAGACTTGATACCGCTGCGCAATCCCCGCCTGAGGGTCAAAAGGACATGTAGGCTTTCTGCCCCGAAAGCAGAGGCGTGTTTTTGCAACAGTCCCACGGATTCGTCTGCGAAGCCGAAAATTCATAGCGACGAAAGTTTCGCTACCGGTTAGATGTCGTACACATTTCCGGTGCGTTCTTGTGTTGAGGACTACATGTAATTTCAGACCAATTCTTTGCCGGCGTCGGTGCAGTAGGTGCCATTTCGAACTTCGTGCAACCGGCGTCACAGCTCTCTGTGCAATCTCGAAGCTCTTTTTATCCGGTGAACCTCGGAGATGCATGTCTTCCGACTTGGTTCAGGTTACCACTTCATTTACGAAACAGGCGGATCGTAGACGCTCCAGGCTTGGACCTGAGAAAGACTGAAGCCCCGGGGATTTATCCCCGGGGCTTTTTGGCGGATGCTGACCGGATCTGGTGCGAACGCCCGAGTGCGGAAGCCGTAGTGGACTCTTCCGACTGATTCACCTGGAGGTACGCTCGACAAACTGCTGGAGGTAATCCGGCAATTCGCGTTGCTGATCAGCGCAGCGTTTTCGCAACTCCTGCGCGACGTCCTCCGAGACATCGAATGAGGTTCGCTCGGCGGTGTTGAAACCGATTACTCGGACAGGGTTTTTGTATTGGCCTTCCAACAAGTCGTCGACGACGCTTCCAATCGTGTCCTCGACACTGTTTTTTCGCTCGCGAACTCCCGGCACCCATGAGGTGGCGAGTTCCTCCGCGGCATAGACGCATCCGTCAGCAGCTATCGTAACCAACGGCATTCCGCGATCCAGGAAATCGTTCGCGGCTTTCAGCGCCATGTTTCGGCTACTGGTGTTGATCTTCCGTATTCCCTCCGGTTTCGGGGGCCTACATTGCACAATGTACACTTGGGTTTTCCTGCCACGTCTTTTCATGCCCCCGCCACGCAGGATCAATGGCGAGTGCGCCTCGACGCGTCAGTTCACTACGGCACAGAGGAACCTCGCGGCCGCTCTAGGCGCCGGTGATCAGAGTCAGACGCGTTGACGCCGCTGGCGCCAAACGTGGCGCCGCCCGTAGCGCGCCCTTGTTCCCGCGGCCCCGGTACGATTCAAACCAGCAATACGATCAACGCGACTGCAAGTGGCGCCGCGGCCACCAAATAGGGCAGCGCATCATGAACTGTCACGCCGGAGCCGTCGGCGGCGCGGCGATCCTTCCCTTCAGCTCCGTGCAGGTTTTCCGCACCTCTGCGGTTATCAACGAGCATTCCTCGATGTGAACAAAGATGCGTTTGGCTTGCTCGCGGTACCGAGCCGCCGTTTCCTTCATCTCTTTGGTGACTTCGAGTGCCTCTTGCGTCATCATTTCGCATTGTTTGACGCGCTCGATCAGTTCCGCGCCCATTGCCTCGATGTCTTTTGCTGCGGCTTCGTATTCCCGAACGATGGCCTCGGCCGAAAGCTTACCGATTTCCGTAGCCCCTTCACGATGCTGAACGTATTCCGGCATCGCCAGTGTCGGCGCACGCACTGTTGCCTGCGCGCCATTTGCCGGACGCGGCTCGCGCATCGACAACGTATTTCGAATTTCGGCCTCGATAGGCCGCCCCAGGTCAGTTCCGTGTAAAACCCTTCCCACTGTTGACTGAGCCATTCACTGATACTCCTTGTTAAAGTCAGTCCCCGTAATTGAGGCGCCGCGTCACCAGGCGGGTTCAGCAAACATCCCCCGGCCGCCCAGTCCCAACCAACTCTATTACATAGGAAATCGAGCGCTCTGTTCGTTGCTTGACATCTATTTCAAGATTTCGTGACCTTGTGTTCGCTTGATGACTTATCGTTTTCGGCGCTCGGGCATCCTAGAGAGGTCTAGGTTGTACTTACCACAGTTTGGCCAGAAACACGCGATTACTTGGTTTATCCTGACAACTGAGCCCAAACCTATGGTGATTGGCAGCGATTATTTTCGACGGCAGGCGGCCACACTCTTGAGGATCGCCAAAGCCACGACGGATTCGGCTAGGGCTGCGGCATTGGTTCAGAAGGCGGCCGAGTACAACTCTCAGACCGATGAGACGATGGCGCCGATGGGCTGTAGTTCACTACCGGTCGAGATCGAGCATCAGGCGCCGCTTGCCCCTGAAATGGACGTGCGCGATTGAGTGTGGTTTCGCTTTGTGATCCGCAGTATGCGGGCACAGCCCGGGCCTGAGCATCTGCGACCGACGGCGAGCGGTAAACAAGAATACGGAGGCGCGCACGCGTGCCGTCCTCTGGTCTGGCGGCTAATCAGCCTCGGTGAGACTGTTCGTTGGCCCCGGGCCGAAGCCGTGCAAGCCTTCCTTCGAGGGACGCGATGGTGTTCGCAAGGTTGGCGCGACGCACCCTCAATATCCTAACGGCGATGGGGTAGGCGGCGTCGGAAAGATCAAACAGTCCAACTTCTTCCTCTTGATGAGCGATCTCTGCTGCAATGATCCCATCGATGCTGCGGAGATCGCTGACAAACGCGCAGATCTGTGCAGCCTCCCTCAAGCCCGCGGTGCTGGCGTCTTTCAACTCGCGCTGGTGCTTCATCTGGTATCTCCAATTTCCACTCGTGCCGATCTCCTGACCGCAGTCGCGTGCACGGAGGAGTGGGTCGATCCTCACGAACGGTTCCTGAACAGATAGACCTCGCCGTGCTTGCCTTCCGCGCGCTTGCGCTCGATCTTGCCTTCGCGCACGAGGCGGTTCAGCCGCGGGCGGGTGCGATCCTCGTGCTTGCGGATCAACCGACAAACCTCCGTGACGGTCAGCCAGGTATCTGTGGGCATCCTCTCAATGATCAGCGCCTCGACACGACGAGCGTTCATGCCCTGCGGCGCGTAGACGGCCCGCTCGGAATTTGTCATCGGGACCCCCGATATAAGCGCGACCGGGGTTTCATTTCTTGGCCTTCTGAAGCTTGTCCAGGCTGGTGGGGACAGCGATCTTTGCCTTGAGATCGGAGCACGTCTTCCGGACCTCCGCCGTGACCTGCGAGCACTTCTCAATCTGAACAAAGAGCCGTTTGGCCTCCTCGCGATAGCGAGCTGCCGTTTCCTTCATGTCCTGGATCACAATGAGCCCGGCGCGAGTCATCTCTTCGCATTGCTTGACGCGCTCGAAGAGTTCGGCGCCGACCGCCTCGATTTCCTTTGCAGCAGTCTCGTATTCGCGGACGACGGCTTCCGCCGACAGCTTGCCGATTTCAGTAGCTCCCTCGCGATGCACGACATAATCCGGCATCGCTAGCGCGGGCGCACCAACTCTCGGCGGCGCGAAATCGGAGGCTTGCAGCTCGTTCCGGTTCCGAAATTCTTCCTCGATATCGCGTTCGAGATCATTGACGCTAAAAACTGGAGCTGGCTTTTGCTGCACCATCACCCGTATTCCCTTCAGTAAGACTAGATCTTGGAAATCAATGTTTTTGTAATGCCGACGTTATTCGCTATTCCGATGGTAGAACTACGCAACAAGATCCATCAATTAAGATTATCCATTAAGCTTGATGTCGTTGCTCCAGGTTAATTCTGGAACCCCGGGCCTATGTTGCTTACCAGATCAGGGAGAGCAGGCGATCGCGGCCGTTGTTGTCGTTCGAGTAAACGAGCGAATACTTACGGTACTTCTCGAAGGAAGCGCCGGTTGCGGGCCGGGTCGACACTCACCTGCGCAAGGCGCGAGGCGATTGAGCGAACGGCACCGCGCGAGAGGGCCACTGGCTGAAAATGTTGAACGTGCCCTCGGCAACTCGTGCTTCGACTCGCCAAGAAAATCTGGGGCTCTTTCGGAACGATCCATTTAGCGCGGCTGTTGACCGTCGGCGCGGGGGTGTGGCTCCAAGGAGGGCGTCATGAAGCCTGCAACAGTAGTGTTCGCGGTAGCGATGGCTCTCTGCTCCAGCGCAGCACTTGCGCAAGCCGTCGGCGGAGGGTCGAGTGCGGGTACTGGCGGGGGCGGTTCACTTGTAAATAGTCGGATCAACTCGAGCAGTTCGAGTGGCACTGGCGTTTCGACGAGTCCCGCCGAGAGTTCGAGGGCCTCCGGTGGCTCCGGTTCCGCGATCTTTGGGACGAACAGCACCGGCCTGAACGGCCCGGTCTCTGGTTCGGCGGACAGCCGGATCAACTCGAACACCTCCACTGGGACGGGATCTTTTACCGGCTCCTCCACCGTGGACCGTTCAAGTACCCCAAGCCGCACAGGCGCCCCTGCAGGCTCCTTCAGCGGTGAGAGTTCAAACGCCGCGCCTCGGGCAATGGAATCCGCCACCACGGCAAATTCCATCAGCCCGACTGCCCCGAACTCGGGTACGCCGATAGGCGTTAACAAGTCCGGGCCTTCGAATTCGGATTCCCGCAATAACGAGCGAGGGAAGTCGTCGGACTCGTCCGGCACCGGACCAGGTCACGGCAAGTCCTCGGAATCGTCGGGCGGCGGACAGGGCCATGGGAGGTCCTCGGACTCGTCGAGCGGGCGGTCGGGCAATCAGCTCCAAGTCATTCCACGGCAAACAGCCAGATAGGTTCTGGCACCAGACGGCAGGTGACTGCTAGCCGGCGAGAGAAGGCCTAAGCACGTCTACCAGGCCTGCGTTTTCACAATCTGAGCGAGATTCTATTTAGGCAGGTCTCGCCAATCGTTCGTCGCAATTTCTTCATCAATCGGTGGGAGAGTCTTACCAAGACTGTTGCTGGCCGGATGTACGTCAGTGACGGCCAAAAGCCTCGGAGCGATCCGGGGCTTTTTGCTGAGGCCCGGCGATGGCCTAACGAAGCTTGCGTCTATCAGATGCGCGCAGCCTTTTTTCAGACCCGCCGCACGACTGCTCTTGAAGCCAGTTTAACGTCCGTTCCGCAAAATCAAATCACCAGCTCAACCGCCTGCGAACAGAACGAAAAGTCCAAGCAGTTTTTGCCCCTGTTTGGACTGACCGTCCGGCTGGTGCATTTGCTAAGAAGCAACGCTTGAACAGCGCGCCGGCGGTGCCGTGCAACGAGCGCGTGTCGATGAACAACGGTTCATGGAACGGCTTAACGGCAGCTCCGTTGTCGCGTGGGGGTCATGCAAGGAGGAACGAATGAAACTTGCAATTATCGCGCTTTCAACTGCGGCGCTCGTCGCTTCGGCACCGGCTGTGTTCGCAACCGGAGTCTCAAGCAAGACGCCGGGACATCAGATGCAAAAAACCGGCAAGAAGGCTGTGCATGGTGCTTCGAGCTATGCTCCGGGACACCGCATGCACGCCAGCAAACCAAAGACGCGTAGCACCGGCGCTTCCAACTATGCGCCGGGCCAAACTACTGGATCGAATACGAGCGGGATGAGCGGTCCGAGCTCCACCGGCACAAAATCCAAGTAAGTATCCAACTCGGAAAGAGCCGCTTCATGCGGCTCTTTCTGTTCTTTCGTCGGACGCCCGTCGCCCCACCCGTCATTGCGAGCGCAGCGAAGCAATCCATCTTCGGTGCGGATGCCCCATGGATTGCTTCGCTGCGCTCGCAATGACGATCAATCCGCGAGTGTCGTGGCTGTTCGCAACCAGATTCACCGCCGTCATCCCGCAATGATGCGGGACCCATAACCACAGGGCGCAGTTTGCGAGGATTCATCGAACAGCGCCTCTCAAACAAGCGAGAGGCGTATGGGTCCCCGCGTCCGAGACGACAGGCTGTGGCTGCGGCGTTAATACGTGGGGGACGGGATCGCATGCACCAATGCAAAAAAGCAAGAGGGCCGTCATTCCGGGGCGATGCGCAGCATCGAGCCCGAATCCATAACCCCCATCCGTGGTTATGGATTCCGGGCCTGCCAAGTGGCGCATCCCGGAAATGACAAGGTTGAGTTCTTTGCGACGCCATTTAGGACTTCGGGTAATTCGTTCTTTTTCCGGTTGTGCTCGAGAGCCGCTGTGCCCATACCCAGATCACTCCAGGCACCTGGCTGTCATTTGGTGATGCTGGGAATGGGCGGGACTTCAGGAACGTGGCCGCGATTGCGGTAGACGGCGAATGCCCCGCCAGCGCAGCCGATGAGATACACGATCAGGAGGGCGTACCCGTATCGCGGTCGAAGACGTCCTTGTTGGTTTTTGTTCTCGGGCATCGAAAGGCTACCGATGTCTTTCTCACGGGTTGGTCGAACGCGCGCACAGGCTAGACAGCAAGGTCGTTGTACCCTGGCCGTGCCTGCTCCTCTTTCAGCTCTCGCGCCGCTCCGTGCATGAATTCATGCTCGTTTCCCTTAGGCTTTTCACTTTTTTCTCGGACATCGTAGGCGCGCTCCAAAGTTTTCTCTTCACATCGCACGGCTACGTATCTTTCCTCACCGGTGCAAACTTCGCGGCTGTTGCTTTCAATACGTGATTGCGCGACTTTCCGCAGCGCCCTCTCGACCCCAGCTCCCAATGCCATCCCCACCAGGACGTCGCTGGCCCAGTGGGCGAGAACGGCAACCCGCGTGGCGGCAAGCCCGCCGCTCAGGGCCCAGATTACAGGCGCTTGCTTGGGGTAGAACCAACTCAGCGCGGAAGCGATCGCGCCAACGTGCAGGGCATGTCCCGAGGGAAAAGCGTCACGGGGCTTGCCGGACGTCTGCACGCCGTGCCGATCTGTCCCAACCATGCACCGGTCTGGTCGCTCTTGATCGACTATTTGTTTGAGAAGATGAGGAAGGGCCGTTGAAACCGCGACGGTCGCGAGCAAGTGGTCAGCCAGAATGCGTTGCTTGCGATCGCGATTCCTGGACAAAATCCAGATGGCTACGGAAATGGCGGACAGGACGTGCTCGTCCGCAGCCCAGCTAACCGCTCTCGCGCACTCTTGGATCGCGGGCGTGGTGTGCTGGGCTGCGAAGAGGGCAATTTCTCGGTCTTCCCTCGTTGGCGGTATTGATATTCGTGGCATTGGGCTATTTGCGTTTCCATCTACTAACGCCAGACCACGGAAGGGGTTTCGATCTCGGGTCGCCAGAGTGCCGGATCTGGTACATCGCAGGTCGCACCGGACGCCCTAGGCAATGTTCCTGAGTCCATTGAGTATCTCGAGGTGCCGCTGAATGATCGGCAGTGACATCTGGACGGATCACGCCAAACGATGTTGAATGTTCCCCGAGACTTGCATTTTGTAGCTCAAGTATTGCTCGAACTGGGCGTTGCGCGGTGATTGCCGCTAGCGATCCGTTTCCGTTATGCTGTAACGGCAATCCGGGTTTGATGGTGCTGAAACAGCTTCCAGCCCCCGATGGCCGCCCGATACGACGAGGTGCAGAACGCCTCGTATGGATCCGCTCCTTGGCGAATGCTTCGCGCCCGATAACCTAAAACGACCAGGCCTGACGTAGGACGCAGAAGCTGCCGTTCGCTCATCTCCACGGAGGACCAGCGCGGTGCCTGTGACAGGCTCTCGAGGATAGCCTTCCCGACGATAAATCCGAACGGCGGTGGGAAGCACATCATGCACTCAGGGTCGAGCGCAGGTCGATAGTGAGCGTGGTCGCCCAACCAGAACTGCTCCTCCAGGAGCCAAATTGCATCCTGATCCATGCTGGAACTCATGATGTTTATCGGACCGCAAAGCCCACTTTACGCCGGGCAGTCCACGAAGGCGAGTGAGCGCCAGCTCTCCTGGTGCGCCCTTGCGACGCTTTTACCCTCTGTTTGGCTTGGGTGACTTCGGCGGGGTCACCGTGCCGATGCCTCGAACCGGCCGCGAACCGGACGGAGATCCACCGTCGGCGATCAAGAAACTACAAAGCCGGCGCGCAGTTTCAAGAGGCTGGAACAATTTCGATCGTGAATACTTTCTGCCGGCGGGCCTAGTTGGCCGAGCCGACAAACCAGCCAACCGACATTGCAGGCGGAACCTTCGGCTCGCGATCTTCTTAGGTGTGCGGGGCGAACGCGCGCAGTCCCGGAAAAACAGGGGAGTGAATGGGATGCTTGCTTTGACGCTCTACGCCCTCGCGTCGATCATGATCGTCGTGACCTTCCATTCAGCGGCAAGGCCTCGATAACCTCAATTTCTGGATTCCGGTAAATGCCCGCCTTTCGCCGTGCATAGAAGCTGACGACGGATTCAAGACAAGGAGGCTGGATACGCCGAATCGTTGATTTTGCGGCTTCTGGCTCCCCGGGCTGGATTCGAACCAGCGACCGTTCGATTAACAGGCGCGTCCCAGCGATTTCCGTAAGCCTTTGATGCGGAGTCGCTTTTGGGTGTCTGCACAGATGCTCGCACGAAGTCGGCCTTAAATGGCTTCGACCAAGAAGCTGGGCGGCGTTCGTTTCCGCAAGATCGACGGTAAGCGTGTGACAATGACCCCAAAGATTCTAGGCCAGGGCTATCGCGGCCTTACTTGGGTAGCTCGTTAAGTGCCAGTAAGACGCCTCAGCCATCGCGCACACCGCAGAGCACGAGACCGGTTAAGCAGCGCCAGTTGCTCCGCGAGGCGCTGAAGATGGCCTTCCACCTCTGCTCGCTCCACTGCTGCCTTGGCGAGTTGAGTCTCAAGGGCTTCCCGGCGAACGTCTAAATTCTTCAGCACGCCAAGCCATGGCCAGCGCGTGTCTCCAGTTGTTCGAGGTAGGTTTTCATGCAGAAAGCGTGCGACAGCCCGTTCTTGACCAAGCGGCGTGATCACGGGTTGCCGTGGTCCGTCTAACACTTCAGAATATAAGCTCTCAACACGATCCAGGTGTTGTTCGAGATCTGCGGCATTGCGGGCAAGTTGGCTAACGGCACGGGCGTCCGTTGCATCGTATCGGCTGATCTCTTCAATCAACCGCTCCGCGGTGATCGGAGCACTAAGTGTGCGCAAACCAAAATTTCTGATGCGCATTTCATCGAAATTTTTCGTGGTCACAAGTCCCGCTAGGCCACGGCGGTCGCATACGACGACAGCGCATCCGCAACACATCGCCTCAAGGGCCGCTCTGGCGGTCGCGAAAACAAGATCATATTGAACAAGTTCATTTTCTGGATCTGGCAGTGAACTCACACCTGGCTGACCCAGTGGTTCGTATGCAATGCTGGCTGCCGCACACGCCTGCGCAATCTCGGCGACGGTGGCGGCCTTGTGAAACGCGGCCGCGCGGAGCGGGCGAATCGGCAATTCGGCCGGCCGGCTCGGAATCCGGGACAGGTCAACAGCGTTTGGAAGCATCACGACTTGGGCCGGGTCGATCCCCTCTCTATGAACCAGGCGATCACGACAAGCTTCATCGGGGGCGGCATAAACAGCAATCTGCGGAAAATGCACCGGCGCCTCCATCCAGAAGTCGAAGGCATGGCATGTGTAAACCGCAGGGATGTGCGGAAAACGAATAAGAGCTTCCCCGGATGGAATGGAATGGTGCCCGTGGACAATATCGGGGGTTTCACCGATCAACCGCAAATCATCGATAACCGGTATGCCCCGAGCCATGATATCCGTAGCAACGAGGCCGAGAGTTGGCGAATAAACGATCGGTCGGTGGCCTCGCCGAGACAAGCCGAGCGCAAGATCGCGGGTAACGATTTCTGACCCACCTCTGCTCTCAAGCCAAATATTTGTTATCAATATTGCAAGCCTACGATTCATCAAACCCTCATCCTCTGAGCCCCCCGGTTTCGCTATCTTCGGCGAGGACCGTCAAATAATTTGATCGTTCGGAACGGGCCCGATTATCCGCGCCGGATTGCCCACAACGACCATACGATCCGGAACATCGCGCGTGACCACAGCTCCCGCGCCAATCAATGCGTTTTCGCCGACTGTAACTCCGGGGCAGAGAACACTGCCGCCGCCTACTCGAGCGGCTCGCAAGATGCGGGGCGGACGCCTATCAAATCCAAGGGATGGCCGACGATAGCTCATCGGCCTATCGTTCATTGTCACAACTCGAGGACCCAAGAAAACTTCTTCTTCGATGACTACGCCTCTGGTGATGTAGCAGCCGCTTTGCAGTGAAACAAAATCGCCGATTCGAACATCTCCTTCGATATCGACATAAGAACCGATCACGCAACCACGACCAATTACCGTGCAACCCCGAATGAAGATGAAATTGCCAATTCGGGTGTCCGACCCTATTTTAACATCATTTGCGATCAGGCAATTCTGACCATGCATTTCATTCATCATCATCAATACCGGCAATCACTGCTAAATATATCTTAAGCTTCCGGTGAATGCCCATCCTACTCGGGCGCTAGACTGTTACGAGTCCAGGACATTCGGATTTCCGCAATCTGCAAGGAAGCGGCGTCGCCATTCGTCGGATGTTGCGTCTCGCTGCATGGCCAGGTCGATTTTTTTAATATCAGTAACTAGGTCATTAACGCTCATAAGGGAGGCTATCTTTGCAACGTGCCCAATGGGATCATTCAAAAAGCACTCGTAAACGATCCTTAACGGGCTAAGGCCGGTTCGGGCGAAATAACTCTCCCATTGGAATCGCTGATGCAGAACGTTGCGCAGCTGTGTTTGTATTAATTCGGCATTGTAGATGGCGAGAGCTCCCGTTTGCTGCGTTGAACGGTACTGCGAGGTCTGTAGCGCTCGCGCCCACGAAATCGCCTGACCGAGCACATCGTCGCGCGTCAGGTACACAAAGCGCATATTTGGCAACATTTCTGTCCATCGTACTTCGCGGCAAAAGCTTTCGAAGTGACTCGCAAATACCTTCACCGCGTAAATGTCATCTGTCGCACCAATCCTCAGAATCTCCTCAATCTGTGCAGTCGGTGAATCCGGAAAATCGGGCAATCCGAGTGCTCGCCGTCCGGGTCCGTTGAAATACTCGAGCGGGTGACCGAGGCGTCCTGTGCTTGATAAATATTGGCACAGCAGGTTGCTCCCAGATCGTGGCTGAGTGCATATGGCATAACCTCGAAACTCCATCTGTTCGTTCTCCGTTTCTTCTTTTTGCGTTCGCTACACGGTGACGCGAGGCAAGATACCGCTGGCGTTTCGCGGGGCAGATTGCAACTAGAAGGACCGGCACGGCTGCCGCTCTTGAAAAAAGCTATTTCCGAGTGTCGCAGCTGGACGTGCTCAGCTTTGGCAGCAAGCTCGCCTCGTGAGAGAAGACAGAATGCCTCGTCGTATTCACCTTCCGCCGCTGAGCGCGCTACGCACCTTAGTGGCCGATATGTCGTGGATGGCGGCGTCGAGATCAATGCGCTCGATGGTATAGCCAACATCACGGCCGTAAAAGACGGTGGTAATGTTCGGCAGTTGCACCACCACGTAGCGCCCCTCATATTCGCGAAGGCTATGATCGATCCGTGCACGGATGTATTCGAACGAGAACGGGTTTTTCTCGTCGGTACCCCCGGTGTCGCGTACGGCGATGCAAACCTGTCCGACACGGGCAATTGCCTCGACGACCAGCGACTTGTGCCCATGGTGGAAGGGCTGGTAGCGCCCAAGCAGCAGCGCGGTAGGCTTCTTATAGTCGAAGATCGGCCGCACGTGCTTGACCACCTGCTCGGCCCAGTATTCCGGCGTGCCATCCGCCTGTACCACTACGTCGGCCTGCTCTGGAGGTACGAACATTTTATTGGTGTCCTCAAAACGCCCACTCTCAATGCGGTTGACCCACACAACGAAGGCGTCCCCTCCCGCGAGATAGGCCTCGCGTGTCGCGGGGGTCGGGCAGATGAAGTCGGCGATGGCGAACCCGCCGGTGCGGACCACCTGGTCGCACAGCCACCCCATGCGGCGCGCCTGCTCGATGCGGTCGGGCTCGCTGAAACCAAGGTCCTTGTTGACGTTCGCGCGCACCTCGTCGGCATTGAACACCACCGCGTTGACGCGGGGCCCGAGCGCCTGCGCTAGCGTCGTCTTGCCAGCACCGGGCAGCCCCATGATCAAGATTTTTCGTTTCACCAAGTTCGTATCCCTACCCAGTCAAGGTCGTCCACCAGAGGGCGTTTTTTGAACCCTTAACCCGTCCATCGAATTTTGTCTTGCCCGAAGGGAAGCAATCCACTTTGGATTAGGTGTGTCAGGGGTTCCAGCGCGTTATCGGCGCTGGCCGCATCTTGCGCATTCGCGATCGCCTAGGCAACTTCTCTCCTCAAGATCGCACTTGGTCGAACGTTGACTTTGCTGAACGAGTGTATCGGGCAATGGCTTTTGAAAATCGGATACCTGGACGCTCTATAAACCGCTCTGTGAAATGCGAGATGACCAGGACGACGAGAATAAACGATGGTGTGTCGAGCTTGTCAGGAATGTCCTTTGCTGGAAGGTAATCACGGACGACCCCGTGCACGAGGTAAATCGAAAACGAAATCCTTCCCAGCCATGCAACGAAATTGTCTTTAAGCTCTTTAGGATCCGCCGCGTGATGAAGTATTGCAATTGCACACAACAGTGCTGCGGCGCTCGTTTCATAGTACCAGAACGTAAGGTGAGAAAGTTTGCTGGTTACTAGGGTCGTGGCAAGCGCCCCCCAAAACCACCACCTGCTGCGAAACAAGTGTATGACTCTGGATTTGTTGCCGATGAGAAGCGCGCAAATCACACCAAACATCAGCTGATCTAGATAGATCAACGTGAGCAGGGGTGTGAAGCTGAATGCGAGCACGAGTGGGATAGAAAACTTCGCCCAAAAGCTGACTCCGATCAGGGCAAAAGCCGCTGGCATCAACAGACCTCGCGGATAGCAAAGAGCGAACACAAACGGGAACGTGGCGTAAAACCAGAATTCGGCCTGTAGTGTCCAGAATATCGCGACTGAAAATCCTACATCAGGGGTGAAGCTGGTGAAGGTGAGAAGGCCAGGAACGAAACTTAAGAATACTCCCAGCAAATCCGGCCTGAATTGTCTCATCAACAAGTAGGTTGCGAGAATGGCCGCGACATAAAGCGGAAAAATACGCATCCACCTGCGGAAGATGAATTTCGCGAGATTTGGAAAGGAAAGCTCGGGCAATCCCATCAAAATGCGTGTGATGAGAAATCCGCTTAAACAGAAGAAAATACTTACGCCGATCGCGCCGCCAGGCAGCTTGCCTTTGTGAGCGAATAGCACGAGGAGAGCCGCAAACGCCCGAATATAGTCGTAGTACGTCTCCCGTTTCATACGCTCCAGCTAGACACATAATTGAGCGGAATGACGGCGGCTCAGGCGAGCTATTGTCACAATGCGCGCTTCTGGTGTCGCTGACGGTTGTTCTGCTTTTTGTCGCCCTCGAAATCCGGCCTGAGTTCGGCACCCTTGATGCCGCATGCCTGACACACGAACAGCGGCTCGAGATCGGACAGCCTGACGTGATGGCCATCGATCGCCGCTGATCGCCGTCCAATGGCTGCAATGATAATCTGAGCAGCAAACCAGCAAACCAGCAGACCGCGAACGCCCATGTCGCGCATTTCGCCTAGCGTGATTTTCCGCGGGCGGGTCATGCGAAATGGCTACTTCGTTGGCTGCTGCTGACGGATTTTGGGCCTAGCCGCTTCTTCGTCCCGCTGAGCCGTCCATGCCTCATGTTGTGGCGTACCAGGGCGCGGGGGTGCGTCTTCTGGTAGACGGCCGAGCCAACGCGGTGCATCCGCGGATGATGATACCGAAAGGGCCATAAGAATTACTGTGGATCTGAATAGCCGCGCCAATGTGTATCGCCTCACCACTCGACTTCCTTTGCCCGGAGCATAGCCGGCGAGTTCGGGTTTTTGACCTTGATCCAACGCTTCGACGGCCCCGCTTTGTAAGAGCTGTCCCGGTGCTTCGACACGCTGCCCTCGAGGCCCATTAGCACGCATGGCGGAATAGCAGCGGCCCGATCGCGCTGGCGTCGTGGTGATGCTCGTTGACGATGATGCCATCGGTGCTGGGCGCTTCAGCAGCTTGCCGAACTACAGTTTGCGGAGGTGCAGAGGGTCTCGTCGCGCATGTCGACGCCATCGTCGACGAGAAGGTCGAAGGCATACAGCCTCACCTCTGAATTGCGCTTCCGGTCGTGCAGAGCGGCGAAGTCGGAGATCCCGTCCGGCCCCAGCGCCACGGCTTCCCCGTCAATCACGAATGACCATTTCCGGAGCCTGAGAGCCGCCTCTGTGATCAGGGGGTAACGGTCTGACTAAATCGTACCGCGGCGCGTCAGCAGCCGTACGCGCTTCCCATCGCGCTGGACGATCAGGCGGTAGCCGTCGTGCTTTACCTGAATGCACGGCAGATACTCAAGCTTGCGCAACATGCCGATTAAATAGGTGCGCTCGGAGATTGAGTCCAGAAGAACAACACCGGGTTTTCGGTTGCCGGGCGGTGACTTCGCCCGTTTAATGGCCGGGTGCGTTTGCACCGGAGGCATCAGAATGAAAAAGTTTGTTTTGGCTCTTGTCGTCGGCATCACGGTGACTCTCTCCGGCTGCGGAAAAGAGCCCGGCCAAAAGGGGGAGCCTGGGCCTCAGGGACCGGCGGGGCCACAGGGCGCACAAGGTTTGCAAGGTGTTCCTGGCCCTCAGGGACAGCCCGGCCCACAGGGCCCCCAGGGACCGCAGGGTACGCCTGGAGCAAAAGGCGACAAAGGGGATAAAGGAGACCCCGGAGCAGCTGGCACTTCCTTCCGATCTGTTCAGGTCGACGGCGTTGTGAGTTGCGACGCGAGCGAAACATTGGTCGCGGTGTTCTGCCCAAGCGGTGGAGCGCCAGATGGAGCAAAATGCGGCACGAACCCGAGCCTTGGTCTTTGTATGAAGAAGCCCTGAGACCTTCGTTCACTAACGAGTCTTCAGAGAGGGTCAAGCTCCAGGGCCGGTCGGCACAATCAGGGCGGCGGCCCGGTCCGCGCCCCCCACTCACTGTTCCTGCGGTACGGGCTGATCTATCGCTGGTTCCTCCGGCTTGATCGCGGCAGGTGCTGATAGCAGCAACGGCTCAGAAGGCCTTGGTTTTTCAGGAATCACCCTGAGAGGCCGAACCCGACGCGCGATCGACCAAACATCGTCAGAGCGGTGATGTTGCTTTCGGGCAGGAATTGCTTGAGGTTGCCCTCCCAACTGTTGGCGGCAAATTGAGGGTGCAACGAAGATCGAAGGTTGCTGGCGCTTCACGAGAATTTTCTGATCGTGATCGAAATGTTCGTCGGTGACTTCGTTCACAAGAGTTTCTAAAGCTTGGATGCGGCGCTGGATGGCGGCGAGCGCCTCCCAAAAATCCGCGCTTTCCATCCCAAGTCCAATTGATTTTGCAAGCGCCTCGATCGTTTTGCGCCCGTGAGTGGACTGTTGAAGTGTTGCGCCAGGTGCGCGAGCTCCCGAGCCGGATCCGCAATTTCAACCTCAATCGCTGCCCCGACATGGCCGGGTCTAAGAGTGCCTCCAGCACGACCGATTTGCAGCCACGGTGCAGAGACGGCCGGTTTCGCCGAATTGGAAATTGCAAAGTAAGCGATTGATATTTCTGGCTCCCCGGGCTGGATTCGAACCAGCGACCATTCGATTAACAGTCGAATGCTCTACCGCTGAGCTACCGAGGAATAGGCGAAGACCTTGTTCGCACGCGGGAGCGTATAACAAAGGCCTTCAGCGTTGCAAAGGACGAAATATGCTCGTCGGTGGCTGATGAAAGGCCTGTGAAACGGCTGCTGGCCCCACCGTTCCCTCCCGTGGTCGCGCTGGTCCGCATCTCACCCAGGGCTAGAGGCAAGCGTCAAAGTGGCTGATTCCATCGCCAGCCTGGATCGGCGTTGCCTTCCGGCGGAGTTTGTACCAGAGATGACCGGGTTTAGAGCTCCTCGCGGAATTTGCCGCAGCTTGCAGGATGATCCCCTCAATGTCCGCCTTCTCGAACGCGCGCCGGAAAATGGTCGATGGCCAGGTGCGTCCGAGCGACGTCACTGATATCCGAATTCTGGATTCGATGCTCAGCGTCCCGCGGGAGGCGTTCGTTCCCGGGCATCAGCACGCGCTGGCATATCTGGACATGGATCTCGAGCTGCGCCAAGGCGAAGGACCCAAGCGGTTCCTGATCAAGCCTGCGGTCACGGCCAAGATGCTGCAGGCCGCCGAAATCACGGAAGCCGACAGAGTCCTGGTGGCGGGGACCGCGCCGGCCTATGTCGCCGCCGTGGTGGCCAGCTTTGCCAACCAGGTTGTGGCGACCGAAAGCGATCCGGTCCAGACGACCAAGGCCAACGAAATTCTGGCTCAACTGGGGCTGCGCAACGTCACGTTTAGTGCCAATGCACCTGCGAAGGGGGCGCCTGACAACGCTCCGTATGACGTGATCATCCTCGACGGGGCCACCGAAGTCACGCCGACCGGGCTTTACGAGCAGCTGGCGGAAGGGGGGCGCCTGGTAGGCGTTTTTGCGATTGAGAAGCCGCCGCGCGCCACGATCGTCACGCGCTCGCATGGCGATCTTGGGAGCCGGGCGCTTTTCGATGCATGGGCGCCGGTTTTGCCGGGCCTGGAACGTCTTCCCGCGTTCGTTTTTTAGCCTTGGTAGTCCCTTAATTCCATTCTGATATCAGAACTGTGGCCCGGATGCTGCACGTCAAGACTTTCCATCGCGTTTGGCCGAGGCGGGGTTCCGTCTCTGTCAGGCCCGGAATATGGTGGGGCGGGATGCTGACTCGGAATGAGATGATAACCGGTTCAAGCGCGCTGGAGCCGGCGAACGGATGATTGGATCGCCAAGGATGGGTCGGGTGAAGTTGGTTACCGGAGCTGCGGCTGCGGTCCTGCTGATGGCCTGTGTGGGGCCGCTGCCCGTTATGGCGGATACCATCGACGGTGCGCTGGTGCGCGCCTATCAGAACAACCCGCAGCTGAATGCCCAGCGCGCCCAGGTCCGCTCGACCGACGAAAACGTGCCGCAGGCACTATCCGGCTATCGCCCCCGGGTCGCGCTGACCGCCACCGCCGGCTTCCAGTACAGCGACACGAATACGACCGCAGGTGGCACACCCAATCAGATCGTGAGGACTGAAATTCACGGCACCAACGCGCCGCGCAGCGCTGGGCTGACGGTGTCGCAAACGCTTTTCAATGGGCAGCAGACCGCCAACAGGACCCGCGCGGCGGAGAGCCAGGTGTCAGGCGCTCGCGAAGCGCTGAGGGTGCTCGAACAGACCGTGCTGCTTGCCGCAGCGACGATATACATGGATTATCTGCGGGACTCGGCGATCGTCGAGGTTCAGCGCAGCAACGTGCGCGTTCTCGAGCAGACGCTGAAACAAACCCGCGATCGTTTCAACGTGGGAGAGGTCACGCGGACCGACGTGGCGCAATCCGAGGCGCAACTTGCCGCCGGCAGAACCCAGTTGCTGGCCGCCGAAGCTACCCTGACGACGACCCGGGCGAATTTCCGGCGCATCATCGGCAACGAACCCGATCAGCTTGCTCCGGGATCTCCGGTCGATCGATTCCTGCCGGGAACGCTGCCGGCGGCTGTTGACCTGAGCTTGATCGAGAATCCGAACGTGACTGCCGCGATGTTCGGCATCGATGTCAACTACCTTCAGGTGAAGGTCAATGAAGGTGCTCTGCTGCCGACCGTCAATCTTCAGGCCTCGGTGCAGCAAGCCTACGAGCAGACATTGACCGTTTTCCGCAATTTCAACGCCGCCGCTGTCGCCCAGCTTTCGGTGCCGATATATCAGGGCGGCGGCGAATACGCGCTGATCCGGCAGTCAAAGGAAAATCTTGCGCAGCAGCGCCTGGCGCTGGAGCAAACCCGCGATCAGACCCGTGCCAACACCGTGACCGCATGGGGACAATTGGTGGCTGGCAAGGCTCAGGTCGCCTCCGCGCAAGCCCAGGTGACTGCCTCCGAGATCGCACTCAATGGCGTGCGCGAAGAGGCGAAGGCCGGACAAAGGACCACCCTCGACGTACTGAACGCGCAGCAGGCCCTGGTGAACGCGCGGGTCGCGCTGGTGACTGCGCAGCACGATCGAGTTGTGGCGTCTTATGCCGTGCTGAACACGATCGGCCGGTTGTCGCCTCAAGTGCTCAATCTCGCCACCACCGTGTACGATCCGAGTGTGCACTACCATCAGGTCCGGGATAGCTGGTTCGGCGTTCGTACTCCTGACGGGCGCTGATTGACCAGTTACAGCAAGGCGACGCTCTCCTTGAGCGTTGCTTGCGTACGAATGTTGCGGTGACGTACCTTTATCAAGGCAGCCGGGCGATTCGCGACGCATCCGGTATCAGCGGTGAGGCCCAGGTGACGTGAACAACGGCAGGAGCCGGGCAGTGCCGCGCGGCGCTTGATCTGGGGACAAGTCAGGCTTGTGTGATGAAAATCCCGGCCTGCATATCCGGAAGCGGCAAATCCCGTTTAGCTTGGTGTAAGACGCATGCGAGGGCGTTGATGATGTGGAGTCGGAAATGACGCAGCCCGCGAAGGTTCAAGAGCCCTCGATGGAGGAGATTCTGGCGTCGATCCGTCGCATCATTGCCGACGACGAGGCGAAGCCTGGTGCTGCCGAAAAGGCGGCGAGCCCGCCCGCTGCTGCGAAGCCCGCCGTGATGAAGGATATCCCGCCGTCAGCGATTGCGCCTGCGCCGAAGCCGGCCGCCGCCGCACCGAAGCCGGCCCCGCCCGCGCCACCACCACCACCGCCGCCTGCACCCGAACCGGCCGCCAGCAACAACCAGGACGACATCGATGCGATGCTGGCGAGCCTCGATGCGGCGACGCCCGAGGAGGACATCAGGCCGGCGCAGCCGGAGGCCGACGTATTCGAACTGACTGACGAGATGGCGCTGCCTGATCCGGCACCGCCGGCGGCGACTTTCAGCAAGGTCGAGCCGCAGGACGACATCGAATTCACCGAAGCCAAGGCGTTACGTCGCCAGCCGGCCTATGAGCCGTCGTTCGAGAACGCTGCGCCGGCACGACCCATTTTATCGCATTCGACTGTCTCCGCAGTCG